>JAFRXS010000163.1 GCA_017443405.1 Clostridia bacterium | reverse complement strand
TATACCATATCTGTCATGACCTTGAAAAAACGGCTTAAAGGCGAGCGTTCTTTTTTGCCCGATGTGATGAAATACGCCTGCTTGCTCAGCGAGCCGTCGCCCTGGCCGAGGTTGCCGCCGGACAGCATATCGTCAAGCAGCGTGTCGGAAAGCTCCTTATCCTCTGTCACCGGCAGAGTACCGGGCGCTCCCAGATACCTTACGCAGATGTCGTCGAGGCAAAGCGCGAAACCGAGCAGACCGGTTTTTTTTAGCGCCTGCGTGAATTCCTCCGGAAAACCGCGGCCACCGGAAAGCCCCGAAGCGAACACAGCCCAGTCGCAGAGATGCCGGAGGCCTACGCCGCTGTTCGTGAGGTGGTGCGCCGTGTGCAGCAGCAGGACGAGCCCGTGGTGCAGGGCAGACGGCATCCGCGCCGCGCCGAAGGGCGTGTCCTTTATCTGTGAGCGTTCGATCATATCGCCGAAAAGCCCCTCGCAGACCTTTCCCGCTTCGCCGGAGGGCAGTCCGGATACCTTGAAATGCAGCTCGAAACGGCAGCCGTCCTTTTTGAATACGCGGTGAACGCCGTGGCTTAGCTTCAGCGGCTCGAAGCCGCGGGACACGAGGAATCCCTGAGTCCTTTCGACGTCCTCGGGCGCGACATAGAAATCGACGTCGCCGGTCTGCCTCAGCTCGGGCGCAGGGTACCAAACCGCGCTCGCGAGCCCTTTTATGAGAGTATGTCCGATGCCTTCCGACTCGAGCAGATTGCTGAGCATCACGTGCGCGTTGCCGATGCGCAGGTCTCTCTCAAGCGCCCTTTTTACGCTGTGCGAGAGCTCCCGCCTCAGGTCGTCCGGGAACAAAGACGGGTCCGCGTCGTTCACGGCGAGCAGCAGCACTCCGTGACGCTGCGCTTCGCTCAGAAGGGCGGCCGGGTCGCATGAGAGACCGGCGGCGCCTCCGCCGAAAAGGGACCCCTTGAGCAGCCGCAGCAGATCTGTTTGCCGGTCGTTCATGACCTGTCTTCAAGCTGTTCGCGGATATACGGCAGGGCGAGCAGCTTTTCGATCACCGCGTCGACGTCGAGTCTCGTGGTATTGTCGCTCGTGTATTCCGTCAGGACGTTGCGCTGCGAGTCGCCCTTCGAGAAGAAATTGTCGTAATTGAGCGTGCGGTTGTCCGACGGGACGCGGTAAAATCCGCCGAGGTCCTCCGCCCGCGCGCATTCCTCGTTCGTCAGGAGCGTTTCCGCCATCTTCTCGCCGTGGCGTATGCCGATATTCTTGATCCTGCCCTCATCCGCGCCGAACAGACGGCAGACGGCCTTTGCCAGCGTCAGTATCGTGCAGGCGGGGGCCTTCTGAACGAGTATATCACCTGTGTGGCCGTTCAGAAATGCGAATTCGACGAGCGTGACCGCTTCCTCGAGCGACATGATGAAACGCGTCATATCGGGGTTCGTCACGGTCACCGGCTGACCGTTCTTTATCTGGTCTATCCACAGCGGGATGACCGAGCCGCGGCTGCACATGACGTTGCCGTAGCGCGTGCAGCAGATCTTGGTTTTATCCTCCGGCACCGTCCTCGACCTCGCGGTCGCGACGCGCTCGGCGAGCGCCTTTGTGACGCCCATCGCGTTTATCGGGTACGCGGCTTTATCGGTCGAGAGGCAGACCACGGACTTCACGCCCTCGTCGATAGCGGCGTTAAGGACGTTGTCGAGACCGATGACGTTCGTCTTGAGCGCTTCCATCGGGAAGAATTCGCAGGACGGCACCTGTTTTAGCGCCGCCGCGTGGAAGATGTGATCCACTCCGTGCATGACGCCCTTTACCGAGGACGGATCCCTCACGTCTCCGATGAAAAAGCGGATCTTTCCTACGTGTTCGGGCATTTTTTCCTGGAACAGATGACGCATATCGTCCTGCTTCTTCTCATCCCTTGAAAAGACGCGTATCTCTCCGATATCCGTCTTGAGATACCTGTTTAGAACGGCGTTGCCGAACGAGCCGGTCCCGCCGACGATAAGCAAAGTTTTTCCCGTAAATTCACTCATGGCTTTACCTCTGACCGAGAATGTGTTTTTTTATTTTTTCCCAGCGCGCGTCGCCGACCGTCTTCCTGATCGCTCCGCCGATGATCTTCCGCCGGCGCAGCTTGCGTTCGCGCTTTTGTTTGTGTTTGCGGCTTTCGATGAGACGCTTTTTCGTTTCGTCGCTGAACCACGACGCGTCGTAATGGTGTATGGAATAGGTGTTTTCCGTCTTGCGGACTATGCCGTCGTAAAAGGATTTTGGGCAGAAATAATCGACGGGGAAAACGGTCATCCCGTCAAATTCCTGAAGCGTTCCGTCCTGCCTGACGCCGTATTCCTTCACAAGCGTCGCGGTGTTGAGCCTCGGCGACGGAGTCAGGTCCGGCTCGCCGCCGGCACTGATGAAATGACGCCCCGCGTAGCTGTCCATCAGCTTTTTTATGACGGGTGAGCCCGCTTCAGCCCCGAAGCCCAGACCGAGCGCGACCTCGCCGCCCTCCTGGAAGCCCGCGAATGCGGACAGAGAAAGCAGCGGGTCGAAGCTTTTGACGATCTCTACGTCGGTGTCAAGGTATATACCGCCGTGAGTGTAAACGATGTCGAGTCTCGCGTAATCGGGAACGAAGCCCCATTTCTTCGCCTCGTACGCCTCTTTCATGTAGTCGGAGGAGGTAAAATCGTATTTGCTCTCGTTCCACTCGATAATCTCGTAATCGGGGCAGTATTTGCGCCAGCTTTTTATGCACTTTTTCGCGCTTTCGGGCAGGGGAGCCCCGCCTACCCAGCAGTAGTGTATCTTTTTCGGTATCATATATCAGCGCCTCCCGAAAAGGAAACGTTTCAGCTTCTCCCAACCCTTGTCGCCGAATATCTTTCTGAAAAAACCGCCGAATATCCTGCGGTTGCGCAGCTTGCGTTCGCGTCTTCTTTCTCGTTCCTCCTGCGCCTGCAGATATTCCCACCGTTGCTGTTTTTCTATGTTTTGCTTTTCGGTGTACCACGAAGCGTCAAAGTGATGGATCGAGTACGTGTTCTTTGTTTTTCTTACGATGCCGTCTTCAAAAGATTTCGGACAGAAATAATCGGCAGGGAAGACCGTTATCCCGTCAAGTTCCTGAAACGTCCCGTCCAGTCTGAGACCGTATTCCTTTACGAGCGTCGCGGTGTTGAGCCTCGGCGACGGGGTCAGGTCCGGCTCGCCGCCGGCGCTGATGAAATGACGCCCCGCGTAGCTGTCCATCAGCTTTTTGATGACGGGTGAGCCGGCTTCAGCCCCGAATCCCAGACCGAGCGCGACCTCGCCGCCCTCCTGGAAGCCCGCGAACGCGGACAGAGAAAGCAGCGGGTCGAAGCTTTTGACGATCTCTACGTCGGTGTCAAGGTATATCCCGCCGTGAGTGTAAACGATGTCGAGCCGCGCGTAATCGGGAACGAAGCCCCATTTTTTCGCCTCGTACGCCTCTTTCATGTAGTCGACGGAGGTAAAATCGTAGTTGCTCTCGTTCCACTCGATTATCTCGTAGTCGGGGCAGTATTTGCGCCAGCTTTTTATGCACTTCTTCGCGCTTTCGGGCAGGGGAGCCCCGCCCACCCAGCAGTAGTGTATTATTTTCGGTATCATTCTTCTCGCTTAAACCAGATACTTTTTGACTCCGGGGATAAGGTTGAACACGTACGATACGGCGGCAGAGCAGACGGTCACGATACAGAATACGGCGAGGAAGGAGAGTATCGGATCGAACGAGTTGAGACCGAAGCCGAATAACCTATCGAAATTGTTCACAAACAGTTGATGGACAAGATATGTTCCGAACACGCACGACGAGGCTTTGGCAAACGCCTTCGCGGTTCTTCCGCTCTTCGCGTTCTTTACGTTGTATTTGAAGAACACGAAGAGAGCGACTGCCTGCAGCGTTATGCCGACGGTCATATTATTGTAGAACGTGTTGTCGAGTATACCGTTCCTTTTTGAAAAGAAGTGAGTTGCGGCAACGGTAAACGCGGCGCCAAGTATCCCGAGCGCGTAGATGACGCGTCTGACGGTTTTTGTCAATTCCTTTTCGCGCAGGTACCACCCAAGTACGAAAAATCCCGTGTAGCCGTACGCCAGATACAGATCGGATTCCGCGGCGGCAGTATCCAGCCAGGGTGTCACCCTCGGAGAAAGAATGGAGAAGAAGGCGCGGAGCGTATTATACAGGACGGTAGTCGCGATCCAGAGCGCGAGGAAATATACCCTTGTGTTTTTTGAATTCGCGATCTTTCTGAGAAGGGGAGTAACGATATACATCCCGACGATCATATAAAGGAACCAAAGATGCACGCCGCCCGTCACGAAATCACGGACCACGGTCCGCACCCGTATGCCCTGAGAATACTGCAGCGCCGCGTAAAGCCCCGACCAGAATATAAAGGCGGTCGCAATCCTGAGTATGTATCTCCCGTAAAGCGTTTTAAGTCCTATCTCTTTTCTCGGGTCAAGGAACAGCGAGCCGCTTATCATGACGAACAGCGGTATGGCGCAGCGGGTCAGGGAGGATATGACGTTGCCTGTGTTCCAGCGGTATGAACCGACAGGCTCGCCGACAGTAAAGAAGAGATCGGCGACGTGCAGTGCGATTACCATAAGGCAGGCTGTCACCCGGAGCTTATCAAGCCATATTATCCGGTCTTCTCGTTGTATGGCACTCATTAAACTTATCACCCCATAGTGTAATATCTATTTTTTGATCCTGCGCGGCAGCGGATGAGCCGCTTTGAACAGATCGAGCGCGACTTAGCCGTTGTCCCGGAGATTGCGCGAACGCATAAAGAGTCAGCAGCGGGTCGGCGCCCTTAACCGATTAAACGTCTGAATAATACGTCCCGCCGTATCTGTAATGATATCGGGCCCCGGCGTGAACGGGAGCCAAACCCCGTTTCTCCGCGTCGAACGCCTCTTTCGGCTTGCCGACCGAGATGAAATCACAACTGCTTTCGGTATAATCGATCATTATATGATCGGGGCGTTGCTTTCGCCGTATATTTATACGCTCTTTCGCGTTTTCGGACAGGGGATTTCCGCCGCCCCGAAGTCAGCAGATCATTCCGGAATCATTTTCAGTTTTTCTCCGGACGGTCGTCTGTATCATACCGTTTTCTGCATATGAGCGATCCCGTTCCTTACGTATTGCTTATAGGATTGTAATCGGCTGAATCCGGGGCGTTTTTATTGATCAACGTCCCCGAAATCCAGACGAGTCACAAAATGCACACCGCCTTTTCGCTCATTTATCGGCGGAGGAGTCATGTAATCGCCGTATAGCATTGTAAGATATAGATCATAATTCGACGGGACGGGAAAGAGCTTACCCTCAAACTCCAGCTCTGTCGTGTCATCTATTATTTCTGAAGGATATCTCGCGTCTATTTCAAAATCATCGCCGGCGATATAGCACCACATCCCGGCATCCTTAACCGAATCAAACAAACGCTTCAGCTTGACTTCCTGGATACAAAACAAGATCGGCTTCGGAATACTGAGAAAAACCTTTTTAAGAAACAGCCGAAATCGCTTTCTGACAAGAAAATGCTGTATTTTTTTGGGGATGAAACGCAATATCCCATCAAAAGACATTCTTTTAAACGGACCTGAGCTGCGACATTCAATCATGAACTGTATGAAATCAATCATTTTGTCTTTGATTTTCTTTATTTTCTCAGGCGAATCATCCACACCTATGATCGGGAAAATATCTACCCAAATTCCCTGATGTATTTCAAAGGGGTAATCGGATTCTTCCATCAAGGTATTGTTTTTTCTGATTTTAGCCCAAAAATGATAAAAGTTATCCGTCAGTATCGTCTGCAGGAAGAATCTTTCGGACAATTCAAGCTTGCAGACGTCACAAAATCTGTAAAAATCGCGAATCGGCATAATGATATCTATATCATCATCCCATGGTATAAATCCTTTATGCCTGACCGCGCCGAGTAATGTTCCGCCGGTGAGCATGTATCGTATACGGTGTTTTCTGCAAACTCTGTCAATCTCAATAAGGATCTCCAACTCGGTATTTTGCAGCTTTCGCAGCACATTTTCTTCGTATTCCATAACTGCACCCATTCAAAGCTTTTGTTCGATTTTTTTATTCTGTCTTTGATGGAAGATTTTTCGGATCATTGTGTGGTTAAATGTTTTTTGATTTTATGAATTAAAGGATGTGCCGCTTTAAACAGTTTTCGCTTTTCACTTTCCGAAAGGTTAAGACAATCGGAATTATCTCGGTTTACCCTGACTGCGTCATGAATAAGTTTCCGGGCAAGAAGGGGATTGTTTAATTCTGTTTTGACTTGTTCCGAAATCCAGAGAGATGTAAATATGTATTCCCTGGCTATCGCGCCGCGCATCTCGTCATATCCTAAGGATTTGAAAAAAGAGAGCAGTTCGCCCAATGCCCAGATATAATCCAGTTTTTTTTCGGATATGCGCTGGTTCATCGTACCGTTGGGATTATTTCGATAATAATACATATATTCAGGAACGACAGACACGGTTCCGGCAGCGATAAGCCATTTGCAGGTCAGCGCGTTATCCTCATAGATCCGACCTTCAGCGAATAAACAGGATTCCACTATCTCCCTTTTGATTATTTTCGCATAAACGATCCAAAAAATGCTTTTAAATCCGGAGTCGGAATTATAAAGCTTCAGCAGAAAAGCCTCGTCAGCGGTAAAGCTTTGGCTGCTGTACTCAACATCGGCAAATGTGTCCGGTATTAAATCGGTTTCATCGCGGAAACAGGCGCATATCCTGGAGCCGCGTTCGTTCGCGGCGGAATAGAGATATTCCAGCGTCTTGGGATGAATGACGTCATCGCTGTCAACAAACATTATCCACTCCGATCGTGAATTTTCAATGCCGACGTTTCGCGCTTTGGCTTGTCCGCTGTTAACCAGATGTATCGTCTTTACAAAGGGGTATTTTTCAGTATACTCATCACATATTAAACCGCTTGCGTCGGTTGAGCCGTCATCGACCAAAATTAAATCAAAGTCCCGAAATGTCTGACCTATAATGCTCTCTATGCATCGGCGCAGATACTCCTCAACATTATAAACCGGAACTATTATTGAGACTTCAGCCATAAAACTCCTCATTTCATAATGGATGTCAACTTTTGCCTGATATTATTTCTTTTTATAAAGCTCTTTCGTTCTTTGGCGAGTGAATATTTTATATACAGTATAGCGGGCGAATATCTCGATATTCCCATGACCTTGTTTGTCCTGACAAATACCGCGTATTTGAGTCTGTCGGCGGGATCGAGACACCGATCGATCAGTTCGTTGGAGGGTTCAATCGTTTTAAGGGAATCTCTCAGACCCATATCCGTGGTTGGTTTTTCGTCATAGCTGAGAAAACCCCGCCTTGAGAAATCGACGTCTATACCTTCTTTCTTAAAAAGGGGAACAACATCATCTTTGACCCACTTTCCGCGATGCACGCCCATTCCCTTAAGATCAAAGCCGTAACAGCAAAAGGATTTATCAGTATCGGTCACACAATAGAACTTGTCGCGCTTATTCCTGGCCGCGATAAGGTTTGTAAACTCCTCCCAATCCCACGGGGAAACATCGGGGCGCCAGTAATAAAGATATTTTTCCGTTCTCCATACCGCTGCCTGCATATTAAGCGTATATGTGTTTCCGTTCGGAAGCCTCTTAAACCCCGGATATTTATCGACTTCATGGTCCGTAAATGTGGAAATATTCAGAGCGTTAAAATAAACTATACTTTTATCATTATCCATCCAGCGGATAATCTCATTCAGTCGGTTTATATCCACGTCCCGTCTCAAAAAGAAATCATCCAGCAAGGGGAAAACATACGGCGTCCTGACCTGTTTTATCGCGTTCATAATACGTTTGCCGTACGGATCGTTTCTGTCCTCGGGATGGACGCAGTCAATACTCAATCCGTCAAAACTGAAGTCCTCTGATTCGGTATTTAATATTATGCGGATATCGGTGGCGGCAAAGTGCTTTTTCAGCAGAGTGAAAAAAGGTATCCACAGATCCGAATAGCTGTCGCATGAATTGACTAATATCGTTATTTTATCATTCAGTGAATAATTCATATTTCAGTCTCTTTCAGTTTCGCCTCACTGATTTTTACGCTGCCGATGGCGGATTTGTTCCAGAGTGTATTCCCGGAATGCTCATCGCTTAATAATTCAAAAGAATACCCGACAACATTGTCCTCCATTTGCAGTTTATTGATTCCGAGTTCTGTGTATACGGTAAATCTTGTTCCGTATTTGCCGGGCAGCAGACTGCTGAAGTCATATTCGGCGTTGAATTCACAAGTACCGGCGTCCGCGGATAATCCGGTTAGCGGTATCGCTCCGACGGGAACATCAAACTCGTCAATGATCTCCAAAAGCACGACAATCTTTTCCGCGCGTTGTTTCAAGTGCAGAATGTATCTGATCTGAACAGGATCACCACAGTTATATACTGTTTCATAAGGCGTATTCCTGTAAAACGGCGTAATCGATTGTATCCGAATATTTTCAGCTTCCAACCACGATCTTCTGATATAATCCGAATAATCGAATATATCGTCTAATACTCTGCCGTTGTTGATATATATATCTATACCCTCTGCAGTGGGACCGTCAAAAATGACCTTTCCGTGTGACAAAACTATAACTCTGTCGCATAGTTTTCTGACAGTTGCCATATTGTGGCTGACGTAGAGTATCGTCCTGCCCTCGTCCTCAGCGGCGAGTTTCATGCGCTCGATGCATTTTTTCTGGAACGCCATATCGCCGACCGCGAGTACCTCGTCCATTATCATTATCTCGCTGTTGAGGTGCGCGGCGACAGAGAAGCCGAGCTTGACGTTCATGCCGCTGGAGTATCTCTTGACCGGCGTGTCGATGAACTTACCGACCTCGGAGAATTCGACTATCTTGTCGTATATCTTGTCTATCTCGGCTTTTGACAGACCGAGTATCGCGCCGTTGAGATATACGTTCTCCTTGCCGGAAAGCTCACCATGGAAGCCCGTGCCGACCTCGAGCATCGAGGTGACCCTGCCGTTCATGTATATCTCGCCCTTTGTCGGCGCGGTGACGCGGCAAATGAGCTTTAAAAGAGTGGATTTCCCGGCGCCGTTATGACCGATTATACCGACGCGTTCGCCTTTTTTTATTTCGAGCGAAACGTCGTCAAGCGCGAGGAAACGCTCGTTTTTTTCGTGCGCCTTTGCTCCTATCTTGAGGTTCGGGTCTTCCTTGCCCCTGAGCCTGGCGAAGCGCGACTGCAGCTCTCCCCTGAGTGTAGCGCCGCCTATCATGCCGAGGCGGTACTCCTTGCTGACGTGGGAAATCTTGATGGCTATGTCGTTCATCGTATCCGCCTCCCTCATACCGTGTCCATAAACGTCCGCTCGACGCGGCTGAACATCCTTATTCCGATGACCGCGACAGCAGCCGTGGTTATCAGGCTGACGCCGTAGAACAACCAGTCGATCTCTCCCGTTCCGATAAACGCGTACCGGAACATATTGATGACCGGCGTGATCGGGTTGAGCATATAGAAATAATACACCAGATGTTTCTCCGCCAAAGAGCGGCGGCTGAACATATCGTAGGCTATAGGCGAAGCGTACTGCCTCATCGACACGAAAAAGCCTACGGCCATCGTAAGGTCGCGGTATTTCGTGGTCAGCGACGAAATGATGATCCCCAGTCCCGTGCCGAGCACCGCGGTCTGAACGAGCAGCAGAGGCAGGAACAGGATAAAGATATTCGGATGCACGTTGCTGCCGGATACAACGAAGAAGACGATGAAGATTATCATAAACGCGAACTGTATGCCGAAGGTTATGAACTGCGAAAGACCGGTCGCTATCGGCATGACGAGGCGCGGGAAATAAACCTTGCCCATTATGCCTGCGTTGGCGACGAAAGTCGATGAGTTTTGCGTAAGACAGTTCGCGAACAGAGTCCAGATTATGGTGCCGCTCAGGTAGAATATGAAATCGGGAACTCCCTCCGCGCCGAGACCGGCGATTTTCCCGAAAACAAGGGAAAACACGATCGTTGTGAAAAACGGCTGTATTATCGCCCAAGCGGGACCGAGAACGGTCTGCTTATACCTTGAAACGAAATTGCGGCGGACCCACAAGAAGATCAGGTCCTTGCTCTTTTTGAGGCCCTTCCAGTCCGCTTTCGACTTTCTGTCATCCGCCCGGATGACTATATCCCAGTGTTCTTCCGACATTTCAGTCCTCCGTAATGAGGTTTCTTTGTTATATTTCGGTGGCGGGTACTCCCGCTATGACGCAGCCGGGCTCGTCGAAGGAGCTCACGACGACCGCGCCCGCGCCTATGCGGCAGTTGTCCGCTATGCGGACGGCTCCGATAAGAACGGCGCCCGCGCCGACCTCGACTCCGCTGCCGAGTACGGGAGTTTCGTTCTCTCTCCCGAAGCCCTTGTTGCCTATGACGTTGCCGCCGTGCAGGACGCAGCGGTCGCCGAGCGAACCGTTTATTACCACGCCGCCGTGCCAGATATCGACGCAGGCTCCGATACGGCTGTTGAGCCCTATCTCGACTCCCGCGCGCTGCCCGGCTTTATTCCTTTTGCGGTCATAGTATCTGAACAGGTATTTCGCCATGCGTTTTTCGATGATCGAGCAGGCGTTTTTGCGCTTCTCTCGATAATACCCGCACATTCTGAAACAGTACAGATAACGCCAGATCATATATCTCGGATGCAGCGAACGGCGTTTTGCCTTTAACTGCGCTTTCGTGTCGCCGAGATACAGCGTTTTTTCCGCGGCGATGATGTTTTCCAGTTCCTGTTTAGTCATTTTTCGCGATACCGAGCTTTCTTCTTATCATGAGGACCGCGAGACGCGGCATATCGCAGGTATAGGCTGTAAGGAAGCAGCGCAGCCTGCGCCTGAACGTCTTTTTGCGCGATATGGCGTGAGCGACAGTTCTGTACCAGACTTTATGAAGCAGGCGTTTGAGCGTTGCCTGATCGTAGATTTTCAGCTTTCCGTTTTGCGAAATAAGCTTGTCCATCCAATGCTTATATCTTAAATCGTAAGGCTTGACGCCGCTGAGAAGATCTTTGTTGATGGTCGCTTCCTCGTCTGTCATTTCTATGTTTAGACGGCGCATCAGTTCCTGTTGGGTATAGCGGTAACTATTGTCCATGTCATCGCTGTGCCTGACGGTAATGCGGCTTTGCGTTTCCGTGTCTCTGTATTTCAGGACAACGCTCTCCAGTATGCCGGCTTTGCCGCGATCGGCGCACCGCGTCCACATCTCATAATCCTCGGTGTAGCGATTATGCGGGTCTTCCGAGTATCTGAGAGAGTTGTCGTTTAGAAAATCGCGGCGGAAAATGACGGTCGGATGAGGCAACAGAGGAGAGTTGTTGAACAGAAGACGTATCCTGTATTCCTCAATCGGGCACATAACAGTTTTCCAGGAATAGGCAATCTCGTTTTCATTATCCGCGAAGGCGTCCGCCCACGCCCCGGCGAACATGACGTCCGGGTGGCTCTCCATGTATTCGACCTGCTTTTCGAGTCTGTCGGGCAGGCAGATATCGTCCGTGTCCATCCGGGCGATGTATTTGCCGCGGCAGGCGTCGATACCCTTGTTCAGCGACACGGGAAGACCGAGATTCGTTTCATTCTCGATTATACGGATACGGCCGTCCTTTTCGGCGTATTCGAGAAGCAGCTCGTAGGACTCGTCCTTGACGCCGTCGTTTATGACGACCGCTTCGAAGTCCGTGAGCGTCTGCGCGAGCATACTGTCAAGAGCCCTGCGCAGGTACGCCGGCGGGGTATTGTAATTGCTCATAAGAAATGATACGAGAGGCATGATTTACTCCTGTCCCGAAAGCAGACGGTCCCATGCCGCCGCGAACGATGCCCTGTCTTTCATGTTATCCTCCGGCGAATATACGAACCGTTTCGCTTCTCTGAGAGCGGCGTCGCGCAGCAGCGGTTCGATGCCGTCCGCGAGCCCCGCGGCGGATACCGGCGTGAGGACGCCGAGGCTGCCGCCTTTCAGTATGTATTTTCCGCCGACGGTTTCCGTTGAAACGACCGTCCTGCCGAGGACCGCCGCTTCGAGAAGCGCGAGGGGCTGGGCTTCCTCGTACGACGGCTGAACGTAGACGTCGCAGCCGCCGATATGGCCGTACGGGTCTTCGGCGTAGCCGGTCAAGATGATACGGTCCTCAAGAGTGTTAACGCGTATCAGATGTTCGATCTTCTCACGGTCTTCGCCGTCGCCTACGAAATACCAGATAAAGTCAAGACCGCGGTCCTTTAATATCTTCGCCGCGCCGACGGCAAGGTCGAAGCCCTTTTCGCGGCTGAGCCTGCCGCAGCTGCAAATGACCGGTTTGTCCTCATTATAGGGCGACGGCTTCGCCGCGGCGGCTTTGAGTATATCCCCGGCGTTCACGTAATTTGTGATGACGCCGATCTTGTCCGAGAAACGGGGATATGTCTCCGCGAGCACCTGCCGAACGCCGTCGTTGACGGCGATCATACCGTCGAACAGGCGCAGAGCGTCCTTTGTTTCGTCGGGGAAAAAAGACGCCTGACTGCTGTGAAAAACGGCGTATTTCCTGTGCGCTTTTACGTGTTTGAGCACCGGGGCGCAGCCGGGGACGGTGTAGGCGACCGCCGCGTCAAAGACTGTATCGCTGAAATATGCTTTCGCGGGATATCTGCTGCGCAGCGCGCGGACGCGCCCGCGCGATAGCTTCTTAAAGAACGCCGCCGCCTTTTTGATCTTAAGAGCCGAGAAAACCTTTGACAGTGCGTGAGTCGCGGCTACCGTCGGACGGCGGTAATAATGAACGCCGTCTTCGCCTTTGATAAGCTTTACTTCATCCGGCAAAGCCCCGTCGGGCGGGGAAGCGGTGTCGCCGCCGGGGAGGATGAACAGCGTGACGTCGTATTTTTCGTAAGGGATATTCTGCAGCGTTTGCGCCAGCGACCGGAAAACTCCGCTGCCGCCGCTGAGAGAATCGTTTATGAACAGTACGCTTCGTTTTTTCATCGTTTACCGCCCGTTTTTGAGCTTTTTTGCGGCTTTTCTGAGCTTTTTTTTGATAAAATGCAGTTCTATCCCCGCATAATCTTTCTTTAAAATCATGCCGAACAGCTTTTTCTGCGTTTCGTTGAGCAGGCTGTTGTTCTCGTAGTCCGCCGCTTCGTCGGGGATGAGCGTCTGCCATGGGTAAGCGAGAAGCTTTTTTCTGTCGCTTTTGTCCGGCATATTCGTATAAAAGCTTTCAAAGACGTAAAGAGCCTGAGAAACGTATGACGCGTTCAGCCGCGATACTTCATCGGGCGACGATATCCCGTGCCGCTTTATGAACTCCCGCTCGAACGGATAAAGCGCGCGCGTGTCGAACCTCCCGACTGCGTCGGGCGTATACCGCCTTGTGAAGCTCCCGGGAGCGACTCGGTAGGAGTACAGACGCTCCGGAAGATAAACGACGGCGTCCGAAGCTTCCGTCAGAAGCATCGACATAAGTCTGTCCTCCGAGCAGCGCAGGGCGCGGTAAGGTGAGAGGTCTTCCGTCAGACGGTCAAAGACCTCGCGCCCGACGGCTTTCGTCCAGATGCTGTTGAGCCCGGTGCCTGTGAAGAAAAGCCGGTAAAGCTCCGTTTTTTCGCTTCCGGCGAATTCGCGCTCGCCGTCGAAAAGCAAAGCGGACGCCCTGGGAGGGGAGCCCTCCGCGTCGTAGTAAAAGCCGTAGACGAGCATATCCGGCTTGCGGTGCCTTTTCGCCGCTTCGGAAAGTGTTTTCAAGCAGTCGGGCAGGAGAGTGTCGTCCGCGTCGAGAAAGACGCAGTATTCTCCCTTAGCTGCATCAACTCCTGCAAGACGCGCGTAGAGCTGACCGGCGTTCTTTCGATGTATCACCCGGATATCGGAGGATAGCTTCGCGATATCGTCGCAGGCCGCGGCGCAATCGGCGCCGGAGCCGTCGTCGACGATGATCATCTCGAAGTCGCCGAAGCTTTGCTCCAAAACGGAGCCGACGCATTCTTGCAGGTATTTTTCCGAGTTGTATACCGGAACGATGACGCTGAATTCCATTAGCTTATCCTCGGTCGAAGCTCAGCAAATCGCGCCACGCGGCGCGGAAGACCTCTTCCTTTTCTTTGTGATCGACGTTTTTGAGATCGTTGACGATCTTTTCGTAAAGACCGCGGTCTTCGTGCAGTTTTATGATCGCGCCCGCGAGGGACGCCGCGTCGGTCCTTGATATAAGCCCGGTTTCGCCGTCGCGTATCATCGACCTTGCGCCGACCGTGTCCGTCGCGGCGACGGGACGGAGGAGTATCTGCGCTTCCGCAGCGGCAAGGCCCTGAGATTCCTCGTATGACGGCTGTACGTAGATATCGCAGCCGGCGATATACGTGTAGGGGTTTTCGAGCATGCCTGTGAAGACGATCCCGTCCGTGAGGCCGAGAGCGTCCCTTTGCTTTTCGAGATCGCCCCGGAGCTTTCCGTCGCCGATGAAATACCAGACGAACGGCATTTTATTATTTTTGAGCTCCGCGGCGGCTTCGAGAGCTAAATCGAAGCCCTTTTCTTCGGTGAAACGTCCGCAGGAGCAAAGAACGGTCTTCCCTTCGTGGCGCGGTGGTTCATATTCTTTCGCCTTTTCGCGCACTTCGTCCGGGTCGACGAAATTCTCGATGAACGTGATTTTATCTGCCTGCGAGGGGTAAAGCTCGCCGAGTATCCGCGCGCAGCCCTCGTTGACCGCGACTATCCTGTCATAACACGGGAAGACCGCCTCGTGAAGATCGTGCCGGGCGTCCGTGCTGCCGTGGTAGAACACTATCTTCCTGTCCGCTTTTACGTTATCGGCAACGAACCGCGCGGTCTGCCCCTGTATGTAGGATACGGCGATATCGTAGCTTTCCCCG
>JAFRXS010000162.1 GCA_017443405.1 Clostridia bacterium | reverse complement strand
GCAAAGACGCCGGGAATCTGTGATTTGTCGTCGTTATATCCCTTGACGTACACCGTACAGTCCGTGTTGTTCTTATACACGTACCTGACGCTCAGCGTTTCGTTGACGGTCAGATGATCGGGGTCTGCGTAGTTTCCGTCGCTGTTCACAAGACGGATATCATCGAGCACAACGTCAGGCTTGACTACGGGGATATAGTACGTGCTGCTTTCAAACGTATGCGCGGTATCGCTCGACCACGCCGTCGTCATATAGAACTGGAGCCTGTATATGCCCGAGCTCTCTTTTTCCGGAAGCGGAATCGTATAGGCTCCGATACTGCTGTTTTTCGTATAGGAGGTCGTCTTGCTCAGTCCGACTTTGTTCTGACTCACGTCTTCGCCGCTTGCAGAGGCGGTATAGATCTTCGTCCATAACGAGCCGGTCCATCTGTAAGCCGTCGCTCTGACGTTATTGTAGGACACCCAAGTCGTTGTCGCTCCGTACTTATATTGGAACGTGACCTTCTGACCGAAATACAGTTTGCCGGAAGAACCCGCAGAGCCGCTGTACGCCTGAACCGCCCCCTCCACGTTGTACGCGGAAACTTTTTCACGCGTTACGACGGGTTTGACGGGGATATAGAAGGTCTTTTCGGCTCCCGTTTTCTTGACTGTACCGTTCGTATCGATCCAGTCTACGCGGGCCTTGACCGTATAATAGGCTTTCGACGCGGCGACGGTCATGCTGCTCGTTTTGACGTCATACCATTCAAAATCGTTTGTATAACCGGTTCGCGACCCGACCTGAGTTCCGTCGATCCATACCGTCTGTCTGACGTAACAGTTTTCGGTCTCCTTCGGGAAATAGACCGAGAAAAAGATCGTATCGCCCGATTTCGGATAGTTTTTCACGTAAATCCAGTACGCGAAGGTGCTGCCGGTGCTTGTGCCGTAATGATAACTCTTTGTTGCGAAGCTCCCTTTGTACGCGCGGCATTCCTTTACGGATAGCGACGGAGAAAAGTCGCTTCTTGTTTCGGTATAGGCGATACCGACGCCGTACCCTTTGTTTATGATGTCGTAAAACGTCAGACGGCTCGCCGCGGCGCTTACTCCTTCCCACAGTCCCTGTCCGTCCGGCGTAAACAGGGAGTTCGGGTAATACTTGTTGACGTAGCTCGATATGAAGCCCCAGCTCTCCGAGGTGCTGCTCGCTCCGCCGTTGCTTGTCGCGCCGAGAATATGCTTGCCGTATATGGCGATCTCCGTCACAGTCAGCGCGTGATAGACACTCTCAAGCCGCACGTCGTAAATGGGCTCAACAAGTATTTTGTCTCCGTTTTTCAGAGAGGAAATTGAACCGGCGCCGAGCGTTGACAGAATCCTGTTCAGATTGGTCGTATTGTTCTGCCACGTCTGCATCCCGTCGGGTGTCGGCAGCTCGGAGGCAAAGTTCATATCGTCTTCCCTGTAGCAGTTTATATTGTTCTTGCTCGTAGAAAAGTTCCCGTTCTGATTGTCTATCAGCTGCTTCTTGTTATATTTCACCGTAAACTTACAGTCGTAATTGCACGCCTGATCTCCGTAGGGAGCGTTTGCCGTCTTGCGGAACACGTCGATCACCTTCGATACCTTGTTCGCTCCGTTTTTATCGATAACGCTGAAGCGGTATCCGAGCAGATTCCGGTTGTCCGTGTATCGGATCGCGTATCCGTTCGGTCCGGCGTCCGTCCCGTGACCGCCGCCTCCATGCGAGCTGCCGTCCCATTCAAGTGCGAATACGGGAACCGCAGCGACGGAAACAGCCGTGATCAGAACAAGAAGTAATGAGAACAATTTAATGATCTTATTCTTCATTTTCATCCTTTCCGGGCAAAATGAAAGACCCGGCATTTTCTGTCAGGTCTTCTTTATGCCCATATTCATTTTTCAGTTTTTGCAGGTGTGACAGGTCCACGAATCGACGTGCTCGCCGCAAATCGGGCAGCTGCAGGCGGTTACGAACTGAACGCAGGTTCCGTTACTGCCGTTGCCGCACTTTTTGCCGCATTCCTGGCAGTAGTACACGGGGTCCTTGTGAACGTCGTAGTTCGGGCATTTGCCCGGCGTGTAGCAGGTGTTGCCCCATTCGTCCACGGCGTAAAAGCTCGGACAGTCGTGCTTCCCACAGTATGGACACCCTTCATTTTCAAGATTGAGAATATATGCGTGGGTCTCCGGTCCGTCGCAGTGATGCCCAGGCGTTCCGCAGTCATACGGTTCGGGCTCGCCGCCGATCACGATTCCTCCGGTCTCCTCAGGGTTCTTGTCGTCGGATGGCGTTTTCTCCGTTACCGGCTCGACCGGGTCGCTTGCGGGCTCGAGTGTAATGCTCGGCACCGGAACGGTAGGCGCGGGCTCATCGGGAATCGTCAGCTCTTCTCCCTTATCGGGTTCGTTCGTCGGCTCATCCGTAATCGGAGCGGAGTCAAATCCGTTGCCGTCTGTTTCCGTCGGCTCCGGATCATCGATTTCGATACCGGTTACAACCACGTCCGGTGGAGTTGTTTCCGTATCGGGTACCTGCGGTACAGACGATTTTTCGCCCGATAACGCGAAAACGCAGATCGCCGCGACAGTTACGACGGCGGCGATAACGGTGATAATGACGTAAGTCGTTTTCTTTTTCATTTGCTTCATTCTTTCAATCCTCCCTAATACCTCTCTTCGAGGTCGATTTTTACTGTGATCGGAATCTTTGCCGTACTGATCGTTATATTGTCAAAGCAGATCGGAACGTACAGGTCGTAGCTCATGTACAATCTCAGTTTTCCCGTTTCCGTGAATCCCACGGTCGGTTTTGAGATATAGTATTCATTCCGCCCGTTTTCGTCTCTATGATAGTAATATCCGCCGACTTTGACAAATGTGCAAAAGTCCGAGAGATCGGAGATAAACGCACCAGAATTCAATGAATCGGCGTCGTTGTTTCCCTGTTTGATCGAATTGTAGATCTCGATGGAGTTTTTCATAAGATAGCTTTCCAGTACGGTCTGCGAGTTTCTTTTTGTAAGCCAGACGACGTTGACCGCGCCGGCGAAGGTGACGAAAACGGAGAGAATCATGCAGATCACGATAATGAGAACGCAGACCTGCACATATCCTTCCCCGCGCTTGTTTTCTAACATTCGATCACCTACTTCCAATACTTCTGCGAAAGACCCGAGCGGTGAACCGTCAGCGTTACGGGAATCTCGAATACGCCGAGACCTTTGATATTCGTCGTAACGGATACCTCTACCCACATCACGTGTCCGAGCTGGACTCTTCTGTAGACCGAATTGAAATATTCGTCAGCGCCGAAATTGAGATCGAAATCGTAATACTCGTCGAGCATCCGCTCATAAGCGTCCTGCGAGTCGTCCCCGAAGCATCCGCTGTAGGTTGACGCTTCAAGGATTTCGTCGGCGATCTGATCCATTTCGATGCGCAGGGTGATGAAGCTGAAAATGTTGATGGCGATAACGAGGATCATGACGAAAACGATGACGCCCACGCACATATCGACGTAGCCTTCTCCGTTTCTGTTTTTTATCAGTTTTCTTATCAAACTCTCACGCTCCTTCCTACATAAACAAAACGCCTATACTCGTCATAATTTGCTCCAGGATGACGACGATATATATGAGCATAAAGCACAGAAGCAGGCACATCGAAAGACGTTTAACCTTTCTCGGCACTTTCTGCGCTTTGAGCCTGAGCTGCTGGCGGGCGGTATCGTTGAACTTGAGGGAAAGAGACGCCCAATACATCCGGTTGTCGTCGCCGCGAAGGATACCGATCAAGCCACGGCAGACGTCGCTCATCATAGAGGAACCGACGCGGCTCTCAAGACGGATGATTGCGTCCTCGTAGTTGCCGGATTTCATATCCGCCACCGTGATCGTCAACTCGTGCTTC
>JAFRXS010000161.1 GCA_017443405.1 Clostridia bacterium | reverse complement strand
GCGCTGTTTTTTGCCGCGCAGGTCGAAAGCCGCGAAGGTCTCCCCGCAGCCCCATACCGCCTCGCCTTCCTCTGCGGGGATGAAGAAGCTGAGCCGGTTTATGTCCTCATGCCCCGGCGCGGGAGTGAATTCGACGTCTATCTCTCCCTTTCCGTCCTTTTCCTCGGTCCTGACGCGGGCGTAGAGATACGTTTCCCCTCCGTTTATAAGAGGGACGGTCCCGCCGTCCGGCTCCCCCGCTCTCAGAGCGACGGAAAAGAGCTTCTTTTCTTTAAAGGTGAACGAGCCGCGCCGCATGGTGTAGCTGTCCTCGCCGATACCCGCGCGCACTCCCGTTATGCCGAAAGGCAATGTGTTCATCATTGTTCCCCTCCGTCGTGTTTTTTGTTCCAGTCGAGCGCGAGCTTCAGATATTGGCCGGTATAGGACCTTTCGTTCTGCGCGACGTCCTCCGGCGTGCCGACGGCGACGACCTCGCCTCCGCCGTCGCCTCCCTCGGGACCGAGGTCGATTATCCAGTCCGCAGCCTTTATCACGTCGAGGTCGTGCTCGATGACGATGACGGTGTTGCCCGCGTCCGTGAGCCTCTGCAGGACGTCGATGAGCTGCCGCACGTCGTCGGTGTGGAGTCCCGTCGTCGGCTCGTCGAGGATATAGACCGTCCTGCCGGTGGCTATCTTGTTGAGCTCCGACGCGAGCTTGACCCTCTGCGCCTCGCCGCCCGAAAGCGTGGTCGCGGACTGACCGAGCTTGATATAGCTGAGCCCGACGTCGCAGAGCGTCGCGAGCTTGCGCGATATCTTGGGCACCGCGGAGAAGAAATCCACCGCTTCCGCAGCCGTCATATTGAGCACCTCGGAGATGTTTTTGCCGCGGTATCTGACGTCGAGCGTCTCGCGGTTGTACCTCGCGCCGTGGCAGACCTCGCAGGGGATGTAAACGTCGGACAGGAAGTTCATCTCGATCTTGACTATTCCGTCGCCGTGGCAGGCCTCGCATCTGCCGCCCGCTACGTTGAACGAGAAGCGTCCGGCGTTGTAGCCGCGTACCTTGGAGTCCGTCGTCTGAGCGAAAAGGTTGCGGATGTCCGTGAACACGCCGGTGTAGGTCGCCGGATTGGAGCGCGGCGTCCTGCCTATCGGGCTCTGGTCGATTATTATCAGCTTGTCGAGCTCGCCCGTGCCCTCGAGCCTGTCGTAGGCGCCCGGGCGGCGTTTCGCGCCGTTGAGCTCGTTCGCGAGTATATTGCCGAGTATGTCGTTGACGAGAGTAGACTTGCCGCTGCCGGACACGCCCGTCACGCAGATGAACTTGCCCAGGGGGAACTCGACGGTCATGTTTTTGAGGTTGTTTTCGCGCGCGCCGATGAGGGTGAGCTTTTTGCCGTTGCCCTTGCGGCGTTTCGCGGGCGTGGGAACGGTCTTTTTACCGCTGAGATACTGCCCCGTCACGGAGGCGCGGCACTTCTTGATGCCTTCGAGGGAGCCGGAATACACCAGCTCGCCGCCGTGCACGCCCGCGCCGGGACCGATATCGACTATATAGTCCGCAGCGAGCATCGTCGCTATGTCGTGCTCGACCACTATGACCGTGTTGCCGAGGTCGCGCAGGCGTTTGAGCGTTTCGATGAGCTTGCCGTTGTCTCGGGCGTGAAGACCTATCGACGGCTCGTCGAGGATGTACAGAACGCCCGTGAGCCCGGAGCCGATCTGCGAGGCGAGCCTTATGCGCTGGCTCTCTCCGCCGGAGAGCGTGCCCGCCGAGCGCGCCATCGTGAGGTATTCGAGCCCGACGTTGCAAAGGAAGCCGAGTCTCGACTTTATCTCCTTGACGACCTGGTCGGCGATAAGGGCGTCCCTGTCGGAGAGCCTGAGACCGTCGAAAAAGGCGAGGCAGCCCCTGATCGACATATTGACGATCTCGTCGATGTTCTTCCCGCAGACCGTGACCGCGAGAACGTCCTCCTTGAGTCTCGCTCCGTGGCAGGTCGGGCAGGGGGAGGTCGACATGTACTGTTCTATCTCCCAGCGCGACCATTCGCTCGCGGACTCCTTGTAGCGGCGCTCGAGATTGGTGACGAGGCCCTCGAACTCGCGTTCGTAGACGCCGCTGCCGTAGGCGCCGGTGCGCTTCATCCTGAGCTTTTCCGTACCCGTGCCGTAGAACAGCGCCTTGACAGCCTGCTCGGGTATCTCCCTGAACGGGACCTTGAGCGAGAAGCCGTATTTATCGGCAAGTCCCTCGTAGTACATGCGGGCTATCGTGCCCTCCTCAAGGATGGTCCAGCCCGGAGCGCGTATCGCGCCCTCGAGTATCGTGAGGTTCGCGTTTGGCACGATCTTGTCGGGGTCGACCTTCATGAAGAAGCTCAGTCCCCCGCAGGTCGGGCACGCGCCGAACGGACTGTTGAACGAGAACATTCGCGGCGACAGCTCGTCGAGCGAGAAGCCGTGCTCGGGGCAGGACCAGTTCTTCGAGAAAAACATCTCGGTATGTCCGTCGGGCGTGACCTTCCAGCCGGCGGAGCCGTCGTCCGTGACGGTGTCCGCGTCGACTATGACCGAGCCCTCGCCGAGCTTGAGTCCGAGCTCGAGCGAGTCGGTCAGACGGCTGTTTATGCCGGGATTCACGACAAGACGGTCCACGACGATCTCTATCGTGTGTTTTTTGTTCTTTTCAAGGAATATGCTTTCCGAAAGATCATAGATATTGCCGTCTATGCGGGCGCGGACGAAGCCCGCCTTGCGGGCGCGGTCCAGCTCCTTGACGTGCTCGCCCTTTCGGGCGTTGACGACGCGCGCCATTATCTGTATCCTCGTCTTTTCGGGCAGCGTCATTATCCTGTCGACTATCTGGTCGACGGTCTGCTGCCTTATCTCCCTGCCGCAGACCGGGCAGTGGGGCACGCCTATCCTCGCGAAAAGCAGCCTTAAATAGTCGTATATCTCGGTGACCGTGCCGACGGTCGAGCGCGGGTTTTTGGACGTGGTCTTCTGGTCTATCGATATAGCGGGCGAAAGCCCCTCGATCGAATCGACGTCGGGCTTGTCCATCTGCCCCAGGAACTGCCTCGCGTAGGACGAGAGCGACTCGATGTACCTTCTCTGCCCCTCGGCGTAGATGGTGTCGAACGCGAGCGAGGACTTGCCGCTCCCCGACAGACCGGAAAAAACGACGAATTTATCCCTCGGCAGCGTCACGTTCACGTTTTTGAGGTTGTGCACCCTCGCGCCGGTGACCTTTATGGTTTTCAGTGCCATGATATCCTCCCGTTCATCCCTGCCGCAGCTTTTCTATCTCGTCGCGCAGGTACGCCGCGTGCTCGAAATCGAGCAGCTTCGCGCTCGCGCGCATCTCTTTCGTGAGCTTGTCGATAAGAGCCTCGCGCTCCCGTCTGCCCATCTTCTTTTCGCCCTTACCGCCTCCGGCGGGCTTCGACGATATCTCAAGCACGTCCCTGACGTCCTTCTTTATGGTCTGCGGGACTATGCCGTGCTCCTCGTTGTACTGCCGCTGTATCGCGCGGCGGCGCTCCGTTTCGGTTATCGCCGTTTCCATCGACGGCGTGACCTCGTCGGCGTACATGATGACTCTTCCGCCGGCGTTCCTCGCCGCCCTGCCGACCGTCTGTATCAGCGACGTCGCGCTTCGAAGGAAGCCCTCCTTGTCCGCGTCGAGCACCGCGACGAGCGAGACCTCGGGGATGTCCAGACCCTCTCTTAAAAGGTTGATGCCGACGAGGACGTCGAAATTGCCGAGCCGCAGACCGCGGATTATCTCCATACGCTCCATCGTGTCGACGTCGTAGTGCATGTAGCGCGTCTTTATACCGTAGTTCGTCAGGAACTCCGACAGGTCCTCGGCGGTCTTTTTCGTCAGTGCGGTGACGAGCGTGCGCTCCCCCCTGCCGATATTCTCGTTTATCTCGGAGATAAGGTCCTCTATCTGCCCGTCGGTGGGCCTGACCTGTATCTCGGGGTCGAGAAGTCCCGTCGGGCGTATGACCTGCTCTGCGGTCTGCGCCGAGATCGAGCGCTCGTATTCGCCGGGCGTCGCGCTGACGAATATCTTCTGACCGACCCTTTCGCAGAACTCGTCGAAGGTCAGCGGCCTGTTGTCGTAGGCGGAGGGCAGACGGAAGCCGTAGTCTATCAGGTTCTTCTTGCGCGACCTGTCGCCGCCGTACATGCCGTGTATCTGCGGCACGGTCACGTGGCTCTCGTCGACGAACAGAATGAAGTCCTTCGGGAAGAAGTCGAGCAGGGTGAACGGCGCGCTGCCGGGCTTGCGCCCCGACATTATGCGCGAATAGTTTTCGATCCCCTTGCAGAAGCCCGTTTCGCGGAGCATATCGATATCGTTTATCGTGCGCTCCTGTATGCGCTGCGCCTCGATGAGCTTGCCGCGCTCCTTGAAATACTCCACCCTTTCCTGCATCTCCGCGAACATCTCGTCTATCGCGCGCTCGAGGTTCTCCCTGCCGATGACGTAGTGCGACGCGGGATAGACGGCGGTGTGGACGAGGTCGTTTTTGACGTGACCGGTCAGCGGATCGAATTCGGAGATGCGGTCTATCTCGTCGCCGAAAAACTCCACGCGCACCGCGGAGGTCTCGTAGGCGGCGGGGAAGATCTCGACCGTGTCGCCGCGGACGCGGAACTTGTTGCGCGAGAAGCTCAGGTCGTTGCGCTCGTACTGTATCGTAACGAGTTTTTCGATGAGCTCGTCGCGGTCCATCCGCATGCCGCGCCGCAGGGAGATCATCATCCCCCTGTATTCCGCCGGGTCGCCGAGGGAATAGATGCACGAAACGGACGACACTATTATCACGTCGCGCCGCTCCGAGAGAGCGCAGGTCGCGCTGTGGCGCAGACGGTCTATCTCCTCGTTGATCGCGGAGTCCTTCTCTATGTATTTATCGCTCTGAGGTATATACGCCTCGGGCTGATAATAGTCGTAGTACGAAACGAAATACTCGACGGCGTTTTCGGGGAAAAACTCCCTGAACTCCGAGCAGAGCTGCGCCGCCAGAGTCTTGTTGTGGGAAAGCACGAGCGCCGGCCTGTTGAGGTTCGCTATGACGTTCGCCATCGTGAACGTCTTGCCCGAGCCGGTGACGCCGAGCAGCGTCTGCGCGTCGTCGCCCTCGAGAACGCCGCGCGTCAGGGCTTCTATCGCCTGCGGCTGGTCGCCCGTGGGCTTGAAATCCGAGTGAAGAATGAATCTGTCCATTTGAGTCCTTATCGTGTAAGAGGATAGAATAGATCAGCCGCCGAAGATATGCCGGAACTTTTCGTTGGCAGCCATAGAGAAGCAGTCAGTCCCGGAAAAAATGAGGTGGTCGAGCAGACGGACGTCCACCGCGCCGAGGACGGAGGCGGTCTTTTCGGTCGTTTCGACGTCGCCCGCCGAGGGCGAAGCCACGCCGCCCGGGTGATTGTGCGCCATTATGACCGCTGCGGCGTTGGAGCCAAGAGCCGAAGCCGCGATGCGCCTGAGGTTTGCCGACACGGACGAAACGCTGCCCTCGGAAACTATCTCCTTTTTGAGGACCTCGTTCTTGTTGTCGAGGCAGAGTATCGCGACGCGCTCGTTCTTTTCGCCGACGAAGAACGGGAAAAGAGCCGTCCTCGCGCCGTCGAGGTCCGCGACTCTGTCTTTTTCGCCGCTCTCGAAATACTTTTTGGTAAGGCGCATGGCGAGCTTTATGAGCGTCGCGGAGCCCTCGCCCACGCCCTCGACCGAGCGGAGCTCTTCGTCCGAAGCGGAGAGCACGCCCGCTATACTGCCGAAACGCGCGAGCAGCCTGCGCGCGGCGGGCTGCGTGTCGCGGCGGGGCACGGCGTAGAAAAGCAGCATCTCGAGCAGCTCGTAGTCCTTGAAGGATTCAAAGCCGTTTTCGGCATACTGCGCGCGGAGCCTGGCGCGGTGGTCATCCACCTTGAATTCGCCGTATATCTCAGCCATTTTTTCTCCCTCCGCCTCCCTTGAGAGTGCCGTCGTTGAATGCTTTTACGAACCAGACGTCGCCCGCGGTCACGGTTTTGCCCGCGAGATAAGACAGAGGTCCCGCCTCGGTCTTTTCAAAAAGAAAAGTCAGGCTGTACGAGTAGAGCAGTTGTTTCCTGTAGCCGCCGTTGGCCTTGTTCGCTTCGTTCCTGCCGTATTTGCCGTCGCCGAGCAGCGGCGTGCCCGCCCCCGCGAACTGCGCGCGTATCTGGTGCGTCCTGCCGGTGAGAAGGTCGACCTCGACGAGGCTCAGACCGTTTTTGGAATCGAGCACGCGGTAGGACAGCTTCGCGGTCTTCGCGCCGTCCTCCCGTTTGCCGGATACGCTGACGGTATTGCTCTTTTCGTCCTTGGTGATGTAGCCCGCCAGTATCCCCTCTTTCTTTTTCGGGACGCCGACGGTGACGCAGAGATACAGCTTTTTTACGTCCCTGACTCTGATCGCCTCGTTGAGGACGCGAAGAGCCGCGGCGTTCTTAGCCGCGAGCACGAGACCGCCTGTGTTGCGGTCTATGCGGTTAGCCAGAGCCGGAACGAACGAATTCTCGGCGGCGGGATCGTACTCGCCCTTTTCGTATAGGTACCTTTTCACCCTGCCTATAAGCGTGTCCGAATACTGCCCCGCGTCGGGGTGACACAGCAGTCCGGGCTTTTTGTCGAGAACGAGGATGTTTCCGTCCTCGTAGGCGACATCGAGATTCTTTGACTCCGTCATGAAGTCGTACCTGTCCTCACGCGGAGCGAAGAAAGAGTCGTCTATGTACATATCCACGACGTCGCCCGCCGAAAGACGGGTCGATATCTCCGCCCTCTTTGAGTTGACCTTTATGCGCTTGAGCCTGATGTATTTGTACATCAGCGACTGCGGCAGCAGCGGCGCCGCCTTCGCGGTGAATTTATCGAGCCGCTGACCGGCGTCGTTCGCGCCTATCTCGAATGATCTCATTTCAGCATCTCTCTGAATTCGGCTTCGTTAATGACCGTCACGCCGAGAGCCTGCGCCTTGTCGAGCTTGCTGCCGGCGTTCTCCCCGGCGAGGACGTAGGTCGTCTTTTTCGACACGGAGGACGACGCCTTGCCGCCGCGGCGGACTATCTCCGCCTCCGCTTCCGAGCGCGTGAAGCCCGGCAGAGTGCCGGTCAGAACGAAGGTCATCCCCTCGAACGCTCCGCCCTCGGGCGCCTTTTCGGCAGTCATGTCGAGTCCCGCTTCGGCGAGCCTTTCGATGAGCCGTCTCGCCGTTTCCTGACGGAAATAGTCGGCTACAGACTCCGCCATGACGGCGCCGAAGCCGTCTATGGAGCCTATCTCCTCCGCGGTCGCGTCCATCACGGCGTCCATGCTGCCGAAGCGCGACGCGAGCAGGGCGGCAGCCTTAACGCCTATATGTCTTATGCCCAGCGCGTAGACGAGCCTCGCGAGCCCGCGGGACTTGGACTGCTCGACTGCGGCGGTGATATTCGCCGCAGACTTGTCGCCCATACGCTCAAGCTCCGCGAGGTCGGACGTCTTAAGGGAGTAAATGTCCGCCGCGTCGCGGATGAGCTTCTTTTCGCAGAGCGTACCTATAAGCGCGTCGCCCATGCCCTCGACGTCCATGGCGTCGCGGGAGCAGAAGTGTATGAGGTTTCGCACGAGCTGCGCCGGACAGTCGGGGTTGACGCACCTGAGAGCCGATTCCCCCTCCTCGCGCACGGCGCGCGAGCCGCACGACGGGCAGAATTCAGGCATATTATAGGGGGCGGCGCCCTCGCGGCGTTTCGCGACTCCGAAGATCTCGGGGATGATGTCGCCCGCCTTTCTTATCTTCACGGTGTCGCCTATGTGTATGTCGAGCTCCTTTATGCGGTCGCCGTTGTGCAGCGTCGCCCTGCCGACGGTCGTACCGGCGAGCGTGACCGGCTCGAAAACGGCGGTGGGCGTGAGCACGCCCGTCCTGCCAACGTTTATCTCCACGCCGGTGAGCACTGATTCCTTCTCCTCCGGCGGGTATTTGTAGGCGATAGCCCATTTCGGGAACTTCGCGGTGCTGCCGAGCTCCGCGCGGCGCCCGATGGAATCGAGCTTGATGACCGCGCCGTCGATATCGAACGGCAGCGAGCCGCGCTCGCTCCCTATCCTTTCGACCTCGGCTATCGCTTCTTCTATACTTGGAACGAGCTTTCTCGACGGTATGACCGTGAGGCCCCACGACTCGAGAGTGTCGAGCGAGCCGACGTGCGAATCGAACCGGACCCCCCGCGCCTGCTGGACGTTGAAAACGAAGACGTCGAGCTTTCGCGAGGCGGTGACCTTCGGGTCCTTCTGGCGAAGGCTCCCGGCGGCGGCGTTGCGCGGATTCTTGAACGGCTTTTCGCCGCGGTTCTCCTGCGCCGCGACGGTCTCCTCGAACGACCTGCGCGACATATAGACCTCGCCGCGCACCTCGAGGTAAGGCACCGCCTCCTTGAGCTTCAAGGGTATCGAGCGCACGGTGCGAAGATTCGCGGTAACGTCCTCGCCGACGGCGCCGTCGCCCCTCGTGGAGCCGCGGACGAACGCGCCGTCGCGGTATTCGAGAGAAACGGACAGACCGTCTATCTTCGGTTCGACCGAATACACGGCGTCCGGCACCGTCTCTCTCACGCGGCGGTCGAAATCGCGCAGCTCGTCGAACGAAAAGGCGTCCTGAAGGCTCTCCATGACGACCTCATGCCTGACCTCGGAAAACATGGCGGCGTCCGCCCTGCCGCCGACGCGCCGCGTCGGGGAATCGGGCGTGAGCAGCACGGGGTAGATATCCTCAATTTGCTGCAGCTCGCGCATGAGCGCGTCGAACTCGAAGTCGGAGATCTCGCTCCCGTTTTCCTCATAGTACTGACGGGTGTATTTCTCTATAAGACCGCGCAGTTCCTCCGCTCTTTCGGCGGCAGTGGAAAGATCAAGCATACGAAACGCCCTCCCGTTATCCCGCGCGCATCCGGTGCGCCGTGCGGGTGAAAGATAATTATACTATATCTACTTTAAAAAAGCAATCTCCCGACGGCATTTTGCCGGCAGGAGAAAGGTTTTTTTTGATTTGCAATAAACAGAGCGCGATCAACGGCGGGCCGCGCCCGCAGCCGGCTGACGATCGCTAATTGCCCTGCGCGAAGCGCTCCGCGTACTCTCTTTCGTACTCTCTCTTCCATTCCTCGGGCACGTCGCCGCCGGGGGCGCGGCAGATCCCGGCGTCGATGCCGTTTTTCGCCTTCATCACGTATTTGACCGCCGCCTTTACGTCGCCCGCCTTCAGCAGGAAGGCTATGAGGTCGTTGAGCCCGTGCTGCAGCCGCGCCGCCGCCTTCAGGTCGCCGTCCTCGACGAGCGAATAAAGCTTCACGAACCTTTCGCCGAGCACGTTGTAGGTCGAGCCAATCGCGCCGTCCGCTCCCATCGCCAGTCCGCAGAGACAGGTCTCGTCGAATCCGTTGTAAAGTATCTTGTCCGGATACTCGCGGCGCAGACGCTCGAACGTGAAATAATCGCTGCTCGTGTATTTCACGCCCAGGACGCGTCCGTCGCGAAGCAGCTCGTCGAAAAGACGGCGTTCATAGCCGCCGCCGGTGAGGACGGGGATATGGTAAAGCAGCACCGGCACGTCGACGGCGTCGGCTATCGCGCGGTAGTAGCCGATCATTTCGTCCGTCGAGAATTTGTAGTAGAACGGCGTGACGCTGCTCACCGCCTTATAGCCGAGCGACTCGCAGAGCTTCGCCCAGCGCACTGCTTCGCGGGTGGAGAGGGCGCCGATATGCGCTATGCCAGTTTTGTCCCCGAGCTCCTCTGCGCAGACCGTGTAGAGCCTTTCCCGTTCCTCCGGCGAGAGCAGGAACGCCTCGCCCGTGCTGCCGCCGACGTAGAAGCCCGCTATCCCGGTCGTGCGCTCGTACCTCATCATATCGCGCTGCGCTTCCTCGCAGAAATCGCCGTCCTTGCCGAATGCCGTCAGCAGCGCGGAAAAAATCCCCTTGAACTCTTCTTTCATATTACCGCCTCATTGTAACTTTTTCGCATTTTAACGCGAAAGGCAAAAAACAAGAGAGAATACTCGAAATCCAAAAGTATAGTATATCCCTTTGAGATTCAACATTTCGATTAGGATATGGAAACAAAATGCTTGCTTCATTGCGGCCGTTTTCTACCTTTTTTATTCAAAAGTAAAGAAAAAAACTCCATTCTTATGATCCACATTTGTTTTTCGCGGTTCGTCATAACCGCTATTGAATCTAACAAGCTTTTCCCAGCATATACACCCATCATCGTCACAGAAAACCTCCGTAAACTGCTTAACCAAACGGTTACTTGCCTTGTTGTAGCTCTCTCGATATTTCTCCAAATACAGTTCCGGTTGTTTTCCCATATATTTTATTATTTTCAAATAAAACTCGGGGTCACCAGTAAGCTCTTGCCAAAAATCCTGACCGGCTATTTCTCTGTAAATCTTCGGTTTGCCTCTTCCTGTTGTACGCTTTTTGCCATAACTGTACCCGATTATCGGTTGATAACTCGCTTTTGCTTGTTTAGCAAGCTTTGCTGCAGCATTGAAATTCTCTTCTTGCTTTTTTTTACTGTCTGCATTAAATACTTTCGTTCCGCTTTTAACAGCAATCGCATATATAGTATTGTTTTCCTTATCCGAAACTATTACATCTATGCCCTCTGCTAAAGACTTATCCCCTCCACTTACAGCAATAGCCAACGGTTCAAAAAAACAGGTTCCAAAAATCGTTTCTTCACTACTGGAAACTGTAGCCGACAGTACGCTTTCAACGATTTCAGCAGCACTTTGTATTGCTTTCGCCCGGTAGAGATATGGGTTTTTTCGTGTCATTAAATCCGTGATATTGATCTCATCGATTTTCTTCAGAAGAGAATTATAAAAATCCTCTAATGCAGAAGCAATCGCCTTCTCAACTGCTTCTTGATCAATACTGGATTTGTTAATAGCCATATTATATCACCTCAAAAATTAACAATCTTATGAACTGAAGTCCCTCTTATTCTTTTCGTTACGACTTCCGCTTTTCCTGTTGCTGTTGCAATAAGTGCTTTTCCCACAGCTTCCGCCAGTCCAACCGGAACAGCATTACCTATCTGTTTATACTGATTTGTTATTGTTCCTGATATAATCCAATCTTCTGGAAACTGTTGAATTCGTGAGTATTCTTTAATAGAAAGCGGTCTATCCTTCGTCGGATGACACATCATTGTTGCTTTTTGCACAGGCGAGGTCACAAGCGTAGGCGAGGGTTGAGAATAAGACAGACGCCTATAAAAACCCACTTTTCCTCCACCGCTTTTCCAAGCACCGCCCATAGCTTTCGGCTGCAATTCAACAGGCAAATCTCTCCAGTTACCACCCTCTGGAATCATCCTCAAATATGAAAGGCGTTCTTCAGAGAAATGCGTACATAATCCGGGATTATCTTCCAAGTCTTTGATTGTTTCACCTATCGTTCGCCATTGCATTTGCGGGAGCTGGTGTTTCATAAAATGTGTAGGAGCAGGAAGAAAAATGTCTTCGTTGTCACGACTTCCAAGAATAACCAGTCTTTCCCTAAATTGAGGCACACCAAATTGCACCGCATCAAGTACTCCATATACACTTTTGTAACCGATTCTTTTAAACTCAGAAAGAATGATTTCTAAAACACCGCCAGGCTTTCCATCTTTGTCAACTGCTATACTGGTAAGTCCTTTAACATTTTCAAATACAAAAAAACGAGGCCTTGTTTCGTCAACCATACGAACATAATCCATAAATAGAGAGCCTCGAGGATCATTGATACCTTGCCTTTTTCCCGCGGTTGAAAATGGTTGACAAGGAGGACCGCCACAAAGAATAAACGCTTCTCCCCTTTCTAGTTTTGCTCGATCCAGAATTTCGGATGCTGATATATTACGAATATCGCCAGTCATAGCCGGTTTGCCATTCTTTAGCATGGTTTCATAACATGACGAGTCAAAATCTTGACACAACCTAATATTAATACCTGCTTTTTCTAGTCCAAGATCCAAACCCATGGCGCCAGAAAACAATGATATTGAATCATACATATTCTTCACCCAGTTACTATTTGTTTATTATTATACCATACAATTGATTAATTGTGTAGTCCCCAAAATAAGTATTACTCTAAAAAATTATTATTATACTATCACTATACGGTATTTCGGGAATAGTCCATTTACAATCCGCGATAATAGTCCCCAAATAGCTACTAACTACTAACTGCTATCTGCTACCTTACTCCCCTGCCGTAAGCGACAAATTGACTTTTCGGAAAAAATATGCGATAATCCTTTCATCCCGTCCTACTTCCATCTCTATGTTACCGGAGAGGCACAATGCCAAGATTATTGCTTATAGAGGACGATTCCGCTCTCAACGACACCGTTAGCTTTTTTCTCGGCAGCAACGGCGTCGAGACCGACGGCGTGACCTGCGCCGAGGACGCCTACGCGCTGATGGAGCGAAATTCATACGACATAGTCGTATCGGACGTCATGCTGCCCGGCGAGGACGGCTTCCGCGTCGCGGAAACGCTGCGCTCGTGCGACCCGAAGCTGCCTATAATCCTGCTTACCGCCCTGGACGACCTCTCGTTCAAGGAGCGCGGTTATTCCCTGGGGATAGACGACTATCTGACCAAGCCCGTCGATCTCAACGAGATGCTGTGGCATATAAACGCGCTGCTTCGCCGGGCGGGGATAAACCGCGAAATGAGGATAACCGTCGGCGATCTGACGCTCGACGGCACGAACCGCGAGGCCTCCGCCGGCGGCGAGGAGCTCCCGCTGACGAAGAGGGAGTTCGACATCCTGTTTTTCCTGCTCTCCTACCCCGACAAGGTCTTCACGCGCGGCGCGCTGATGGAACGCTTCTGGGACGATTCCTCCGAATCGACGCTTCGCTCCGTCGACGTCTACATCACAAAGATACGCGACAAGACGAAGGACTGCGACGGTTTTGAGATAAGGACCGTCCGCGGACTCGGATACAAGGCGGTCATACTGCGGGAGGAAACGGCATGAAGGACCGCAAAAAAGTCGGGAAGTTCGGTTACGGTCTTTTCTCGCCCGCCATAGCCGTGTCCATATTCATAATGACGGCGGTGTCGGTGTTTTTCGCGCTGCTCGTGTTCGGCTGGCTGAGCGCGAACATGGGCGACGAGCTGAAGGACAGCACGAAGTGGCTGATAACCGCGGTCACCTTCCTCGCCCTCAGCCTCAGCTACAGCGCGGTCACCCTGACCCTGCGCCGACTGACGGTCAAGAACCCCGTCATGAAGATACTCGACGCGACGAAACGGATAGGTCAGGGCGATTTCTCGGTCCGTCTGCCGGTCAGGAGAAAGAAAAAAAGCTACCGCAACGAGTTCGACGCCATCTGCGCGAACATCAACGCGATGACCGCCGAGCTGTCGGGCATAGAGACCCTGCGGCAGGACTTCATCGCGAACGTCTCGCACGAATTAAAGGCGCCGCTCGCGGTCATACAGAACAGCTGCACGGTACTTTGCCAGCCGGGGCTCATGGACGAAGCGAGGGAAAAATACGCCAAAAACGCGGCGGACGCCTCGTTCCGCCTGGCGGGGATGATAACCGACATACTCAATATAAACAAGCTCGAAAACAGCCGCGTGGCGCTGAAGCCCGAAAAGCTGAACGCTGCGGAGTTCATGAGCCGCGAGCTGCTGCTGTTCGAGCATATCTGGGAGAAAAAGGATATCGACATCGGGCTCGACGCCGACGAAGACCTGTTTTTCACCGCGGACGCGTCGCTGCTGTCGATGCTCGTGCGCAACCTGCTGTCGAACGCCTTCAAATTCACCCCCGAGAACGGAAAAGTGACCGTCGCGGTCACTCGTGACAAATACGCGGCGGTCATCAGCGTCGCGGACACCGGCCCCGGCATACCGGAGGAGAGCCGCGAAAAAATATTCGAAAAATTCTTTCAGAAGGACGTCTCGAACAGAACGGCGGGCAACGGTCTCGGGCTCGCTCTCGCGAAGACCGTAGCCGACACGGCGGGCTGGACCGTAAAGGTCGGCGACGCCCCCGGCGGAGGCGCGCTGTTCACGGTAAGGCTGCCGCAGAACGGCTGAATAAAGGTCAGCTCCCTACGCGTTTGAGCCTGAACGTCGGCTCGCCGAAAAGCAGTATCGCGGGAACTATCCCCTTCGCGAGAAGCTTGTCGAGCGCCTTGGGAAGCGGGAAGCCGGAGAAATCGACGTAGTAGACGGCAAGGTCGCCGAGATTCGGGAACGAATCGTTCCTGACGCGGACGTGCCCCTCGTCGGTGAAGTCGAACTCGAGCACGCGCGAAAGCGGCGTTTCGAGCATACGGACCACGACGCGAAGCACGTAGGAATTGACCCAGACCGCCTTTGCGCAGGCGTGCAGGACGAGCTGACCGTAGCGCACTTCGCTGACGGCGTACTCGCCGTCCATACCGAGCTCTATGCGGTTGTCGAACTCGCCCTCGCGCCAGTAAAGACCGAGGCGGCCGCCCTCCCCGCGGTGCAGCGTCATGCGGTCGATGCGGCCGGTCGGCTCGTTGAACACGGTCGACATCGTGACGCTGAGCATGGACGCGAATTTGCTCGAAGACGTGCCGAAGGTCACGCCGTCGTACTTCTCCTCGAGCTCCGTATTGCGAGGACGGGAGGGGACGTTGTCCTTGTCGCCGAGAGAGGCGGTAAGCCCGCGCAGCTTGCTCTCATATTCCTTCTCCGGCTCGTCCCAGAGGGTTTTGAACATATCGTCGATCGCGGCGGAGAGATGCATATCCCTCGCTATCCCGCTGTTCATGACGAACACGGTATCGTTGTTCTCGAACACGTAGCCCAGCTGACCGTAAAGACCGTAGGCGCGGTAGGAATCGGGCACGCTCGTGCGCCAGAAGCCGTAGCCGTAGCCCTTTGTCACGTCTATCTGACCGTGTTTGACCGTAGGCACCTGATATTTCGTCGCCTCGGCGAGATAGTCGGCGGGAATGACCTGACGGCCCTCGTACACGCCCTTCTGCGAGCAGCAGATCATTATTTTGGCGAGGGATTCTATCGGCAGATACAGCCCCCAGCCGCCCGCGGCGTAGCCGTACTGCTCTGTCTCCCAGAACGGTTTTTCTATCCCGAGCGGCTCGAACAGACGCGGATAGAGATATTCCGTGAGCGTCCTGCCGGCGGCTCGGCTGAGCGCCGCGGAGAGCAGATAGAAATTGTCGTTGACGTAGAGGAACAGCTTGCCCGGAGGCGCTATCGGCACAGTGTCGAAGAACAGCTTTATCCAGTCCTTCTGCACCCTCTCCGCCGCCATGCCTATCATCTTGCCGGCGGTCATCGTGACGAGATGGCGCAGAGTTATACGCTTATTGAGAGCCTCTTTGCCGTATTCGGGGAAGAATTTGCAGATGGAATCGTCGAGGCTGACGATGCCCTCGCTGACCGCGAAGCCAAGAGCCAGCGACACGATGGATTTCGAGAGAGAAAACTCGACGTGCGGAGTCAGCGGACCGTAGGGCTTGTGATAGCCCTCGGCGACGACCTTTCCGCCCTTGATGAGCATGAAGGAGTCGATACCGAGCCCCTCCCTCTCACAGCGGCTGACAAAATCGTATACAGCCCTGGGATTTATGCCGCTTTCACAGCAGCCGGAGCGTTCAAGGAGTTTTTCCATTTTCCGTGATCTTCCTCTCATGAATTGATCGTTGATCTGATTATATCAGTTAATTTCAGAAAATACAATATTATTTAAACATTGTTGCAGTTAATTAGCAATCAGCAATCAGCAATGTACACTTTCGGGCGCGCGAGGTGAGGTCAG
>JAFRXS010000160.1 GCA_017443405.1 Clostridia bacterium | reverse complement strand
CCTGTCCGCCGGCGGCGGGACCGTGACCTTGACTGCGGAAGGCAAGGAGATCGCACCGGCCGATGACGGGAGCTTCGATCTTTCAGGGTATCTGTCCGAAGGGCAGGAGGAACTTCGCGTGTCGGTATCCGTCGACGGGGAGAATACGGACGCGACCGTCATGCGCTCCGGGAATATCCCCGCGCTGTTCCTTGAGTCCGAAGATCCCGCGACCGGCGGCAGAGCGTGGGTGGACAGCTCGAAATCCCATACTGCGACCGGCTCCTACGCGCTTCTCGGGCCGGACGGAAAAGTCACCGCGGGCGGAGTCCTGACGCAGATAAAAGCCCGAGGCAACTCCACGTTCAATTATTTCGATAAAAAACCCTATCAGATCACACTTGAAAAGAAGGCGGACCTTACCGGGAGCGGCAAGCGCGAGGAATGTAAAAAATGGATACTTCTCGCCAACGCGCTCGACGCCACGCAGATACACAACTCCGTGACCTTCCGGCTCGCGGCGGACTGCGGGCTCGACTATACGAGCAAATACGTTTCCGTCGATCTTTATTACGACGGCGAGTACCGCGGCGTCTATCTTCTGTGCGAAAAGACCGAGGTCGGCCCGTCGCGTATCGATATCGAGGATACCGACGAGCTCATAGAGGAAGCGAACGCCGACACGGACGCTTACAGGCAGCCCCGTCAGGTCACGGTCGATATGAACGGCGCGCCGGCGGAGGCGAACACTCCCGGTACCTACAGATATATCGACGGCCTTGAGGAACCGCCTCTCGCTCAAGGGGCGGATCATCACGGATTTCTTCTCGAGGTCGACCATACAGACAGGATGTCGCTCGAGCTCACCGGCTTCATGACCTCGCGCGGGCAGGCGGTGACGACGGCGAACCCCGAATACCTGACAAAAGGAACGGGGGAGTATATAGCGCGCTTTTTCGGCGAGTTCGAGGACGCGGTCTACAGTCCCGACGGCTATAACGAAGCCACCGGGAAGTATTATTACGATTACTGCGACCTTGCTTCGCTCGTAAGGACCTATCTTGTCAACGAGCTTTCTAAATGCTGGGACTGCTACGAGTCCTCATGTTATTTCTATCTTCCCGAGGACAGCTCGGTGATGTACGCCGGGCCCGTCTGGGATTACGACCTCGCCTACGGCAACGGCGTCGGGCACGGCAAGGAGCTTACCAACCCGAGGAATTTCTTCGCGGCGAAACACTATATCGCCGATGGACTTATAAAAATACAGTCCTTCCGCGACGCTCTGCAGACGGAGCTGTCGGGATCCGGAGCCTTCCGTAAGGCGGCGCTGCCGCTCTTCGGAGAGGACGGATATATAAAGACGCTGGCTTCCTCGATCGAAAGCTCCGTCGGAATGAATTACAGGATCTGGGATATCGGAATGCTGAGCTTTGATTTCCGCACACCTTTCGCCGTCGTCGGCAAGGACAAGGAGATCACTTTCCGCAATACCGTTGATTTCCTTGAAAACTATCTTTCCGAGCGGTTCGACTGGCTCACGAAGCGCATAATGTCCTGGCACGGCGATTATTACAGCCTCGAGGACGGAGAAGCCGTGCCGAAGTCCGCCGGAAAGTCGCAGAAACACCTTAAAGCAAGCCCCGTTGACGGTTTTTACCTCGGCGACGCGGATATGAACGGCTTCGTCAACGCCGCGGACGCGCGGCTTGCCCTGCGTCACGCCGCCAAACTCGAGCTGCTTGACGGAACCGGCGTTCTTATCGCCGATATGAACGGCGACGGAGCAGTTACCGCGACGGACGCGCGGTCTATACTGCGCGCAGCAGCGGGGCTTGACTGACGCGGCGGTCGGTCCGTCCGCAGGCGCCGTATCCCGACGCGTCCGATCAGCGGTGGGAACATCATTTCCGCTTTCCGGAAACTCCGCTGTCGGTCTGCCGCGATACCGCATTCATTACCTCGTTCATCCTCTGAAGCGTTTTCTTTTTATCGACGCACCACCGGGGCTCTGTGATCATGCTTCTCGGCGGGTCTCCGGTCAGCCTGTGAACGACCGTATTGTCGGGGAGCTCGCGCAGGAAAGCGAGGGCAATATCCGCGTATTCGTCGAGCGTGAGTATATGAAACGGCTTCCGCGCGTACTCCCGGGCGAGCCGTGTTCCTTTAAGTATCTGCAGGTTCTGTATCTTGACGCCCTCGGGCTTCAGCTTCGCGATATGCCGCGCGGTATTAAGCATATCCTCCCGCGTTTCGCCCGGCAGACCGAGTATCACATGCACTATCCGGTCGAGTCCTGCTTCGGCGACGCGGCGCATCGTGTCGTCGAATATCTCCGTACGGTAGCCTCTGCCGAAACGCTCCGCCGTGAGGTCGTTCGCCGTCTGCAAGCCGAATTCGAGCCAAACGGGCTTGATCTTATTTATCCCGGCAAGCTCCGGAAGCATGTCGTCGCCGAGTACGTCGGGGCGCGTGGCGATCGAGAGAACGGATATTTCGGGGAAAGATACGGTCTCCCGGAACAGCGCTGCAAGCTCCTCCGTATCGCCGTAGGTGTTGCTGTAGGACTGAAAATACGCTATATAACGCCTGTCCTCCGGCGCCGTGTTTTTCGGAAATTTCGCGTCCACGCGCTTCTTCGCTTCACGTATCTGCTCATCTATCGGCAGCAGCGGCGCGGCGAATTCTCCCGAGCCGCCCGCCGAGCAGAAGCTGCACCCGTCAATTCCGCAGGTACCGTCGCGGTTGGGGCAGGTGCAGCCCGTCTGAAGCGACAGCCGGTAGACCTTTGTCCCGAAGGTCTTGATAAGATATTCCGACAGCGTAATCACTGCTGTACCGCGCCTCCGTGATCTGCCGTGAGCGCCTCAGGGTATTTCATTGTTTCGTTATCTTTTTTTATAGTCATTTCCGCGATCAAAGCCTTTTTCGGTTCATATTATACCCTCGCGTGAGCACAAAGTCAACGGAGCAAAATGATCCCCCGAAGGGACCTCGCGGTCTCAGCGGGGGATCAAACATACTGACTATCTGTGAACAATACAAAATTCTGAACATTATTCGTCCCGATCTCCGTTAAAACGCGTTTTTGCCGTTTTTACCTTAAACTATAAAAAAATATCTCCCGCATCTTGATGATTCGATTCGTTTGTTGTATTATATCAAAGCAAAAAACAAACAAAGAGGAGTCTTTATGGATAATGAACGCAGAGTAGGCACTGTTTCACGCGGTATTCGCTGCCCGATAATCCGTCAGGGCGACGACCTCGCCGCTATAGTCACCGACAGTGTGCTGAAGGCGGCAGACAGCGAGGGCTTCGAGCTTCGCGACCGCGACGTTATAGCGGTCACCGAGTCCGTTGTCGCAAGGTCTCAGGGCAACTACGCCACCGTCGACGATATCGCCGAGGACGTCCGTTCCAAAACGGGCGGCGGCACTCTCGGCGTGATCTTCCCGATCCTGTCCCGCAACCGCTTCGCCATCTGCCTGCGCGGCATAGCCAAGGGCGTGAAGAAGATAGTCCTTATGCTCTCTTATCCGTCGGACGAGGTCGGCAACGAGCTCGTCAGTCTCGATAAGGTCGACGCGGCGGGCGTGAACCCTTATTCCGATCTTCTCACTCTTGAGCGTTACCGCGAGCTGTTCGGCGTGAATAAACACGAGTTCACGGGCGTCGATTACGTCGATTACTACGGCGGTCTCATCCGTGACTGCGGCGCCGAAGCCCAGATCATTTTCGCCAACGACCCCCGCGCGATACTTAAATACACCGATACCGTTCTCGCCTGCGATATCCACACCGCTCCCCGCACAAAGCGCATCCTCAAGGCCGCGGGCGCGAAATGCGTCATAGGTCTCGACGATATACTCTCGTCCTCCGTCAACGGCAGCGGCTTCAACGCGGACTACGGCCTTCTCGGCTCCAATAAGTCGACCGAGGATAAGGTCAAACTCTTCCCCAGGGACTGCAAGGCGTTCGTGCTCGACGTCCAGAGCCGTGTCCTCAAGGCGACCGGTCGGCATGTCGAGGTCATGGTCTACGGCGACGGCGCCTTCAAGGACCCGCAGGGCCGCATCTGGGAGCTTGCCGACCCCGTCGTTTCCCCCGGCTACACAGACGGGCTTGAGGGTACGCCCAACGAGCTCAAGCTGAAGTATCTCGCTGATAACGACTTCAAGGACCTTTCGGGCGAGGCGCTGCGCGACGCGATCTCCGACAGCATCCGCAAAAAGCAGAGTGATCTCAAGGGCACTATGGCGACGCAGGGCACGACCCCGCGCAGGCTCACCGACCTTATCGGCTCTCTCTGCGATCTTACCAGCGGCTCCGGCGACAAGGGCACCCCCGTCGTCCTCGTTCAGGGGTATTTCGACAACTACACGAACTGACGCTGAAACTCACATATAAAAAACACGTACGCTTTGTTCCGGCGTACGTGTTCTTTTTTGAAGTCGGTTATTCGGGTTTCATATGCAGGAGGATCAGTCGTCCGCCATGCGCGCCTGCTTGATGTCTTCCTCGGTTATATCGGACGACTCTCCGTGTTTGACCTGAGTTATGACCGCGAGGCCGAGAGCAAAGAAGATCGCGCAGAACAGGAACATGAAATTGTAGTCCTCGTTGAACAGACCGATAACAAGACCGCAAAGTATCGGTCCTGTGACTGACGCGGACATCGTCGCGGTGTAGTAGTAGCCGGTGAATGTGCCGACGTAGTCCCTGCCGCCGATGGCGAGCACGAGAGGAAGCGTGTTGATGTTTACACAGCCCACCGCCGCGCCGCCGACAACGAGCGCGATCCACAGACAGATCCATGTGAATTTGTTGACGCCGCCGTCGGGCGCGGGGTCGAGCAGCTGGGATACGGCAAGGTAGATCGCAAACATGATAACGATACCGATAAGACCGATTATTATCGTCTTTTTCCTGCCGAGCTTTCTGCCCATGATGCCCGCGGGTATGCCGAACGCAGCCAGCGATACGGCGAAGACCGCCATCATCAGCGTGGAATATATCGGCGCGACGTGCAGCGTAGTGTTGGCGAAGTTCGTGAAATTGGGTATGATGGCCTCGGTGGCGTTGTTGATAAGGAACAGAGCCGCCAGCATGATGAGAAGACTGCGCTTCTCCGCCTTGGAGATGGGCAGATTCTTGATCTTGATCCTCTCTTGCTTGGCCTCGACCGCGCCGGCTTTTTCCGCCGCGTTAGCCGAAAGGTCGTACTGCTTGTTCTTTTTGTAGAAGAAGAACAGCACTACGATGCAAATCAGCGCGATGACCGCCGTCACGACAAAGACGGGAGTGTAGTTGACGTACTGGACCATTCCGTCTTTAAGTATCGGGACCCCGGCGGCGTCGACTATCTCGCCCAGGTCGTTGGTCTTTGCCTTCAGCGCGGCGCTGAGCTCCGTCATGCCCAGGATGCCGACCGCCGCGGCGGAAATAGACCCCACCACGAAGCCGACCATCTGACCGATGCCGCCCATGATGTTGATAACGGCGTTTGCGTCGCTCTGCAGATGCGACGGCGTGAAGTCCGGCATCAGCGACACCACAGGCGAGCGCCATACCGACATGAAGAAGTTGAAGCAGATTATCACGCTCATCATCAGCAGTATGCTCAGTCCAACGGCGCGGATAGTGGCGGCGATGGGCACGAAGCAGAAGAAGATCGCGCAGATGGGCATGCAGATGAGTATATAGGGCATGCGCTTGCCCATTTTCGAACGGGTGAGGTCGCTCTTCTTGCCGAAGAAGGGCTGGAAGATAACGCCGAAAATGTTGTCTATGGTCATGATGGCGTTAACTATCAAAGCGACCGAGACCCAGCTCAGCCAGCTGTGCGAGGAAAGGAACTGGGCGAAGCCCGAGGTCCCTTCGAATACCTGCGTCAGCTTGCCGCGCAGTATGACGGGAACAAAGGAGTTGTAGACCGACCAGAGCAGCATACACCCCATAAAGCCGAAACCTATCAGCGCGGTCCTGCCGTAATTCAGCTTGTCGCCGGCGTTGCCGCCGCTTTTTTTCTTGACGTCAGCTTTTGACATAAGATCTCTCCTGTCGTAAGTATTTCTTGACCAACTTACCTTGTTGTATTTTATCAGTTATTTCTATATTTTTCAAGTATCGCCTTGATATTTTTTGAGATTTATGCTACGATTGCGCCATGAAAACCAAAAAAAGCATCATCTTCGAGCCTGTTCCGG
>JAFRXS010000159.1 GCA_017443405.1 Clostridia bacterium | reverse complement strand
GTATCGTGATAACGCCGGGCGTAACGAACACGGGTATGGGCGACTCGGCGCTGTCCGCGGGCTTCGTCTTCCCGTTGACCGCGCAGTTGACAGTGACCTCGCAGTCCTCGATGTCATCAAGGACCTTGAACGAAAGCCTGAATACCTTGCCGGACAACTCTTTATTCGTTTCGAATGCGACGGCGCCGACCTGAGTGCTGATATCCCATGTATCGATAGTCGCGTCGGTAACGAGCCATTCGCCGCCGGTCAGGGTCATTTTTGACTTATCGTAACTAAGCCCGGATATGGACATTGACTTTACGTCAAACGCTTTGTTAAGAGTCAGATAAACGTCGATCTCGTCACCGACTGTCGCTGTCAGACTGTCGATAACAACGGTCATAGTATCGCCAATAGCGGGGATGAGTTCAGTCTTTGTCGCGCCGCAAACTGTGCAGGTGTATGTCATAATACCGTTTGTCGTTTCGGTTGCCTGAGTTGTTACCTCGCCGGCATTCCACACATGGTTGCCCGTCGCGGGGATCACAGAACCTGAGGAAAGCAACACGCCGCAACCCTTACAGTACGTGTCGCCGATGTACCCGTCTTCTCCGCAAGTCGCGGCTCTGACGTTTCTGATTTCGGTACCGCCCGTGTGGTTGGAGGCGTTCTTCGTGATAGGCTCGGTCTTTGTCGCGCTGCACACGGTACAGGTATAGGTCATGACGCCGGTCTCGTCACAGGTGGGTTCCGTCGTCACGACGCCGGCGTTCCATGTGTGGTTCGCCTTTTCAATGTGCTCAGGATCGTTGGCGCATACTCTTTGATGCTGCGTCGCATTCAACCGTTTCCATGCGCCGTAATCGTGCCCGAGCTCGTCTATCGTCTCGGTCTTTGTCGCTCTGCAAACCGTGCAGGTGTATGTCTTGACCCCGGTTTCTTCACATGTAGGCTCCGTCGTCACGACGCCGGCGTTCCACGTATGGTTCGCCTTTTCAATGTGCGTAGGATCGTTGGCACAAACTCTCTGATGCTGCGTCGCGTTCAACCGTTTCCATGCCCCGTAATCGTGTCCGAGCTTGTCTAACGTTTCGGTCTTTGTCGCTCTGCAAACCGTGCAGGTGTATGTCTTGACCCCGGTTTCTTCACATGTAGGCTCCGTCGTCACAATGCCCTCGTTCCACTTATGGTTCGCCTTCTCGACGTGCGTCGGATCGTTCGCGCATACTCTTTGATGCTGTGTCGCGTTCAATCTCGTCCACGCGCCGTAATCGTGCCCGAGCTCGTCTACCGTTTCGGTCTTAGTCGCGCTGCACACGGTACAGGTATAGGTCATGACGCCGGTATCGTCACAGGTAGGTTCCGTCGTCACGACGCCCGCATCCCATTTGTGGTTCGCCTTTTCTACGTGTGTCGGATCGTTCGCGCATACTCTTTGATGCTGCGTTGCGTTCAGTCTCGTCCACGCGCCGTAATCATGCCCAAGCTCGTCGATCGTCTCGATCTTCGTCGCGTTACACACCGTACAGGTATAGGTCTTGACGCCGTTCTCGTCGCAGGTGGGTTCAGTTGTCACTATGCCCGCGTTCCACGTGTGGTCCGCCTTTTCTACGTGTGTCGGATCGTTCGCGCAGACTCTTTGGTGCTGCGTCGCGTTCAACCGTTTCCACGCGCCGTAATCATGTCCCAGCGCATCGATCGTCTCGGTCTTCGTCGCGTCACACACCGTACAGGTGTAGGTCCTGACACCGGCAACATCGCATGTCGGCTCCGTCGTCACGACGCCTTCATCCCAAGTGTGGTTTTCTTTTTCGATATGCGTCGGATCGTTCGCGCAGACTCTTTGGTGCTGCGTTTCGTTGAGTAGTGTCCACGCGCCGTAATCATGGCCCGGAGCAGGGATCGACTCTGTTCTTGTTTCACCGCAGAGAGAACAAGTATAAGTCATCTCCCCGTCTTCGTCGCAGGTCGATTCCTTTGTTACAACTCCGTCGTCCCAGGAGTGATTTGCCGGGGAAGCGTCGACAGTAACTGTCGATGTGTTTCCGGCCGTCAGATACATCAGCTCGTCTTCCGCAAAACCGAAAACTGCCGTTCCGGCGCCTATCGCCTCAAATGTGGCGGTATATATCGTAACGGTCTCGTTTTCTTCCGACTCCCAATAAGCAAAAGAGTTACGGATCTGTCCTTCGGTATTGGCCTTAGCGATTTCATCGGGTTTTACCGGGGTATAAACATAAGCGTTTGTGTCACCTTTACCGGTTCTAAGAAGCTTAAGAAGAGAGGTATCAAACGTCAGCCATGCCGCGCCGCTTATCATTCCTCTTGCATTGTCAACTTTTACGGTTATGGTGATCTCTTCGCCGATCGAAACTTCGGTTTTATCGCTGACAGCGCAGACCGTCGGATAACCTACAGTAACTGTCGCAACGTTACCGATCGTCATATTTATCAGCTCGTTTTCCGCAAAACCGAAAGCTGCCGTTCCGGAGCCTATCGCCTCAAACGTGGCGGTATATATCGTAACGGTCTCGTTTTCTTCCGACTCCCAATAAGCGAAAGAGTTACGGATCTGTCCTTCGGTATTTGCCCGAGCGATCTCAGCCGGTTTTACCGGCGTATAAACATAAGCGTTTGTGTCACCTTTACCGGTACTAACCAGCTTAAGAAGAGAGGTATCAAACGTCAGCCATGCCGCGCCGTTCATCATTCCTCTTGCATTTTCAACTTTTACGGTTACGGTAATTTCTTCGCCGATCGCGACTTCGGTTTTATCGCTGACAGCGCAGACCTTCGGAGGACCCGACTGCGAACCGCCGATAGGATCGGTAGTGACTTCCTCGTCAAGCTTCGCCGCCCACCGCAGAATAATACGCGCGTCTAAAATGTTTACAACGCCGTTGCAGTCAACGTCGGCGGCTTTCGCCTGAATCCAGGTGCAGTCTTCGATCTTAGCAGCGATGCGCAAAGCTAATCTCGCGTCTTTGGGCGTCACATATCCGTCCCGGTCGATATCGCCCGGAATGAAGTAAAATGGATCATCCGAAGGATCAGTTGTTATTTCTTCCGACGATTCGGTTGTAATTTCTTCCGACGATTCGGTTGTGACTTCTTCCCACGGATCCGTTGACGGCTTGAGCGCCGGGATGATTTTACCGCTGCTGAGTTTCGCGCCGCAGCCCTTGCAGTACGTGTCGCCCGTGTAGCCGTTGGCTTCGTAAGTTGCTGCCCTCGCGTCTCTGACTACCGTACCGCCCACGTGGTTGTTCGCGTCTTTTGCGATCGGTTCAGTCTTCGTTGCGTTGCATACGGTACAGGTGTATGTCTTTACGCCTTCAGACGCGCACGTCGGAACGATCGTAATCACACCGTCGTTCCATGTGTGCTTGTTCGTGTCCCTTGCGACGGATTCGGTCTTCGTCGCGTGGCAGACCGCGCAGGTACAGGCTTTCTCACCCTCGGCGGCGCAGGTCGCTTCTTTTATAACCGTCCATTCTCCGTAGGCGTGGGTGTGACCGAAATGGAAAACGGCGTTGAGAAGGGGGTCGTTTTCCGATCCTACGGATACCCGGTTCCATTCTTCTTCTGACGCCGAACAGTAGACGTCGGCAAGCGATTCGCAGCCGTAAAACGCGGAATCGCCTATGGTCGTCACGCTGCCGGAAATGGCCACGGACTCAAGGTCCGTGCATTCGTAAAACGCGTGAGCGCCTATGGCCGTTACTCCGTCGGGAATGACAACGAACGTGAGGCCTTCGCAGCCGTAAAACGCGGAATCGCCTATTGACGTCACGCTGCCGTCATTCGGGATGACGCTGTTTTTACAGCCCAAGATCAGCGTCTTTGTTTCCGTCTCTATAAGGCAGTTCCCGGCAGAATGATAAACGGTGTTCCCTGGCGCGACCGTAATGCTCTCAATTCCAGTGCAGCCCAGAAACGCGCTATCTCCTATACTCGTCATGCTGCCGGGAATGGTCACGGAAGCGAGTCCCGAGCAGCCGTAAAACGCGCGATCGCCTATGCTCGTCACGCCATCCGTTATGACCACGTTATGTATTCCATCTCTTGAAGAATACCACGGCGTTTCTCCAACGCCATAGTCCGTCATCGCGCCCGTCCCGGAGATCGTAAGCGTGCCCCCGCCGTCCAACCTCCACGTCAGGGCCTCGCCGCACCCGAAATGGAAGTCGGCGATAAGAAGGGGGTAGTTGTTTTGACCTACGGATACCCGGTCCCATTCTTCTTCGGACGCCAAATAGTAGACGTCTGTAAGCGAATAGCAGTCTTCAAACGCGCAATAGCCTATGCTCGTCACACTGCCGGGAATGACAACGGACGTGAGGCCCTCGCAGCCGTAAAACGCGTAATCGTCTATGCTCGTTACGCTTTCGGGAATGGTCACGAACGTGAGGCCATCGCAGTCGGAAAACGCGTGATCGTTTATGATCGTTACACTTTCGGGAATGGTCACAGACGTAAGTCCCGAGCAGCCGGAAAACGCATAGCTGCCTATTCTCGTTACGCTGCCGTCATTCGGTATGACGCTGTTTTTGCAGCCCATGACCAGCGCCTTTGATGCCGTTCTTATAAGGCAGTTCCCGGCAGAGTGATAAACGGTATTCCCCGCTGCGACCGTTATTCGCTCAAGACCCGAGCAACCGGAAAACGTGCGATCGCCTATGCTCGTTACGTTTTCGGGAATGGCTATAGACTCAAGCCCCTTGCATCCGTAAAACGCGTAGTTGCCTATGCTCGTCACGCTGCCGGGAATGGTCACGGACTCAAGGCCCCTGCAGTAGTAAAACGCATTCTTGCCTATGCTCGTCAAACCGTCGGGAATGCTCACGGACGTAAGTCCCGTGCAGTAGTAAAACGCGGAATTGCCTATGGCCTTCACGCCGTCGGGAATGGTCACGGACTCAAGTCCCTTGCAGCCGTAAAACGCGGAATCGCCTATGAGCTTCACGTTTTCGGGAATGGTCACGAACGTAAGCCCCGAGCAGCCCTCAAACGCGGAATCGCCTATGATCGTCACGCTTTCGGGAATGGCAACGGACGTAAGCCCCGAGCAGCCGGAAAACGCGGAGTCGCCTATGGCCTTCACGCCGTCGGGAATGGACACAGACGTGAGGCGCTCGCAGTAGTAAAACGCGGAATTGCGTATGCTTGTCACGCTGCCGGGAATGGCTACGGATCTAAGGTTCCAACAGTTGGAAAACGCGTACTTGCCTATGCTTGTCACGCCGTCTTCTATGACCACTTTATAAACACTATAATTATAACTATTTGAATATTTCCACGGCGCTTCTCCAGAACCATAATAATCCGTCATCGCGCCCGTACCGGAGATCGTCAGCGTCCCCGCGCTGTCAAGCGTCCACGTCAGGTTCTCACCGCAGGTGCCGGAACCGACGACGTCAGCCGCGAACGTATGCGTTCCTCTAAAAGGCAGTATCCCGACGATCAATGAAACAGCCAGGATCACAGAAAAAACTTGTATGCTTTCTTCATGTATGACCTCCGTGATCTTTACAGATATTTAAATCAATTATAATTTAAACAAAGTTGTAATAACAGCATAAACATCGACAATACTACCCACCCCGCCAAGATATTTTTTATACAATTTACACAATGAAAAGACCGTTCCTGCACGGAGCGGTCTTTTTTATCGTATTCTGTTTTCCGTTTATTCCCGAACGGCCGAGGATATAGCGTCGAAAACGTTTTCGGCGCCCTCGGAGGTGACCGATGAAAACGGGATGAGAGCGAGGCGGCTGCGGGCGGAGGCGTATTCCTCCGGAAGCTTTTCCTCACGGGCGAGGCGCTCGGTCTTTTTGAGCTTGTCCGCCTTCGTGAGGACGATGATATAGGGAATCGCGCGGTCCTCGAGGAAGTTTATCATATCGAGGTCGTTTTTCGTCGGCGCGTGGCGCATGTCGCAAAGCTGCACGGCGAGCGGGATGTTCCGCCCTTGAGAGAAATACCCCTCCATCAGCTCCGACCATCTGAGAAGCTCCGACTGCGAGCGTTTCGCGTAGCCGTAGCCCGGCAGGTCGACGAGATACGCGTCCCCGGCGGAGTAGAAGTTGATAGTCGCGGTCTTGCCCGGCGACGAGCTCGTGCGGGCGAGCGTGCGTCTGCCGCAAAGCGCGTTTATCAGCGTGGATTTCCCGACGTTCGACCTGCCCGAAAACACGATCTCGGGGACGGTCGACGCGGGGAGCTGCTTCGACGTGCCGCAGGCGCGGACGAACTCCGCCTTGTTGAATATCTTATCCACCTCAGACCCTCCTCTTTATCACGACGGGGAGGACGTCGTCCATCTTCTCGACGGGCACGAAGCGTATTCTGTCCTTGACGGCGGAATCTATCTTCTCGAGGTCGGAAACGTTGCCCTTGGGTATGATGACCGTGCTTATGCCGTTCTTGAACGCCGCCATCGACTTCTCCTTGAGACCGCCGATGGGCAGCACTCTGCCGCGCAGAGTGACCTCTCCCGTCATCGCAACGGACGGGTCGGCGGGCGCGCCGGAAAGCGCGGAAACGAGCGAAGCGGTGATCGTGATGCCGGCGGACGGACCGTCCTTGGGCACGGCGCCCTCGGGGACGTGGATGTGTATATCCTTCTTGGAGAAATCGCCGCTGACGCCGAGAGCGTCGCTGCGCGAGCGGACGTAGGTGAGCGCCGCGCGGGCGGATTCCTTCATGACGTCGCCGAGCGAGCCGGTCAGCTCGAGCTTGCCGGTGCCGTCGACGACTACCGTCTCGACCTGGAGCATCTCGCCGCCGACGGAGGTCCACGCGAGCCCGTTGACTATGCCCGCCTCGCCGCTGCGGTCGAGCTCGTCGCCGCGGTACTTGACCGGACCGAGATAAGCCTCGACGTCGGACTCCTTAAAGGTCTTTCTCGACTTATCGCCCTCGGCTACCCTGACGGTCTCCTTGCGGCAGACCTTTGCTATCATACGCTCGAGCTCGCGGACGCCCGCCTCGCGCGTGTAGCCGTTTATCATCGCGTATATCGCGCCGTCGGTGAAGCGCAGGATATTGCCGTTGAGACCGTGCTCGCGGAGCTGCTTTTTGACGAGATGCTCACGCGCGATATGGAACTTCTCCTCGAGCGTGTAGCTGTAAAGCTCGATGACCTCCATCCTGTCGCGCAGGGCGTCGGGAATGGCGTAGCGGTCGTTAGCGGTGGTTATGAACAGGACCCGGCTCAGATCGAACGGCAGGTCGGTATAGTGGTCGGTGAAGGTGTTGTTCTGCTCGGGGTCGAGCACCTCGAGCAGGGCGGCGGACGGGTCGCCGTGACCGTCGCGCGTGAGCTTGTCGACCTCGTCGAGAAGTATGACGGGGTTCGCCGTGCCGGCGTCCTTGATCGCGCTCATGACGCGCCCGGGCACCGCGCCGACGTAGGTGCGGCGGTGACCGCGTATCTCAGCCTCGTCGCGTATGCCGCCGAGCGAGATGCGGACGTACTTCCTGCCGACGGCGGAGGCTATCGACTTGACGACCGAGGTCTTGCCGACCCCGGGAGGACCGGCGAGGCAGATTATCTGACCCTTGATGTCGGGCGAGACCGCTCTCGCCGCGAGGAACTCGATTATGCGCTCCTTGACGTCGTCGAGACCGTAGTGATCGCGGTCGAGGACGGCGCGCGCGTGCTTGAGATCGAGATCGTCCTTTGTGAACGTATTCCACGGAAGCTCGAGGCAGTGGTCGAGATAGCTCCTTATGACCGCCGCGTCCGGGCTGCCGGGCTGCATGCGCGAAAGGTGCCTGCACTCCTTGAGGAGCTTCTCGGCGTTCTCCTTCGGCATGCCCGAGGCGAGTATCTTCTCGTGATAGCCGTCCGCCTCGCCCGCTTCGTCGAACGGGTCGCCCGGCATCTCGCCGAGCTGCTCGCGGATAATGTTGAGCTGCTCGCGCAGGAAGCCTTCCCTGTCCGCCTTGGCGATGCGGTTCTCGACCATCTCGTCGAGCTGCCTCTTGGTCGTGAGGACGGCGATCTCGCGCCTGAGCTCGAAAACGAGCGTCACGATGCGCTTCGCCGGGTCGCGTTCGTTCAGAAGCTCCTCTTTCTTATCGTCGGAAAGATAGATATACGAAGCGATGAAATCGGAGAGTCTTGAAGGCGACGTTTCGCGCGAGACCTCCTCGACCATATCGGTCGCGAAGCCGGGCGCGAGCTTGGCGTACTCGGCGAATTTCTCTTTGAGCAGGCGCATCGACGCGGCGGCGTTGACGCCGTCGGTGTCCCCGGCGGTATCGGCTATCCTGCGCACTCTCGCCGCCTTGATGCCGAGCCCGGACACGCTTATCATCCTCAGGCGCTCGCCCCTGTAGAGCCCGCGCACGACTATATGCACGGGTTCGTCGCCCGCGCCCTTTATGACCTCCTGCACCTGCGCGACGCAGCCGGTCTTGGATATTTCGCCCGAATAGATATCAGCCTTATCGCCGGAGCGGCGGTAAGTGATGAAAAGGTTGGACCCGTGCGCTACGGCGTGCTCCGCGGCGGCTTTTACCGCGGCGTCCTCGGCGTCGACGTGAAGTATCATGCCGGGGAAAAGCACCGGCGAGCGCAGCGGCACTACCGGCATCGCGCCGGCAAGGGGTAAATTATTGTCTGTACTCATAGTAGTCCTCGATATATGAAACGAATGATCCGTCAAAGGGAATATAACGCCTCTTAAAGGAAACATATAATATCACATTTTCCCCGATATGTCAATTGCAAAGAAAGCCGCTGACCGCGCCGGAAATAAAAGTCGAGCGCTTTTGATATTTTCGCCTCCGATACGTTCTCAACGCTTGACAAAACGTGAAAAAACAGATAGAATATACTTTGTAAATTTAGTTTCTCAACGAAACCGAATGAGCCCGTTTGCGGCCGCGTTCCGCGCTCATCACGGGCAGTAACAAGACAAGGAGAGAAGTTCCAATGGTCTACTCAAAAGAAGTCAGAGAAATGTGCCCCGTCCATCAGGGCGTCGCGCACGGCGCCGCTCCGATCCCGGAGGAGGCGAAGTGGGTCAAAGCCCGCGACGTGAAGGATATTTCCGGCTACACCCACGGCATCGGATGGTGCGCTCCGCAGCAGGGCGGCTGCAAGCTTTCGCTCAACGTCAAGGACGGCATCATTCAGGAGGCCCTCGTCGAGACTATAGGCTGCTCCGGCATGACCCATTCCGCCGCGATGGCGGCGGAGATCCTGCCCGGCAGGACCGTGCTCGAGGCGCTCAATACCGACCTCGTCTGCGACGCTATCAACACCGCGATGAGAGAGCTGTTCCTTCAGATCGTCTACGGCCGCACGCAGAG
>JAFRXS010000158.1 GCA_017443405.1 Clostridia bacterium | reverse complement strand
GACTCCGTTTTCGAAGCCGACCGACGAGGTCGTCTTGACCCTGCCGGAAATGTCGCTCGACATTATGGGCATCGACTCGACGAAGTTGTATCTGACCGCCGCCGTCTTGTCGTAGCCGGGGGCGACGTCCTTCCAGTCGGGAACGCCGATCATCGAAAGCGCAAAGGAGGCGGCGTCGCCCGATCTGAAGTTGGGATCGGAGGGCAGGTCTGCCTCAACGCGGGTGAAAACGTCGCAGACCGGCTTCTTTACTCCCGCCGAAGTGTAAAGCCCGAAATAGAGCTTTGTCGGCGCGGAGGGCTCCGGAGCGGTCTCCCCCGTCTCCGTCGAGGAGTCGGCGGCGGCGTCTTTTGTCTCGTCCTTTTTGCCGTCAGAGCCGTCCTCGCCGGTGACGGACGAGGACGTCTGCGGCTCGGCTTCGGGGTATGCCGCGTCGCGCGACGACGACCAGATCAGCGCGTCGATCCGCCCGTCGAACGCCGCCTTGTAGTAGGCGTAGGCGAAGGAGGCGGCGGGAGTCATGTCGCCCGGAGAGTCGGGCGAGCCGTTGACCGCGAAATCGGTCACGGCTATATTGCGCGCGGTCCCGTTATACGCGATATCCTCGCGAGCGAGGAAGTCGCAGAGGACGGCGATATTCTTTACGGTAACGTATTTTGTATCCTCGCCGTCGGTCGCCCATGTGTCGGTCCAGACGGCGGCGAGCGACGGGTCGGAGGCGTACGCCGCGACGGCGACGCGCCAGGGGAAGTCGCCGTGGAGCTTTACGCAGGCGGCGAGCGACGAAAGGAAGCTCTTTCCGCCGTTTTCGACGTTCCAGGCGTTGGAAACGGGGACGTAGACCCGCGCGTTCTTCCAAACCGAGCGCACGGCGGTGTCGGTCAGGCGCAGGACGCGCTGATAGGACTCGATATACTGCTCGTCGGTGAGATCGCCGCGGGCGGGGCCCGCCGCTGTATTCGCCGCCTTGCCGACTATCCAGCTCCCGATGAAGCCGTCTTCGCCGCCCGGAACGCCGTAGCGGCGGGCGAGAAAGTCGATGAACGCGGTGTAAGAGGTGGACGCCGACTCGGACGAGGTATTGAGCGCGTAGGCGTCGGCTCCGTCGGGAGCCTCGGAGTAGTAAAGCGACGCAAGTCTGCCGTCGCCGCCGCGGTAGACGCCGGAGAGCGAGACCTCGGCAAAGATATTGACGTTTGCCCCGTCGAGCGCGCGGACCTTTGCGTCCAGCGCGTCGAGCGCGGCGCGGTCGGCGTAGTAGGTGTTGCCGGCGTAGGTGTAGGCGAGCGCGTTCTCCGCGTATTCGGGGAGCATGATCTCGTCGGCGCGGATCTCAAGCACGGTCTGCGCGGCTCCCGTGAGCACTATATCCGATACGTCGGAAGAAATAAGTCCCTTCTTGGTCGCGTACGTCGGGTACGCCGACTCGCGCGGAGAAAAGACCGACGCGTCCTCGACAAATCTCGGCTGCGAGACCGGGAGGTATCCGCCGCCGTCCTTGATCGCTATCATGAAGCTGTCGTAGCGGTCGGTCGAGACGTCAAAGCCGCAGGTGAGCGAAAACTCCGTCTTGCTCAGCTTTGTCTGCGCGACAGGCTTGGAGTCGGCGGGAAGCACCGAGCCGTTCCACGCCTTCATCTCCATGAGAAAGACGTCGCTCTCCGCGTTGGCGGCGAAAAACTCCTCCGTCACCGTCGCGCGCACCGTAACCTTGGTGTTGGAGCCGTTCAGCTCGACGGCGGTTATGACAGCCGAGGGTACATCGTCCGCTGCGCGTACTGCGGCGGTCAGCGCCGCCGCGGCAAGGATCAATATGGGAAGCAGTTTGATTATGTACTTTTTCATAACTTGATCTTTCTTTCGATGGAGTGAAAGTGTAATGCGTTGGATCGGAACGAGGAATGAGGAATGAGGAATTAAGGTGTCGCCTGCGGCGACGGCCGCGAGCCGCGGCTCCCAAAAT
>JAFRXS010000157.1 GCA_017443405.1 Clostridia bacterium | reverse complement strand
GGGTGCGGGCAGAGCCCGCCATCAATTGCACATTGCACATTGCTAATTGCTAATTACTGATCGGGTGCGGGCGGAGCCCGCCATCAATTGCACATTGCACATTGCTAATTGCTAATTACTGATCGGGTGCGGGCGGAGCCCGCCATCAATTGCACATTGCACATTGCTAATTGCTAATTGCTAATTGCTTTCCCTGCCGTCAAGTATCTTAAGGTTGCGCTCAATCGGCTGCCTGCCGCGCCACGCGTAAGCCCTGCCCTCGAGTTTGAGCTCCCCGCCTATATTCGCTACCGCGGTCTCGCGGAACGCGGCGACGGGGGTCACGGGGATATTTTTGTTCATCGGGCAGACCGTCTGGCAGGCGTCGCAGCCCCAGGCGCAGCCGGACTCGCGGATAAGAGCCTTCTCCTCTTGGGTGAGCTCGCCCTTTTTCTGATTGAGGGCGGACAGACACCGCGAAGCGTCCACCCTGCCGTCCTTGAGCGCGCCCGTGGGGCACGCCTTCTCGCACGCCCCGCAAGACAGGCAGACGCCCGCTCCCGGCTCGTCGACCGGCACGGGCGCGTCGGTGACTATCTCGCCTATGAAAATATACGTGCCGTACTCCGGACTGATAAGCAGACCGTTCCTGCCCCGTACGCCGACGCCTGAGCGCACCGCGCAAGCGACCTCCGGCAGGGGCGAGGAATCTATGAACGGCTCGAAGGCGTATTCCGGCAGCTTTTCGCGAAGAAGCGCGGTAAAGTCCTTCAGCATACCGCCGGCTATTATGTGATAGTCCTCGGACACGGCGTAGCGCGAGATATTGAGGTCCCTGTACGCCTCCTCGCCGAGGTAGTAAGGAAAGATAACGGTTATGACCGTCCGCGAGTTTTCGGGCAGGCGGCTTTTCGCGCGGCACTCGAAAAGATGCTCACGCGCCGCGGCAAAGTCGGAATACCCGTGAGGGAGCGTTATAACGGAGTCTATCGCCGATCTTATATCACTCATCGGTCGTCACCCGGTCATCGTGTACGCTATCATGAACGGCATGGTCAGTATCGACAGCAGAGTGCCGAAGGCCACGACCTCGCTCGCGGCGGATGTGTCCTTGTCGTATTTCGCGGCGAACATCACCGTATTCGTCGCGGTCGGCGCGCTGCAGGATATGCCGCAGGCGGTCAGCAGGGCGCCGCTCATGCCGCAGAGCCTGTAAGCGGTGATGAGTATAAGCGGCATGCATATCTGTTTGAGGAGCAGTATAAGGTAATGCTCCCTCTTTACGAACATGTGCTTGAGGTCGGCGTTTGAGATATAGGTGCCCAGCAGGAGCATCGGCAGCGGCGAGTTCATGTTCTCTATATGCTTCGTCGCGGCGTCGAGGACCGACGGCAGACGGACGGAGAAAATGAACAGCGGCACGCCTATGAGGACCGACAGCACGCCCGGATTGAGCACGAGAGAGCGCAGCCTGAATTTGTAGCCGCTCTTTTTGCGGGACATCAGCCACGAGCCGTAGGTGAACGCGAATATATTGTAGGCGACGACCCCGGCGGAGCAGTAAAAAACGCCCTCGGGCCCCAGTATGCTCTGCGCGAGAGGCAGGCACATATAGCCCATATTGCCGAAGGTCGTCGAGAATTTATAGACCGAACCGACCTCGTCCGGATGCTTGTTGAAGAACGGGAGCGACAGGACTATGCCGCAGACGTGGACGGCTGCGCCGCAGGCGAGGGCGGTAAGAAAGCCCTTCATGTTCGCGGCGTTGAACTCCATCGACATGAAGGAGCGGACTATGACCACCGGCGTCACGACGTAGAACAGCAGGTTCGTGCACGCCTTCGCGGTCTTTTCGGTAAAAATTTTCAGGCGATCGCAAAGGAATCCGACCGCCACTATTATGAAAAGCGTACCGACCTGACGGGCGGCGGACAGCATGTTAGAGAAGAAAAGCTCCATATCGTCCCGCGCTTACCTGAAAAGCAAGTATGAAGAGGACCGACTGCGGTCAGTCCTCCGTGTATCTCTTTATGGCTTCCGCCCAGGCGTCCTGCGTGGAGAGCCTGCCGTCCGAGAATTCTGCCGCTATGCGGAAAGCCTCTTCGTCGCGCTGGCGCTTCTGCATCTCTTCAAGCTCCTCGCGCGAGGCGTAGGGGGCGCCCGGCGCCGCGGGAGCCGCGGGACGGATCTCCTCGGTCTTGGGAGCCGCGGAGTCGCCGGCGGGAGCGTTGAAGGGAGCGCCCGACGGGTGCATCGGATAGATGCCCTGCGGCTGGACGTCCGGCTTCTTACGGACGGCGTAGGGGTTGTTCTTTTTGCCCAGAGCCGTAACGATATAGACGATGATGAAAACGGCGCAGGCGAGGTCCGCGACTTCTATCGGGGAACCGTTGACCGTGGCGCCGCCGGTAAGACGTACGGCGACCCTCGGGATGAAGCAGACCAGGCAAAGAAGCGCTGCGGGGAAGCCCATCCCCATTATCGACCACGATCTGCCGCGCGCTTCGACGTTCGTGTTGATCCTCGCGAAGCTCAGGAAGAACAGCATGAGGAAGACTATCATGAACAGCTCGAGAAGGACTTCGGAAACGTTGATGAAGCTTATCGCCCTTACGAAGCGGTGGATCATGCGGCACATCAGCCACGCGACGGGAGCCGCGCTGATCGGGCTGACCTTGAGGTAGTCCTGCGTGCCGCGAAGATAAGAGAGCGCGTACATCACGAAGAACACGCAGGAAAGCAGCGCGAACAGCATCTGGAACACGACCGGCACGGACTTCGTCTCCTGTATGAAGCGCACCACGGTGCCGTAGGACTCATTATAGGCCGACGCCAGTGAAATGACCTGCGTGACGATATCCCCGATCATAGCGGCCGCCATGATCAGCGACGCGGCTCCGATCCCAGTGTCGGGCGAAGCGGGCGCCTTTGCCTTCGGCATCGTGCCGCAGACGTACGAGAACGCCGGCATGACTATGCAGGACGCGGCGAGGACCGCGTAGAGCATCGGTACCGTGATGCTCGTCTTGTCCGTAAAGAAGCCGGTCAGCGGGTCCACTATACGCATGAGCTGGAACATCCTCAGCGGAACGGCTATGACAGCCGCCGCCGCGAAAATGATGAACACCGTGTCCGTATATATACCGCGGACGCTTCCTTTGATCTTTTGCTTTTTATTTGCGGGCATTTTTAAGACTCCTTCGTCGAAAAGCCTGTAGTTGCTGATACGGTATGATGGGGAACGTTTGCCGTTATCTCTCGTCCTTCGGGATGTAGTTCCTGCCGGCGAGAGCCATATAGTCCTCCGTCCTGCGCTCCAGCGGAACGTAGCTGATGGGCAGCGACAGCGACTTGTAGGCGGGACGGACTATGCGCCGTCCGGTCATGAACTCCTCTATGCGGTGCGCCGTCCAGCCCGCGGTCCTCGCGCAGACGAACAGCGGTGTGTAGAGGTCCTCCGGGATGCGCAGCATCTTGTAGATGAGCCCGGAGTAAAGGTCGACGTTGGCGCACATCTTCTTGTTCGAGTGCTTGACCTCGGCGAATATCTCGGGCGTGAGGCGCTCTATCTTCTCGAGTATCTCAAGGTCCTCGATCGCCTCGATGCTGTCGGACGCCTCGGCGAAAGCCCTCGCCTCCCTTTTGAGTATGACGGCTCTCGGGTCGGACAGCGTATAGACCGCGTGCCCCATGCCGTAAACGAGTCCCGAGCGGTCGCCGGCTTCCCTTTTCACGAGCTTCGCGATATAGTCCGCCACCTGACCGTCGTCGTGGATGTCCCTCACGTTCTCGCGCAGCATCGACACCATCTCGGCGACCTTGATGTTCGCGCCGCCGTGTCTCGGACCCTTTAGAGCACCGATGCCGCCCGAGATGGCGGAATAGGTGTCTGTCCCGGTCGAGGTGAGCGAGCGTACGGTGAACGTCGAGTTGTTGCCGCCGCCGTGCTCCGCGTGGAGCATCATGCACAGATCGAGCAGCTTCGCTTCCGCGTCGGTGAAGTTCTTGTTGGACCTTATCGAGTTGAGTATGCTCTGCGCCGCCGTCTGCTCGGGCTTGACGGGGTGCAGGTACATGCTCTTGTGGTAGTAGTGGCGGCGCTTGACCTGATAGGCGCAGCTCATTATCGTCGGCATCTTCGCGAGCAGCGCGAGGCTCTGCGAGAGTATGTTAGCGAGCGAGGTATCGTCGGGGCCGTCGTCGTAGGAGTAAAGGGCGAGGACGCTTCGCGCCAGCTTGTTCATGACGTTGGGCGACGGCGCCTTCATTATCATGTCTTCGATGAAATCGTCGGGGAGCTCGCGCATGCTGCCCAGAAGCGACCTGAACGACTCGAGCATCTCCGCGGTCGGCAGACTGCCGAAAATGAGCAGCCACGCGACCTCCTCGAAACCGAACCTGTCCTCGTCGCGGCAGCCGCGGACTATGTCGTAGATATTGACTCCGCGGTAGGTCAGCTGCCCCTCCTTGGGTATCCTCTCATCGTCTTCTATATAGTAACCGCTGACGGAACAGACCTTTGTAAGACCCGCGACGACGCCGGTGCCGTCGGGGTTTCGCAGACCGTATTTGACGGGGAATTTCTGGTAATTCTCGGGCGCGATGCTGTCGTTGCGCTCGATGAGCTTGCACAGAGCCCCGATCGCCTCATTCGCCGCGCCGTCGTTGATGTAACTCATATCGTTGACCTTTCAAAATCATCCCGGATGATAATTATACTTATAATTAATACAGTATAATACGAAGAGGGGGAAAAGTCAAGACGGGATTGCTCGCCGCGAGCGTTTTGCGTTTGCGATTTTTCTGTTTGACCGGAGGGAAAACACGGCGGACGCGAACGCGGCGGGCGTATATCGCCGGTAAGCTCTCCCGCGCGCCCGAAAACGCTGCTGCTTCGCCCGCACGAGTCCGTCGGCAAAAAAACGGCGCGCCTTGCGGCGCGTCCGTCTTAAATGCGGTATTATCTCCTGTTTCCGTCATTCGCGAAGCGCGAAGCCGGGATACTCGATCATCCGCTCAAACATCCTTCGGATCGAACGAGATCAGCACCGACGGGGTGCGCGGCTCGAGGCGGGTGTACTTGACTCCGGCGGCGTCGAGCATCCTCTTGGACGCGACGTTCATCGGCGTGCCGTCGTATTTGTCGGACAGATAGACGACCTCTTTTATCCCGCTCTGGATTATCGCCTTGGCGCACTCGTTGCAGGGGAACAGCGGCACGTAGACCGCGCAGCCGCGCAGGTCGCGCCCGCCCGCGTTGAGTATAGCGTTGAGCTCGGCGTGGCAGACGTAGGGGTACTTGGTGTCTACCGCGTCGCCCTCGCGGTCCCACGGGAACTCGTCGTCCGAGCAGCCCCTGGGGAAGCCGTTGTAGCCGACGGACATTATGCGTCTGTCGGCGTTGACGATGCACGCGCCGACCTGCGTGTTCGGGTCCTTGCTGCGCTTCGCCGACATCAGTGCGATGCCCATGAAATACTCGTCCCAGGAAAGGTATTCTTCACGTTTCGTCATTTTTATCCTCCTGCGCTGTTCCGGCAGCCTTCTCCGCTTCGCGGGCGGCGAGAGCTTCTCTCTCCTTTTTCGGTACGCGCGAGCCCTCGGGGAAATAGTCCACTCCCTCTATCGGCGCGGGATACAGTTTATGCCTGACGAGCCCGACGACGAGCAGAACGGCGAAGATGACGACCACGACCGCCGACAGCAGCTGCGACACCCTTATGTCGGTATTGCCGAGATAAAGACTGTCCGTCCTCATCCCCTCGAAAACCGCGCGGCCCGCGCCGTACCATATCCCGTATTCAAGGAACATCTGACCGCTGAATTTGCGGAATTTCTTCAGCGTGATATAGATGAGGATGAAGCCCACGAGGCACCACAGCGACTCGTAGAGATAGGTCGGATGCACCGGCTTCATCGGGTCCGCCTCGATGCCGTGCTCGAGAAGAAAAGCCTGACTTTCGGCGATATACGCCGCGGTCTTTTCGCTCCACATGCCGAAAATCGAGTCTGTGTTGACGCCGAAGGCCTCCTGGTTAGCAAAGTTGCCCCAGCGGCCTATGCCCTGCCCGATGAGCAGGCTCATGCCGACCATATCGAGCAGGTTCCGGACGTTTATCTTCTCTTTTTTACAGACTATATAACCGGCTATCAGTCCGCCGATTATGCCGCCGTAGATCGCCAGGCCGCCGTGCCATATCTGCGGTATCTCGAGCGGATGGGCGCTGTACCAGCCCCATTTCGAGAAAACGTAGTACAGCCTCGCGCCGACGATGCCGGCGATGGAGCCCCAGATGAGCACGTCGACCATCTTGCCAAGGTCGATGCGCCACGTCCAGGCGATGCGCCCGCCGAAAAGGGCGGCGAGCGTGAACCCCAGAGCGATTATGACTCCGTACCACTTTATCGTCACGTCATGCCCGAAAAGGCTGAACTCGCAAAATACCGAGGATATTTGGAAGACCTTGTCGGTGAACGCGAAAGTGACGGCTGTCGGATCGGTAAAGAAATGCATCAGCCTTCGTAATCCTCTTCGTTTTCCCAGTTGTGCCAGACGTTCTGGATGTCGTCGTTATCCTCGAACGCCTCGAGCATCCTGCCCATCGCCTTGATGTCGTCCGGGTCGGTGAGCTTGACGGTCGTCGACGGGATGTACTGAGCGCCGGCGTCAAGGATATTGTAGCCCATGCCGCTGAGCTCCTCGCTGACGGCTCCGACGTCGTTTACGCCCGTGCGCACCTCGAATACCGCCTCGTCGTCCGTGAGGATATCCTCGGCGCCCGCGTTGAGAGCGTCGTCCATGAGCTTTTCCTCGTCCGTATCCTCGCGGTCGACGAGAATGACGCCCGCGCGGGAGAACATGAACATGACGCTGCCGCTCTGGCCCATGTTGCCGCGGTACTTATCGAAATAGTGACGCACGTCGCCCGCGGTGCGGTTGCGGTTATCGGTGAGCGTCTCGACGATGACGGCGATGCCGCAGGGGCCGTAGCCCTCATAGACGATCTCTTCGTAGTTGGCGGAGTCGGAATCGCCCGCGGCCTTCTTGATTATGCGCTCGATATTGTCGTTGGGGACGTTCATCGCCTTCGCCTTCGCGACGGCGGCGGCGAGCTTATAGTTGCCCGCCGGATCGGGACCGCCCGATTTGACGGCGACGGCTATCTCCCTGCCAACCTTGGTGAACACCGCCGCTCGGGCGTTGTCGGTCTTTTCTTTTTTGCGTTTGATGTTGTTCCACTTGGAATGTCCTGACATATTTACACCTCGTTTTAGAATATCCTGTTTATACTGCGCTTAGGGTAAGGGGAGTTGAACACAAAACGGTTTTTCAGAGCATCTTTTCCCCAATACTGCCTCATCTGCCTTGATAATACTGACGCAAAGCAAGGATGAAGAGCGCGAAAGAGCCAAAAAGACCCGGCCAAAGGCGATTCG
>JAFRXS010000156.1 GCA_017443405.1 Clostridia bacterium | reverse complement strand
GCCACATGCTCTCGTCGACGGAATCACCGTTGAATTCGTCCGACCACACCAGCTCGAATCTGTCAAGATCCAGTCTTTCGCCCGCAGCGTAGTACGGAATACCGAAAAGGCCGTAGATCACCGCTATGATCGACATAAAGAACGCGATGATTTTCTGCATGGGGTATTACCTCCCGTTAGTTCTTATTATTTCACCGAAGACTGCCCTTCGGATGAGCTCAGCCGGCAAAGGACGAGGCGACAGCTTTTTCAAACCGGATCATCGCGTTGGTCCCATCGATAAGGTCCGTGACGTTGCGTCCGTTACGCATATATACTGCGACGACGCGGTTTTGCGGATCTACCCAGAAATGAGTGCCGTAAGCGCCGCTCCAGCCGAAAGTCCCTTTATAGAGCCAATGTTTTTCTCCGGTAATAACGCGCACGCCCAGTCCCCAGGTCTCCGTTTCGTTTGTAAGTACCGCAGGCACCTGCGGCGACCGCATAAGAGATAAGATCCCGGCGGGAAGCAGCCGCGCGCCGTTCGGAAGCGTGCCGTCACCAAGGAGGAAGGAGGCGAATTTCACGTAGTCGTCCGCCGTGGAAGCAAGACCCCCTCCGGCGCTGGGATACGCAAGTGACTCGAATACGCAACCGGGAACGGTATCGGAAACAATAAAATCCCCGTTCGCGTCAACGTCGGTCATGGAGATCATACGCGCCCACTGATCCTCAGAGGGACGGAATGTTGTGTCCTTCATGCCGAGCGGCTCAAAGATCCGCTCCCGCAAATACCGTTCATAAGGCAGACCGCTTGTCAGCTCGATCACCCTCGCGCACACGTCGAAGGCCGCGGTGGCGCTGTACGCGCTGCGGGTCATGGGCTCAAACGCCAGCGGAACGCGCGACATCGCGTCCGCGACCGAAGCAAGACTGCGCTTGTCCCCGGCAGGAAGCTCGTCAAAAAGGCGGTTGCCGAGATCGTCGCATCCGATGCCGCTGACGTGAGAAAGCAAATGCCACATAAGAATGGGCGTTTGCGCCTCGCCGACTATCTCATACCCGTCCGGAGCAGGTCTTGCGACCTGCATACTCTTATACTCGGGCAAATAGTCGCCGAGCCTGTCTTCCGGGCGCAATCTGCCGGCGGCGCACTCCAACAGGAACGCCAGAGCCGTTACCGGCTTCGTCATTGACGCTATTCGGTAAACGCAGTCCGGGGTAAGCGCTTCGCCCGGACTTTTTTCGCCGAACACACCGTTGAATACCGGTTCGCCGTTCTGCATCACAGCGAAATGCGCGCCGCGAACACGCCGATTCGCGATCTCATCCTCCATAAGGGCAGAAAGCGCGGTTTTTAGTCTCTCTTTATCAAGCATTCGCATAATTATCGACCTCTTGAGTATATTATAGCCTTATCTTTCCGTAAAATCAATCGGCAACCGATAATTAAAGATATACGTCTTTTTGCCGTATATAATAACGCCCGCATTCCGAAAAAGGATCACGGGCGCATATCAGTGATAAGATCAGATTATGCCAAGAGGAATGAGCGTCACGAGCAGGACCGCGACGGTGCCCCAGAGGCCGATCAGGAACCTCTTCTGCGTCTTGCGCGGCTTGTCGTAGATGAGGTTGGCGGCAAGGAAGAACGGGATATAGGTGGTCACGAAAACCGGCAAAGCGCCCCACCACTTATAGACCCAGATGAACGCGGGCGTAGAAGCGAGGAAGATCTCGAACAACGAGAAGAAGAGCGCGTTACCGACAGCGAACACGACGCGGTTATTGATCCCCAGTATCTTTTTATTCTTATCCTCGGGAAGCAGCCCAACGCTCATGAACCCGGCGACGGAGAACATCATGGACAGTTCCCAGGATACGCCGACCAGAAGGATGTAGCTTGTGCTTTCTGGCGACACGTGCCAGAGCGCGTAGCCGGAGAAATGGCAGATAACGGCGTTCGCTATCTCATAAAGCCAGTGCACCCCGTACAGCGCGAGCGCGGCAGCCATGCCGTTGTAATTCTTCTTTTTCCATTGAGGGATCCAGATGCCTACGATCACGACCGCAAGCAAAGCGATGAAAGTCCAGTTGAAATTTGCGGTGCTGCGAACAGCGTTTTTTGCGGCTTCGGCAGCTGCCATCGAGGCAGGGGAACCGTCTCCGAACAACATAAGATCACTCTCCTTTTATTCTAAGTATTATAACAGATTTAAAAGCATCAATTCAAAGCCGGACCGGAAAGATCATTTGATCAGTGGCTTGCGGCAGAACTGCCCGGAGTCGTAAGGCACTGTCTGAAAGCTTTCGCCTCATCCTTTATTATCCGAATAAAGCATACTGAACCAAGCTCAGTTTGTCAAGCGCGGTAAGGGCCGCGCGTTCCGAAAACGAAAAAGGATCCGCGATACCGCTCTTATTTCTGTTCCCAGTCGCAGATGCTGCCGTAATAAGCGATATCTCCGCCGTCGCCGATAACGGCGAGCACGCCGCGCTCGTTCCCGGTGATATAAATGTTTTTCTGACGGGCGAAATGAACGATCCTGCTGACTGTGTTAAGATCCGCGTTCCTGCGGCTGTTTGTGATAACGCAGGCAGAAGGCATGAGCGTTTTCACAAAGCCTTCGGTAGTGGAGCCGGAATAACTGTGGTGACCGACCTTCAGCAGATCCACCTTGCCGATAGCGGGCGCAAGGCGTGTTTCGTCGCCGCTAAGATCGTCCATATCTCCGGCAAGGAAGATCCTGGTGCCGTTCTTTTCGATCAGCACGCCCAGGGACTGATCGTTTTCACCGACGGGATCTGGGTTTTCCGGATCGTCGGTATTGAAAAGCGTTACCGTAAAATTACCGAACGCAAACGGCGTGCCGTCGGGCTCGGAGATCACAGGCACGTTTCTTTCATTCAGGGCAGAGAGCATCTGCTCGTACACCTCGCGGTTATCCCACTGCTCGATTTCATAAGGGTTTATCCTGCTCTCGTCGTAGGTCTTAAGATAAGCGCGGTCCACCGTCACGTCGGGATCGAGCAGGACGGTATCGAATCCGCCGATGTGGTCGGAGTGCGCGTGCGTGCCCAAAACGAAGTCAAGATGCACCTTGCCGTTTTCATCCGCGCAGTGGGCTTTGAGGTATGAAAGGACCTCATTCTCGTACCCCGGAAGCTCCAGCGCGTCGAAATGACGGGGATTGTCGGTATCCTCGCCCGCGTCGACCATCGCGAAACGGCCGTCGCTCTCGAGAATAATCGCGTCGGACGTACCGGTGCTCAAAAAATGGATGCGGTCCGGACCCGTTTCGCAGGGCGGAGACGGCAGTACGGGAAACCCCACAACAAACAGCGCAATAAGATGCGGAAACAGAAAACAGAACAGCGCGACGATCGCGCCGAATATCTTCGCGAACATATACGGACCTCCGATAATGAGTATATTCGGTTGTTTTTTCTTTGCGGTTTTGGGTAATGACCGTCTGTTTCCGTTCACATAGACAATCGCCACCATATCGCTTTTTTTGATTATACCATATTCCAAAATACGGGCGCAACGGTTTTTTGAAAAGAAAAGCATGTTTCAATTAAAACTTACGCTGATGAAGGCGGTCGGAACGGACTTCCTTTACGATGATCAGCGTAACGAAAAACGGCAGGCTTCATCGCCTACCGCTTTTCGTTTTTGTGTCGGTTTATAATATGCTTATTATCTCAGACCGAACAAATGCGCAAAGAAGTAAATGATCGCGTGGAAGAAGCCGACGATCCTCTGCCAGAAGCTTCCGGAGTTATCTTCTCCGCAACACTTGCAGAGTCCGTCGCCGGCAGGCTGTTCGGGATCAGTCAGGTCGGTCGGATCGGTATGCCCCGGCTCGCCTGTCGCCGTGCCGGGCACTGTGATATTCTCCGTTTCAGTCGTATAAGTCTTGCCGTTTAATTCGACGGTGACCGTGTATTTCACGACTTCATCGGCAGTCGCCGTCGCTTCGGAGACTTCCTCCTGCGTCGCGTTCTCTGTCACGATCTTTGTGCCGTCGCACTTTGTGCAGGTGAAGGTCGCGGTCACGGTGCGCTGGTCGGCGGACCAGCACCAGGAGGGCTCACCGTAACTGTGTTCTGTGGCGGGGATGCGCACGTTCTGCGTCGCCGTATATGTTTCCCCGCCATATACGACCGTTGCCGTGTGTACCATCACGCCGTCCTCGTCGCAGGTCGCGTCCGGCGTCGGAACTTCCGTCACGGTGGCGACCACGGTCTGCGCGTCGTCATTTTTTTCGCAGGTAAACGTCGCGGTCGCGCTGC
>JAFRXS010000155.1 GCA_017443405.1 Clostridia bacterium | reverse complement strand
GTGACGCTGTCCTTTTCCGGCTCGGTTCTGCCCCAGGGCGAACCGCTGTCCGCCGTCAGGGTCAATCCGCCGCGCTTTACGGCGGCTCTGCCGGCGGTCTTGTCAAAAACCTCGCCGAGCATGCCGTTTTCGGCTTTCACGCGGTAGAAGCGGTTCTCGATGACGCAGTCGGGAGCGATCCGGGCGTTGACCGTCTGAACGGGAGCGGGGCGGTAGTAGAAGACGCGCGCCGAGAACGGCTTGACGTCGGCTTTGACCGCGACGGTCAGAAAAGCGTCCGCCATGCCGTCGACCGCCTCCGCGGGCAGCGAGGGCAGGGGAGAAAGATCCTCGTCGAAAATTTCGGCGTTTTTCTCCCCGACGGGGGCGCGCAGGCGAAGCGTCGGATAAGCTACCGTATACGGCGTGGGGTTGAAGTACGCCGCCGCGCGAAAACCGTCCGGAGCTTTGACGCCGGAGCCGCGGATCAGCTCGAGAGCCGCGTCGCGGTAAATCTGCTCGCCGCCGCGGCGGACCTCGCGGATATAACGCTCAAGCTCCGTATAGGAAGCGTCGGTATGCGTGCCCGTTATGCAGTCGTGGAACTGGATGAACGCCATTTTGTTCCACAGCGCCTCAAGCTTTTTCGCGGGATAGTCCCGCCTCGGTAAGGCGTCCGCGCGCCAGCCGCCGCGAAGCAGGGCGCACGTCGCGAGCGTTTCCGCCTCGGTCAGAAGCTGTTCGAGCTCGCGGTTCGCTTTTTTTATCTCGATGCGCGACGAGCAGTCGCCGCTCGACGCGGGGTTGCCCTCGCGCCGGGGGTCTATCTCGTCTTCGGTGTAGTCGCCCCGGCGCAGTCTTTCGACGTATCCGCGGCACCAGATGTCGTGGTTCTCCTCGAAGCCGACGTAGCGGACGTCGATCCCTTTTTCCTTCCCCGCGTCCCTGAGCCTGCCGAACAGGTGGTCGCCTATCGGCGGCTCCTCGGTCGTTATCAGGATGAAGAACTCGTCCTTATCGCTTTTTGACAGCTCGTCGATGATATCGTCCGCCGAGCGGTCGCCGTAGTAGGCGCCCGGGCGAGGCTCCTTGTCGGGGCGCGTCATATTATAGGACGTATCGACGCCTGCGCCGCAGCACGCGGAGCAGCCCTCGCCGCGGCAGACGGGGCAGACGCGCAGCTTTACGCAGTCCGCCGTCCTGAGATACGGTTCGGGCGGGTCCAGCCAGCGGTCGTCTATCACGATGACCGTGCCGTCGAGCCCCTTCCAGAAGGGCTTTCCGTTCTTGAAAACGCGGTCGAAGAGAATGTCCGCGTCGTAGCCCAGGGAGCGGAAAAACTGCGGCAGCTGCGCGGGCAGACCGAAGATGTCGGGCGTTATCGCGTAGCGCGGAGCGTGTGAGAATTCCTCTTCGTAGTATTTACGGCTGTAAAGGTGGTTGCGCGCCCAGGATTCGCCGGATGTGAGGTTGTAGTCTATGACCGTCTCGCCGCCGCCGGCAAGCTCGATGAGCCCCTTTTTGACGAGGGCGGCAAAGCGCTCGCGCTGATCGGGATTGCGCTCAAGGAACTTCTTTACGACAGCGGACTGCTCTATCTGATAGACCACGCCGTATTTCTCGGCGAAGTCCATGTATTCGAGGATCTGTATCTCCTCAAGATCCGAGTACGGGCGCACTACGTCGCCTGTCGCCGGGTCGCGCGCGTGATCGGTGAAGCAGCGCAGCCAAGAGGGGTCCATATGGTTCTTGGCGATAAGATACAAAGTCTTCATGATCGGCTCCCTGAAGGTCTTCGATACCGGAAGGTCAGGCGGCGGTGAAGGTGAACTTCGCAGGCTCGGAAAGCTTGTGATACGCGCTTTCGGCGATGACCGTCACCGTGTAGGTCTTGCCCGATTCGAGAGTGTCCGTGCCTATGCGGAAGTCGGCGGTATCGTCGTCGTCAAAGACGAAATAATCGTTGATGAAGCTGTCGTTGAAGACCGCGCAGCCCTTTTCGTCCTTGATGATCACTCTGTAATTGTGGACGATGAAGCCCTCTGCCGACTGCGCCTCGTCGAAGGAGATGACCCACTCGCCGTTTTCGTTTTTCGCGGCGGACGCTTTGGCGTCCTCTTTGAACACGGGCTTTTCGTCGTGGGCGTACATATTCTTGTAGGTGTAGGCGTAGGTGGAGGAGTCGTTGACGTTATCGATATAGCGCTCGCCGATCCACGTGTCCGAGATCAGGTCGTAGAGGCGCAGTCTGACGCTGCCGTCGTTGTCCGCCTCAACGAAATTGAGCTGCGCGGCGGGCTCGCAGCCGTCCGGATGCTGACCGGGGATGCAGTGATCGGCAAGCTCGAACCGCTCGAAAGATCCGCAGTTGACCGCCGTGTAGGTCGTCTGGAGAATGCCTCTGGGATCGTTCGCCGGGAAGTGCGAGTGACCCGAGAAATCGACTATGCCGGGGTGCTTGTTGAGCACTATATTGATCTGCGGATCGCCCCAGGTGGTGCTGCCGTAGACCGTTCCCCACGGATGCGGATGCTGGAAGACGAATATCGCCCTTGAGTCGTTCTTCTTTTCGGCTTCGGTTATGGATTCGTCGAGCCATTTGAGGCTCTTCGGCGTGAACGTCCACTCGGTCAGCGACTTTTCGCCCGAGAACGCAATGCAGGAGAAGCCGTTGATCTCGGTCACCGTGTCGGGGTCATAGCCGAAATTGCGGACGAAATACTCCTTGTAGCCGTCGTTCTTGAACTCATGGTTGCCGTGGATGGTTATGAAGGGAGTCTCCTCGCGGGCGTGCTCGCGAACGGTGTTGATGTAGTTGACGTAGTCGCCCTCGCCGCCGACGCTCGAGAAATCGCCGAGGCAGAAGAAGCCGTCTATGCCGGCGTAGGTCGAGTCGTTGTCGAAAAACTCATAGGCGGTGTCGATCGCTTTCGCGACGCGGTCGTTCTTGTTGTGCGTGTCGGTGAACAGCGCGAGACGCACCGTCGGCACGAAATCGTCGGGCGTGACGGGAAGCGTCTCGGTCACCGTCCCCTTCGCGAGCAGGAAGCACTGCGCGGGGAAAACGACCGTAATTACGGCGGCGACGCCGAATATGACGCCGATGATCCACTGTCTGATCTCTTTGAAGTCCATACTCGTACCTCTGAATTATATTTCTCTGAGTTTAATAAAGCATGTTGTCGTCGCCGCATTTTCCGCAGCGCGAGCAGCCGTTGCAGGCCGGGCGCATCCCGCACTCGGCGCAGCGCCGCCCGAAATAGGGGGTGTGGAGTTTGTCGGGCGTGAGGTCATAGCCCCATTCGTCGGTGAGGCGGTAGACGGGCTTTTTGCCTCGGTAGCTCAGTCCGGATTTGTGCGCCTGACTCTTCTGCGTGGCGCTGTTTTCTATTTTGTAGGTCTTCCCGTCCTTGACGAAGCGTCTGCCCGTGCCGCAGAAAACGAAGGTGACGTCGTATTTCTCGCATTCGTCGCGCAGAGCTTTGACCCATTCGTAACGGCAGGGACGCGCCCCGGCGTAATTCTCGCCGTCGCAAAGCACCTGCTCTATCTGCCCCGAGGCCAGATATTTTTCGAGGCTGACCTCGCCGATGAACGGCGCGCACATTATGCCCTTGTGCTTGAACGGGAGCGACAGGAGTATCGGCGCGCGCTCGTCCGCGCGGCGCTGATTTTCGCAGGTGACGTTGAGCATCACGTTTTCCCATCCGTCGCCCCAGTCGGGCGGCAGACAGCTTTCGACGCGCCCGGGACGCTTCGTGAGCAGGAAGAACCTGACGTCAGGCCGCTGCTTTATTATCTCCCAGGCTTCACTGCGCCATTCGTCCGCTTCCTCCAGAAAGAAGTCGCTCGTCATGCAGACCCTGAGGGTTTCGCCGCTTTTTACTTTGTAATTGCCTGCGCGGTCCTTGCTCAGCGGATAGCTGAAGCCCGCCTTCGTGCGGTATATCTCGCCTCCGTCCTTGCCGTTGAAGGAGTCGAGATAGAACATGTAGCAGTTTTCGCACCCCTCGCTGCATTTGCGGCAGCCGTGCCACGGGTTCCATATATCGTGCGTCTGAGATTCCTCCCGTGTTTTGTCGAAGGTGAAAGTCCTTATGTGTTTGCTTATGTCAGCGCCGCCGTCGAGATACCTGAGAAGTATCTCGGCGCAGGCGCGCGCGTCGCTCGCCGCCCTGTGGTGGTCGAGCTCTATGCCGTAATAGTCGCACAGGCCGTCGAGCGTATGGCTGACGCCGGGCAGCAGCAGCCGCCCCATTCTGACCGTGCAGACGTACCTCGTCCGCGCTCTCCATGAAATGCCGTAGTCTTTAAGGCATTTGCCCAGCACCGTGAGGTCGAACGTCGCGTTGTGCGCCGTAAGAAGACCGCTTGACATCAGCGGCTCGATAGTTTCCCACAGCTCGGGAAAGGAGGGCGAGCCGCGCGCCGTTTCCTCGCTTAAGCCCGTGAGCTCCGTGTTGAAGCTGTCAAAAAAGGTCTCGGGGTCGACATTCGAGTAAAACTCCTCGGTTATCTCGCCGTTTTCGATAACGCTGATACCTATCGCGCTTATGCGGTCGTTGTATCTGTTCGGCGTTTCGACGTCGAACGCGACTATCCTGTATGGCAGACCTTTTACAGCCATTTCTTCTTTTTGAAGAATATGATGCTCACGACGACGATGATGATGAAAACGAGTATCAGAGCGGGGTAGGCGAAGGGGGATTCAAGCTCCGGCATGTGCCGGAAGTTCATCCCGTACCAGCCCGTGATGAGCGTGAGCGGCAGGAAGATCGACGTCACGATGGTGAGCACCGTCATTATGCGGTTCTGCCTCAAGTCTATCTGCGACTCGTAATAGTCGCGCAGCTGGACGGTGTAATCCTGGATATACGCCGACATATCCTTTAAGCTCGCGATCCTCGAGGTGAACATGCGGAAATAGCGCAGGTTCTCTTCGACGAAAAACCCGTTCTCGTTATCCTCGAGCTCCTGACCGAGGTCGGTGAGCTGCTCGTAGTGTATGCGCAGATCGCGCACGTTGCCGCGGATGTCGTTTATCCGCTCGATTATCTGCTTCGCATCGTCCGTGTTTTCCTCGTTGCCGAGTTCTATCTCCATCGCGCTGAGCTCAAGCTCGTACTTCGTCAGTATCGCCGCGTCGTTGTGGATCATCTGCTCGAGGAAATCGTACAGAAAACGCTCAAGCGACGGGAATTTCCATTTTTTCGTGTTCTTGATAGTACGCACGGCGGAAAGCGCGAAACCTCCGTCGTCGATGAATACGACGCCGTTTTCGTCAAGGGCGAAGGCGAAGCGGATATTCGGAGCGTAAAAGTCGTTCCTGTCGGGGATGGAAAATCCGCCCGCCAGCGAATCGTAGTTGACGTCCGCGCTCGTCACGCTTATGTTCTGAAGCTGAAGATCCATATCCATCCCGAGAGTGAAGCGCGGCATGGTCTCCGCCCACTCCTCCGGTGTGAGCACGGCGACGAACGGTCTGTTCGCCAACGCTTCGTCTATACCGCATTCGGTCAAAGGGTTTTGGATCCTGAAAAAATACATAAATCTCTCTCCGTCGCAGGGATGATTATATTATATAATAAATCTGAAAACGTGTCAATCTCGGCGGGCGTTAGGCCCGTCCGGTCTCATGCGCGCGCCTTCAGGAAGGCGTCGACCTCGCCGCCGGTCGGTATCGTCTCGGCGGCTCCCGGTCTCGTGACCTCGATGGCGGACGCGGCGGCGGCTCTCGTCAGCGCTTCGGCGGGCGTCTTGCCGCCGAGCAGGGAGCAAAGGCAGTAGCCCGTGAACGTGTCGCCTGCGCCGGTCGTGTCGACCGCGTCTACGCGGAAGGCGTCCGCGCGTACCTCCTCCTCGCCGTCAAAGTACACGCTGCCCTTTTCGCCGAGCGTGAGTATGACCCTGCCGCCGCCGAGCGCGTGAAGAGCGCGGACAACGTCGCCCGGCTCGCTCAGGCCCGTTATAGACGAGCCCTCGAACTCGTTGAGGACGATATAGTCTATCCTGTCCCAGGGGAGATCCTTTACCTTGTCCACGTAGGGCGAGGGGTTGACGGCGGTCGTTATTCCCGCCTTTTTCGCCGCCTCGAGCATATATTCGACGCAGGAGGTCTCGTACTGCGTCATGATGAGGTCGGCGTCCGGGTGCGCGGCGAGGATGCCGTCGCAGTAGCCGGGCGTTATCTCGCGGTTCGCACCGCCGAAAAGTATCATCTGGTTCTGCCCGTCGGGGTCGACGCTGATGACTGTGTGCCCCGTGACCGCGCCGCTCGTGTCGACGAACGAGGCGTCGACTCCGCCTGCGGCGAGACCGTCTGTGAGAAAATCCCCGTCCGCGCCGACCTTGCCCGCCGCTATGACCTCGGCGCCCGCCATTTTGAACGCGAGCGCCTGATTGAGCCCCTTGCCGCCGACGTGCTTCTCGAATTTTTCGCAGTACAGCGTTTCGCCGCGCTCGGGCAGATGCGGCAGAGTGTAGACGAGGTCGATGTTGAACGAACCGAAAACTATTATTTTCATACGGAGGTTTCCCCTTTCAGCGGCGTTTTGCTTTGAAGGAAAGCGCGGCTGCCGCCGCGCCGGCGGCGAGGACCGCGGCTCCCGCGGCGAGAACGGAGATCTTTTGCTTCACGAGATCGTCCGCGTCCCAGAAATAGCGGACGCGGGCGGGGACCGATGTGCCGCACAGGTCGTCGTAGGCGTAGTGGCGGGTGTCGAAGGAGTCCGGGTCGTTTTCGTGAAGTATGAACAGCCGCACGCCCCTCAGGCTGTTGCCGTAGCATCTGAACGACGCCGCCGGCGTGCCGATGAGTCTTACTCCCCGCGTCTCGCCGTCGAAGCAGTTGGAGTGGTCGTGCCCCGATATGACGGCGCGCACATCGCCGCCTTTTTGCACCGCCTCGAACAACCCGTCCGGGTCCTCGCACGGGCTGACGGGTTCGCCGAGCGTGCCCGCCGCCTTCGTTTCGTCAAGACGGACGCAGCCCTTCTCCGCTTTGACGGCTCCGGGGTCGTTTTCTCCGCAGGGGACGCAAAGTTCCTCGGTCTGCGGCAGCGGAACGTGCAGGAACATGAGCGACGGCGGCGAGACCCCGCCGTTCTCCTCCCTGAGAGCGTCGAGCGTCCTTTCGTACCAGCGCACGGTTTCGGCCTTTATGCGGCAGTGCTGGCCCGTTTCGTCGTTCCACGCGCTGTCGAGCATATAGACGTTCCACTTTACCCTTCCGTCGGTCCCCGTGATCGGGATGTTGTAGGTGTCGCAGTCGACCGCCGGGTCGTCTTCGTTCATCGGCAGACAGTTGCCGTACGCGCGGTAAAGCCGGAACTGTTCCTGTTTGGACACGTCGTTCATATCGTCGTGATTGCCGTAGATCATCGCGAACGGGATGCCGCGGCGCTCGAGCGGCAGGAGTATATGCCTCAGCGAGCGGCGCATCTGACGCAGCGTGACCTTCGGGTCCCCGACGTCGGTTATCCTGAACGGACCGAAATCCAGCAGGTGATTGCCGAGGATATTGTCGCCCGTGAATACGACGAGATCGGGATCGAGCGTGTCGTAAGCGCGGTCGAGCATGTTTATCATTGCCCTGCGCGGGTGCACCATATCCTGCGGGTCGCTGACCTGCAGGAGGCGGAAGCTGCCGTCCGGACGGAATTTCATCGTGTTGCCGTTCATCGTTATGACCTGACCCCGTATAGTTTTATATTATTATAACATCGCGCGCAAAAATTTCAAGCCCGTTTTGCCGCCGGTGAACGCAAAAAACGCCCCCGCGGGCGTTCGCGCTGCGCGGGAGCGTTCTTCTGTTATGCTTTAAGCGGGATCCGCTTTTTTGCGGGCGGTATGCGTCGGATCAGTTGAACAGGCCCTTGAACCAGTTGATGATCCTCTGGAAGAAGGAAGCGATCTTCGCGAAGAAGTCGGTGAGGAAGTTGCCGCTGTTGCCGCCGTCGTCATTGCCGCCGCCCGGGTTGTAGTCCGGATCGGCTTCGCCGCAGCGGGTGCAGACTCCGTTTTCGTAGGCGTGGCCGAGCGCGGAGGTGACGTCGCGCTTCTCTGTCTCGTCGCAGTTCGCGCACTTGTAGAGCTTATAGCCGCCCTCGGTGCAGTTCGCTGTCTTTTCTTCGACAAGAACGGTGAAGCTGTGCGCGGCGAGCTCGTATTCCTCGCAGCCGCTGATGACCATTCCGCAGTCCGCGCACTTCGTGCCGGCGGCGTGGCCCCTGGTCTGGCAGGTGGATGCGACCTCCGCAACCTCCTCGACGTTCTTATGGTCGCAGGCAAGTGAGGGAAGGATGCCGGATTCGCGGATCAGATCGAGCGCGCAAGGAACGAGGTGGGACTTCCTGCCGTTGATGCTGACCATGTTGCGGGCGGCGATGCCCTGATCGCTGTCGTTGCCGGTGAACTCTTCCTGAACGGTGACGGACGGAGTGTAAAGCTCAGCCTGTACGGTGTCGGGGAAGAAGGCGTCGACGATGTAGTCGGAGGCGTTGATCAGCGCGAAGGTCACGGGGACTTCGCCCGCTATGGCGTCGTCCTTGACTTCGAAGTGGCTCAGGAGACCGACGAGGTCGCCGTCGAGAGCTTCATCGTAGAAGTCTGCGCGCAGATCGGTAAGGGAAGTGTAGTTGGAGAACATGGTGTTCATCGGGAGAACGGCGTTGACTATGCCGTTCAGTCTGCCCCAGACGTCCTTCATGCCATCCAGATCGCCGGCGGCGATAAGGAGACCGTTGGTGAGTCCGAGGAAGCGGTCGGTCAGCGCGCTGAGCGTGACGCTCCATGTGCGGTTCTTCTCGACTCCGAGCTTGAAGTCGACGGCGCCGATGCCCAGACCGAAGTCCGCGTTGAGGCTGTCGATCAGGTCGTTCGCTATGGCGTTGCCCTTGTCGACCGCGAAGGTGGCGGCGTAGTAGAGGATGTCGACGACTTTGTCCATGATGGCGTCTTCCGCGCCGTCCTCGGCGACAGAGGCGTAATCTATGGCGGTGTAGTCATAGTCCCAGCCCTCGAAGTCGATGGCGTTCATGACCTTGCCGAGGATCATATCCGCGGCGGCGGCGCCGATGGCGTCGAGAGTCTCAAGGTTTTCCACTCTCATGTGGAAATCGTAGAAGATGCTGTCGGGGTCGTCTTCCGCGAGAAGGTCGCAGGCGACGCGGATGCCGCAGTCAAGAGCGTTCTCGACGGAGGAGAAGTCCATGTCGTAGATCATGCCCGCGTTGAAGCCGTGAGCGGAAGCGAACACCGCGCTGATGTCGGCTGCGCCGGCGAGAGACACGAACGTGTCGCGGTCGATGTACTGCTTCATGGTGTCGAGCAGGCCGGAGACCTTGTCGCAGATCTTCTGAAGGTTCTCGGTCAGATACTCGTTGCCGCCGTCGGTGAGGGCGAGGTCCGCCATGCCGGCATCGGAGGCGATCATATCGACGAGACCGTAGAGGATGTGGTTGATCTGACCGATCGCGCCCTTGTACTCGTCGTAGTTCGCGCTGACGTCAAGCAGGTCGTAATCATACTCTGCGTCGAGGTCGATGTAGCTGATAAGGGTGTTGATCTGCTCCAGCTCCTCGATGGTGCCGGAAAGGTTGGTGACGACGACGGTCGCTACCGGGTTGGTGAGAGCGCTGTTGACGGCGGGCTGGATGTAATCGTCGGTGCCAATGCATATCCACTCATCCTGGTGGAC
>JAFRXS010000154.1 GCA_017443405.1 Clostridia bacterium | reverse complement strand
CTGATATCCGATATCGATATACTTGCCGAGTATCTCCTGCGCCAGCTCATGCTGCGCCACGGTCGTCTCGCCCCACGGGTCTCCCGTCGCGGTCTTCGCGACCTGGGACGCGAGCTCCAGCGCTTCGTCCCCCGGCAGCGATCTGTCGTCCATCATCAGCTTATACAGGCCCGAAAGCGCCGATGCGAACGCCACCTTCGTCGCGGTGATCTCCGGATGTGCCTCTGTGAGCGCGTCAGCGGCCCTTTTCACGCTCGCGGCCGTCAGACGGTATCCGATATCCCTCGACAGTTTCGTCTGCCTCTGCGCCTCTCTGAGAGCCTCCTTGAGCGCCGTATCGGTCTTGAGTATCTCGGCGACCGCCTCCTCCGCCATTCTCACGCCCTGCGACGCCGCGCTCTTGTAGTTGAGCATCAGCGTCCTGCGTTCCTCGCGGTCGACTCTCTTCTCCGCGGGCTCGTAATTCGTCTTCGTTCCGAGAGCCATGCTGTCGATCGCGTCGTCGAGCTTCTCCCTGGATTCCTGTATCTCGGTCTTGAGGAACTTGTTGTCGGATTTCCGGCTGAACCTTATATCTTTCTTTTCGGAGAACCTCTCCGATATCGGTATGATATTCCCGTCGTCGTCATACGTTATCGGGTCCGCGAGTTTGACCTGTTCCGACCTGAATGCGAGCCATATCCCGCTTTTTCTTCCGTCTCCGAACTTCTCGCTTGTGGCGAAACCGTCGATCCCTGTGACCGGCGTGAGGATATCGTCATAAAATTCGGACGCCGCCTCATAGTCGTAGATCGCCGTCGCATTCATGATCTCCTGGACGATATCCATATCGTTATCGTTGGCTCGGATTATCTGGTTCGCTACGTCCTCGTAAATATCATCCGCGGTTTTATATCGGGAATCGTAAGTATATGTGTAGTTCGAGACCCAGGTGTCCCTGATCGCCTCTTCTTTAGAGGCATATTCGTCGTCGGCGACAAGAGCCTCCGCTTCTTTCTCGCAGATGGCGCGGATGAGATTTTTCACTTCGTCGGTCGTCAGAGTAAGGGCGTTGTCCGTTGCCGGCCTCTCGATATCGACGTATGCCACTATCTGCCTGTCGCCGTATTTTTCGCTGATCTGCGGATCATCGGTAAGATATATGCCGTACCCGTTTGCCGTGCCGTGTTTCCCGCCGCCTTTTCGGAAGTCAAATACGGTGAATTCCTCGTCGGTCCCGTGCCGGAGCTTCAGCAGTTTTCCGGAATCGTCGCGCGTCTTGCTCTCCTGCATGGACGCGTCTGCCGCGGCAGCGACCATTCTTGCTGCGCTTCCCATATCTCCTTTACGGATATAAGCAGCATAGTCTCGGTCGTTGCGATCATTTATGTGTTCGATCGTGTCCGCGACAGCCTTCCATTTGATCTTTATCTGCTCATCGGTTAGCATCGCGTCGGGGAAATATTTGACGATATCTCCGTTCTTGACTTTTTTCGCGACCTGTGATAAGATGATTGCGGAATCCGAGCGAGCTCCGGGCCTCTGCTTCGTTGACGAAGCCGACCCCGGAGTGATGACCTCGGATTTTTTTATTCTCTCATCATCTATGATAACGTAAAGCGCGTTGCGGCCTCCCCTTGCCGCCTTGATCCCGAACCTGACGGGCACAAAGTAATCGCCGTCGATAAATCCACCCAGGAGATTTGCGAAATAGACCGTGGTCGCATCCGCGAAATACCTGTTTCTGTGGAATTCAATGCCGACCGCGCCCTTCGCCGCTTCCGCCAGTCCGGGCAGTAACCTTACGATGTCAGCGGCGCTTGCCGATTCCTTATTGGAGCTCTCATCGAATGATCTGTTCGACGCATAGAAATCGATTTCGAGATCGTCGTTATAAAGGGATTCCGGCAGCCCAAATTCTGCTATTGCTCTTTCGTAGACACCCTTGAAAGCTGAACGTTTTTTGCCCTCAAGGTCTGTCTTGTTTTTTAAAATCAATGCTTCCGCGTCGCCTTTATACGTCGCGGCTGTGATCGTTTTTCCCTTTAGTATCTCCGTCCTTTCTTCGTCGGACATGCCGAGAGCGATTTTCGGCGCCGACTTCCTCGACAGCTCGATTCCGCCCGTCGGGTCCTCCGCCATCATCGCCATCAGCTCCGCCTTTTCCGCGGCCTCGCGTTCAAGTGCTTTTCTGTACTGCTCCTCGGTCACCGCAGGCGCGGTCAGATCGTCATACTTCTCTTTCCAATTCTCGCCGTAGACGAGGCGGAACGTCTTCTGCAGCGAGTTTTCATTCAGCGGCAGCATCCACTTCGCGCCCGTCCACATAAAACCCTTCCCCTTCATGAAAGAGTTCTGCTGTTTGGTGTAGTACCACTTCTGCCCGTACCTCTCGCTGACAGAATGCCCGCCCTTGTTGAGATATATCTGCTCGTTCTCGACGTCGATAATGAAGTCGAAATTCTGCGGGACCTTCTCGATAACGCCTCTCTCGTCGACGACGCTTATGCTTCCCGCGCGCAGTCTGATCGAGCTCCACCGCGGTATCCGTCCGTCATACGCGTTTTCGCCGAACACGCGTTCGTACTTCTCGCCCGTGCCGGTGATGAGCTTCGAGCGCAGCAGTTTATCGTCGAACGCAGCCCTGATCTTTGCCTTCTCCGCCGCCTCGCGCGCTCTTTTTATCTCGCTGTCCGTGAACGGCCTCCACGCGATGCCTTCGCCTGCGCCGCCCTTCCTGAAGTCGCGCCGCAGCGCCTTCTTCTGCACGTCGGTCATCGGCACCGTCTTGAGCAGCTCGTCGAACTGCTCCGGCACGCCCGCCGCCTTCGCCTCCTCAAAGATATCGTAGTATTCCCTGCGCGTCAGGTTCCAATCTTCAAGCATGTCCTTGACGACCGGCTCGTCCGCGGACTCGAACCCGTCGAGGTTGCCGTGCTCCGCCCAATATTTGTTAGCCGCGAGCATGACGTCCGCCTCGCGCTCCTTCTCCTGCTGCTTCTGCTTCATCAGATACGCGTTGGAATAGTGCGTCGCGCGGTACGCGGCCTCCGCCGCCCGCTTCATCACGATATCCGTATGAGCGCTGCGCGCCTGTCTCGCGTTATTGTATACCTCGTTCAGCTTCGCCTCGTCGTTCCACCAGCCGTATTCGTTGTCTCTCGACATCTCGCGCAGCCAGAACGACGCGTCCGAGGATATCCGGCGCGACATCTTCATCTCGCCGCTCTGTCGGGAGAATTGAGGCTTGACATCTTCCCCCGGATATGTTATCTTTCTTATGAGACCGAACGTTGTTCCCCCTGCAGGGACTTGAATCCCATAGGCTTGGAACCAGCGGACGGTCTCTTTTTTGTTTTCCCCCAAATACAGTATCTTTTCGTCAGTCAGCAGGTTTTTAGCGTCGGAACGGATATTGAACGTCCTGACCTTCGCTATAAGATAGCCGCCTCTGTTCTTGGAAATAACAACGCCCACCATCGTCGGTTTGTCTTTTATGCCCCGGTAACCGAAAACGCTGATCGTTCCCGGTTCGGAGTATTTGGAAATGGCGACAGGGTCCGAAATAATGGCAGGGATGAGCTTGAAGTCTTCCTTACTGAGATAATCGCTGTGATCTTTGAGTAATCTCTTGATTTTGCTGCCATCGATGTTTAATGCCCCCGCAGGCATACCTACACGAACAAGCGGATTAGAATTATCCAATGCCCCGATCTTTATGTGGACACCCGGTTTAAGCTCCCTGATACTATCGATTTGTCTCCGGAAATACTTATCCTCGGTGAAGCCCTTTGCCGCGGACGCCCGCATGTGCTGTACTTCGCCCTCCGTGTTTCCTAAGGTTCCTAAGGTTCCTAAGGTTCCTTCATTCCTATTTTCGCATTCCGAATCGGGGTGCGGGGCCTGCCCCGCCCTTAACTCTTCGTTATTATCTCTTATCTCTTCACTGCGCGAGCCTTCGCTCGCGTTTGCTTCCGCGACCGCGTGCTCGAACAGCTCCCTGATCCGCTCGAGCACCCCCGCCTGCTTCTCGAACGCCGCGATGACCGCGTCGCTCTGGGAAAGCGAGGACAGCCCCGACCTTATCCTGCCGAGGAAATCCTTCACCCACAGCAGGACCTTCTTCGCGGATTTCAGGTGCTTGCCGGCGAAATCCTTCACCGACTCCTCGTCCGAGAGCACGTCAAAGCAGGAGTCGGAGACCATCTCCTCCTGCAGCTCCGAAATATACTCCGCGGTGCCCTCTGCCGCTCCGCTCTTATATGAACGCCTGACGCCGTCCTGCTCGTAGGTATAGCAGCCCTCGAGCTGGCTGAGCTTCACGTCATACGCACTCACGCCGTCCATCGGCGTGTTTTTCAGTTCGTAAATGACGAAATCGCGCATCTCGGTCCACGCCGCCGGCGCCGTCCGCTTGAGCCAGTGCGTCATCTCGTGCGCCGCCGTGCGCAGCAGCATACCGCCCTCCGAGTCCAAAGACAGATGCAGCACGTCGTTCTCGTCGACAAAACCGTTCGAAAAGCTCCCGTCTCCGGTCGTTATCTTCGTATGCACCACGACAGCGAGGTTCGACTTCGCCGCGACCGAGTTTATCATCGCCAGCTCGACCTTGTTGTTTAGCGTCAGCTTCGAGGAGTCTACGTCGGTGTCGTAATTTATCCCCGCCGAGATGTTTCGGTACAGCTCGTCGTTCGGGTCGTACAAATGCTCGGTCTCTCCGCTGCCGAGGAGGATGAACTTCTTCTGCTCACTCGCGTAGTCCGCAGCGATGGAGGCAGGGTCCGACCTGTAATTCTCACCCTGCGCGTGCGCGGTCCTCGCGGCGTCCTGGCCTGCGACCTCGCCATCGCGTCGTCGAGCTCGTCGCCGCTATTCGTTGCCTCCGCGCTCCTGTTCGCCTCGCTCTCTCTTATCGCGTCGTTGAACAGCTCGGCTATATGCGCGAGCGTCTCATCCTCCTTCATAAGCGCCCTGATCGCCGGGTCGGTGTGCGCGAGTCTGCTTATCGCGTTCTTTATTATGTCGAGGAAGCTCTTGACCCACGCCGCCGCCCGCACTTGACAAATACGGTAAAAATATGGTATAAAAGGGTTTGCGGTATCCGTGGGAACGCGGATCCGACGCCGGGAAGCGGGCCGCGTCGCCCGTCTGCCGGCCGAAAAAACGGCGTTTACGCCGTCATTCGGGAAGGTATCATGGTATCGAAAAGGATACGTAAAATAAATAAGCTTCTTACCCGTCTGCTGACGGTCGCCGTAGCGGCGGCGCTGTGTCTGACCGGCATCGTCGCGTCCGCTCTCTTCATCGTGACGGACACGGTGAGCGACCCGTCGGACGGCAGGGTGTTCACCATCCTGTCCGCTGTGCAGGAGCAGAATTTCTCGCTCATCGACTCCGGCAAAGCGGTCGCCATGGCGAATTATTTCATGCTCGACTCACGCTTCGCGGCGGTCAGGCACGGCGCGTTCCCCTACAGCAACTACGGCGGATGGGCGGACACCGTCACGGACGGCGTCTATTCGGTCAGCGGAGTGCAGGGCGCGGGCTGCTTCGCCTACGCGAAGTTCGTTTCCGGCGTCGTCTACGGCACCTTCGGCGAGGCGCTCTACGACGCGTCCGTCAACGGCGGCAGGCACAGCGGCGCGGCTCTGCGCGGCTTCATCGCCAGGGAATGCCAGGCGGGCGAGCATATCCGCATCTCGGGCAAGCATTCCGTGACGTTCCTCGCCGCGGACGCCGAGGGCTTCTACTTCATGGAGTATCTCGACGCGGGATATATCCGCCTGGGGTACAGCACCTACGAGAATTTCGCGGACTACGCCGCCTCCTACGGCGAGATATTCATCTACAACGCCGACCCGGCGCAGAACGACGTTTCCGCCGTCCTGGCGGAGGACGCGCTGGTTTCCGTTTCGCACGACAGCGAGCGTATGGTCAGAGTTTACGACAGCGGCAGGATAACGCGCGAGCGTCTTGAGCAGTGGTGCGCCGCGAACGGCGCGGAGATACTGTCCGGCAAGGGCGTCATCTCGCTGCTCGGCGAGAGCGGCGACTACGCGGTCGCGATCCCGCTCGGCAAGCTCTATCTGCTCTCCGCCCCCGCGAAGGTCATGTATTCCGTCGGCGAGAGCCTTGATCTTACGGGCATCGGAGTCACAGCCGTCTACGGCGGCTGCGCGGTCGCTCTCGAGCCTGGCGAATACTCCGTCGCGGGCTACGACGCGAACGTTCCCGGCATACAGACGATAACCGTGAAATACGGCGACCAGATACTCAACTTCTCCGTCGCGGTGTCGGATACGGGCTCCGTGCCGACTGCCGCCGCGGGCGAAGACCCGCTCAAGGCGGCCGTCAACGGCGACGTCGACGGCGACGGCAAGGTCTCCGCGGCAGACGCGAGGCTGCTGCTTCGCAACTCCTGCGCGCTGCTGAAATTCACGGAAGAACAGAAGACCGCCGGCGACGTTGACGGCGACGGCAGGATCACCCCCGGCGACGCGAGGATCGTCCTCCGCCGCGCCGCGGGCCTTAAGAAGCGCTGATAACCGGTCTTTTCGGTTTTTCGAATATCCGGATATTTCCGATATATTACGCATACCGCCCGGCTCCGGGCGTCCGCGGGCATGGTGGAATTGGCAGACACGCAAGATTTAGGATCTTGTGCCCAAAGCATGCAGGTTCAAGCCCTGTTGCCCGCACCATGAAAAAAGCGCTTTTTGTCTACCGGACAAAAGCGCTTTTTTCAACGAGATCCGTCCTTACGGACGGGTGAAATCCACCTTCGGTGAGTGAAATCGCGTTGCGGTGAAATCCCGCCGTGCGGGGTGCAGGACGGATTTCATTTCACCGAGAGGCAAAGCCGAACGATTTCACCAAAGGCGTGAGTCTTTGATTTCACCGTGGCGGAAGCCGCGATTTCACTGCTGCTCTTTCAGGGTCCATATGATATGGTGTTTAAGAGGTGATCCCTATGGCTGAAAGCAAACTTGCCGCGCTCTCAATGGATTTAGCCGTTAATGTACTGAGATTGTGTGATAATATAAAAAGGCATTATTCCCTTGTTAATCAGTTGGAACGCTCCGCCACCAGTATCGGCGCAAACATTCGCGAAGCGAACTACGCGCACAGCAGACCGGATTTTATCGCAAAATTTCAATTTGCGCTGAAAGAATGCTATGAAACAGAATACCGGCTTGAATTGCCGGAAAGGGCAGAGATATGTAAAGATGAAACTGTTTCTGCTTTGCTTCACGATTGCGGCTCTATTCGCAGATTGCTTATTTCTTCAGTTAATACAGCAAAACAGAATATGGAGTCAAATTGACGCATTGGAATCGGTGGAGGTGTTTGCGTGGAATTCAGAAGAATCTTTGATACGATTCCAGAACAGTTTGATCTGTACAGGCCGAGATACAGTCAGGAATTATTTGAATATCTGATTCGCTATGCAAAAATCGGACCTGAAAAGAGCGTTTTGGAGATTGGACCGGGTACAGGGCAGGCCACAGATCCGATCCTGCAGACAGGATGCGATTATCACGCCATAGAGCTCGGGGAACATCTCTATGCAAAAATGAAGGAAAAGTACGATCGGTTCCCAACCTTTCAAATTGTGAATGATGACTTCATCACACATGATTTTAAGTTGCAGAAGTTTGATTTGGTATATTCTGCCGCAACCATCCAGTGGATTCCTGAAAAAATCGCTTTTACTAAGTCTTTTGAACTGCTGAAACCCGGCGGTGTACTGGCTATGATGCTTACAAAATCAGATTATAAAACGCCAAACGGGGAACTCTACGAAAAAATCCAGAAACTGTACGATCAGTATTATAAACCGGTTATTCCTTATACATATGGCAGCTTCAGATATGAAAACGCACAAAACTATGGCTTTATAGATTTCGAGCAGCATGATTTTTACGGGAGACGTGTAATGAATCCCGATGAATATGTTTCTTACTGCGGCACCCATTGTGATCACATCGTAATACCGGAGCCATATAAGACAGCTTTCTTTGAAGGCCTTCGGAATGTAGTCGCGGAAAATGGAGGTAAAGTAATATTTAACGATACTTATGTGCTTTATCTTACCCGTAAGCCGCAGTAATCATTTGTACTGACCAATTCCGTTTTACGGTAACTTTGGCATGTACCTTTTGGGTAGTTTTAGTTATGTTGCGTACCTTTTGAGTAGTCTTACACATCAAAAAACGCCTCTTTTATCTACCGGCAAAAGGCGTTTTTGAATGATGTTTGCCCTGTCCGTGCAAATGACGCGCGCCCGCGGCGCATGAAGCAAATAATACCGAAACTCAGGAGCCCATTATGGAATACGTGAGAGTAACGAAGGACAACATCGACGCGGAGCATATCTGCTGCGCGATATCGAACAACAAAGACGTTCAGGTCTCGTCGAAAAAGGCGTGGATGACGGACCGCTTCGACGACGGGCTCGTTTTTCTCAAAAGCGTCGAGCGCGGGAAATGCTTCATCGAATACATCCCGGCCCAGAACGCCTGGGCGCCGATAGACGCGGAGGGCTATACCTACATCGACTGCCTCTGGGTCTCCGGCTCGTTCAAGGGGCACGGCTATTCAAACGACCTTCTTGCCGAGTGCGTGAGCGACAGCGAAAAAGATGGCCGCAGGGGGCTGTGCGTCCTGACCTCCGAAAAGAAAAGGCCGTTCCTCGCGGACCCGAAATACCTGAAATACAAGGGATTTTCCGTCTGCGACGAGGCGGCGGGCGGCATCCTGCTCGCGTATCTGCCCTTCGGCCCCGGCGCGCCGAAGCCGTCGTTCAGGGAGTGCGCGAAGCGTCCGCGCGTCGAAGAAAAGGGCTTCGTTCTTTACTACACTCATCAGTGCCCGTTCAACGCGAAGTACGTGCCGATAGTGGAGCAGACCGCGAAGGAGAACGGCGTCCCGTTCAGGGCGGTCCGAATAGAGACCAAAGAGCAGGCGCGGAACTCGCCCGCGCCCGTCACGACGTATTCGCTGTTTTACAACGGAGAATTCCTGACCAACGAGCAAATGAACGGCGCGAAGTTCCTGAAGCTCGCCGGAGCGTTCGGTATACTCGATAAAGGCTCTGTTCCCCGCGGAACGGGCGCGATACTCTGACTGCGGGAATCGCTGTCGGCGATCGACCGTACGGCTTACACTGTCCCGATCTGGATGATATAATTACCGGAGCAAAACGCAGGAGGTCCGTAATGTATAACGAGAATCTGAAAAACAGGGTCTTCGGCAAGCTGGAAGCGGCTCTGAAGATCTACGAAAAGCTGATATACGTCAAGGTCGGCGAGCTGCGAAAAACGGAGGCGTTCCACACGCTCGAGCATCTGCGCGCGGTGCCGGAGTCGGGTTTTAAGCCCATATCCGTCGGCGAGAGCTGGGGCGGCGAATGGCGGAACATGTGGCTGCGGGGCGAATTCACCGTCCCCGCCGAGCTTGACGGGGAGGACCTTTACGCGGTCTCCGGCTGCGGCGGCGCGGAGCAGCTCTTCTTCCTGAACGGCGAGCCGAAGGGCATGATAAACAGCAAAAACAGGGACTTCATAGGCGGCTCGCACGCCGCGCAGTACCTCGGCAAGGCCGCGGCGGGCGAAACGCTGCGCCTCGCCTTCGAGTGCTACGCCGGGCATTACGACCCCAACACCGACCCCTACGACGACTATTTCAGCCCCGACCCGACGCAGGGCTTCACGCACACGTTCGAAGGCGTGGACATCTGCCGCCGGAACGAGGATATCTTCACGCTCATTTTCGATATCCGCGAGCTTCTGAACGCCGCGAGGCGTCTGCCCGACGACCGTTTCACCGTTTCGCGCGCGAGGAACGCCCTTATGGACATAAACGCCGTCCTGCCCCTCTTCCCGAAGGACGCGTCCGGCGAGGAGGTCAATGAGGGCGTCAAAAAGGCTCTCGCGATATCGCGCCCGTTCTTCTCCGGCGGCAACTCCCGCGTTTTCGGCAGGGTCGGCATCGCAGGTCACTCGCATATGGACACCGCGTGGCTCTGGCCCGTGTCCGAGACCGTCCGCAAGTGCGCGCGCACCTACTCCAACGCCCTGCGCCTGATGGAGCAGTACCCGACCTACCGCTTCATCCAGTCCTCCTCGCTTCACGGCGAATGGATGAAAACGTATTATCCGGCCATATTCGCCGAAATGCGGCGCCGCGTCGCAGAAGGGCGCTGGGAGCCCAACGGCGGGGTCTACGTCGAGTGCGACTGCAACATCACCTCCGGCGAGCTCATGGCGCGGCAGTTCCTCAAGGGGCAGCAGTTCACGCGCGAGAACTACGGCTTCACCTCCGACAGCTTCTGGCTGCCCGACACCTTCGGCTACAACGCGAACATACCGCAGATCATGCTCGAAAGCGGCGTGAAGTACTTCTTCACGACCAAGATATTCTGGAACGAGCTCAACCGCTTCCCGTTCGAGAGCTTCGTCTGGCGCGGCATAGACGGCAGCGAGGTGCTGACGCACTTCAACCGCACGCACTGCTGGCCGGACGTCAACGACTGCAGCGCCGCCGTGCGCGACCTGCAGCAGAAGGACGCGAGCGACCTGCGTTACGTAGCCTACGGCTTCGGCGACGGGGGCGGCGGGCCCACGCCGGGCATGATAGAGACCTCGCTGCGCGCGTCAGCCATGGAGGGCATGCCGGAGGTCGTCCCGATGTCCGCGAGCGAGTTCATGGGCGAGCTCGAAAAGCAGCGCGGCCGTCTGCCCGTCTACCACGACGAGCTGTACCTCGAGCTGCACCGCGGCACGCTCACGCAGATGCACGAGGTCAAGCGCAAAAACCGCAAGGCGGAGTACGCCCTGCGGGATATGGAGTATCTGAACGTTCTTTCGGGCTCGCAGAAAAACCCGGAGTCGGAAACCTGGCTGAAGACCCAGCTCAAGAACCAGTTCCACGACATCCTTCCCGGCACCTCGATAAAGCCCGTTTACGACGTTTTCCATAAGGAGATGGACGCCGTCCTTGAAAACTACCGCCGTGAAGCGCGGCGTTTCGCGGACGCCCTTACCCGGGACGCGAACGGCGTGACGCTGTTCAACACTCTGTCCTTCCCGCGCTCGGACGTCAGCGTGATCGAGGCGGACGGTTACGCGAAGGATCACCCCTCGCAGAGATATACGGATGTCGCGGGTCGCGAGTTACTCGCCGTCGGCGGCGTAAAGATACCGGGCTTCGGCTCCGCCTTCGTGGAGCTTTGCGGCGAGCCGCAGGACGCGCCCTCGCCGTTCTCGTACGACGGCAGGACGCTCAAAACGCCCTTCGCCGTCATCACTTTCGACGACGACGGCTATATCGCGTCCTTCGTCGACCTTCCTTCCGGCAGGGAGCTGCGCAAGGCGGGCAGCCTGCCGCTGAACGTCTTCCTGTTCGGCGAGGACGTCCCGCTGTTCTACGACAACTGGGACGTCGATCACGACGTGATAGAGAACCTCGCCCCCGTTCACGGCTTCGGGGGCAGGACGGTCGTCACGGACGGCGCGGTCGAGATACGCCTGCGCAGCGAATACGCGATAGAAAACGGAACGTTCGTGACGCAGGACCTCGTCTGCTACGCGGACTCGCCGCGCGTCGACTTCCACACGGTCGTGCGCTGGAACAGCCCGCACCGCCTGCTCAAGGCGGGCTTCGACCTCGACGTGAGCGCGAAGAGCGCGCGCAGCGAGATACAGTTCGGCGCGATCGAACGCCCGACGACGGCGAACGACAGCCTCGAGCTCGCGAAATACGAGGTCTGCAACCGCAACTATACGGACGTCAGCGAGCCGGGCTTCGGCGCCGCGATACTCAACGACTGCAAGTACGGCGTCTCGGTACTCGGCTGCGACCTGCGCCTGTCGCTGCACCGCGGCGGCACGCACCCCGACGGCACGGGCGACCGCGGCGACCACGAGATGACCTATTCCCTGCTCCCGCACGCCTGCGGCTTCGGCGCGAAGGCGGTCGTTCAGCCCGCGTACGAGCTCAACGTGCCGGCGTTCGCCGCCCCGGGCAGGACGGACGCCGCGCCGCTCGCGGTCATAGACGCGCCGAACGTTATAGTCGAGGCGGTCAAGCCCGCCGAGGACGGCAGCGGCTTCGTCATGCGCCTTTACGAGAGCGAGGGGACGAAAACGGCCGCGTCCGTCTGCTTCGGCTCCGCTGTCGCGGACGCGACGCTCACGAATATACTCGAGGACGAAAAAGAAAAGCTGCCTCTCGACGGCGGAGAGCTGCGCCTTACGTTCCGTCCCTTCGAGATAAAAACCGTCAAATGCCGCAGAAACAGGGGGTAACGGATCATGCTCACACTTGAGAGAGCCAGACAGCTTAACGACTCGGCAGTCACAGAGGAACATCTGATACTGCACGCGAAGAACGTCATGTACGCCATGGGCGCGATGGCGGATCATTTCGGCGGAGACCGCGAGCACTGGATGGCGGTAGGCTATCTGCACGATTACGATTATGAGAAATACCCGGACGAGCACCTGAAGCACACACGGGAGCCGCTGCTCGAGGCGGGCGTTCCCGAGGAGGACGTGCGCGCGATCCTCAGCCACGGCTGGGGCGGCTGCACCGACGTCGAGCCCTTGACCGATATGGAAAAAAGCCTTTTCACCGTCGACGAGCTGACCGGGATAATCCAGGCGTGCGCCCGTATGCGCCCGCTGGGCATAACCGACCTCGAGGTCAAAAGCTTCATGAAAAAATTCAAGGATAAGAAGTTCGCCGCGAAATGCGACCGCGAGCTCATCCAAAAGGGCTGCGACATGCTCGGCATGACGGTCGGGGAGGTCGCCGGCATCTGTATCGAGGGCATGAAGCCCTACGCTGAGGATATCGGCCTGCTCGGCTCCGGGCAGTAAGACGGCGGGGCGGTTTCCGCGAGTCAGAGCAAGCGCCCGGGCGGCTCATTTCCCGCCGAAAAGCCCCTTCTTTTCGTACGGCTCCGATATGACTTCGGTACATTCGTAGCCCGTCGCGTTCACCGCCGCTTTGAGGGCGTCGGCGTCAACAGCCTCCTTTGTGACGAAGGAGGCTTCTTTTTTCACGCGGGAGGCGGTCACCTTCTTAGCCTTCGGGACCGCGGCGCGTATAGTATCGCGTATATGCGCCTCGCACATTCCGCACATCATTCCGTCTATTTTAAGCGTCGTTTTTATCATAAAAACTCACCTTTTGATTAGGGTAAGGGGAGTTGAACACAAAACGGTTTTTCAGAGCATCTTTTCCCCAATACTGCCTCATCTGCCTTGATAATACTGACGCAAAGCAAGGATGAAGAGCGCGAAAGAGCCAAAAAGACCCGGCCAAAGGCGATTCG
>JAFRXS010000153.1 GCA_017443405.1 Clostridia bacterium | reverse complement strand
CCGCGACGGCGGAGGATACGCGCTCCATCAGGTCGGCGAGCTGCCGGGCGGTCAGCACCGTCGGCGTTCCTCCGCCGATATATACGCTGTGGCAGGACAGCCCGAGCGCCCGGGCGGCGGCGACGCTGCCGGCGATCTCGCTTTTGAGTACCTCGAGATAGTCGGGTATCAGCTTTTTCGCGCTGTCGACCGAATGTGAGATGAACGAGCAGTAGCTGCACCTCGTCGGGCAGAACGGTATCGAAACGTAAAGGGAATACGTGCCGTCAGGTATGCGTCCGGTTATCTCCTTTTCGGTCCCGGCGACGGACCTCGCGAGCTCCGCCTTTTCGGGGCTGACCAGAAGCCTGTCGGTGAAATACGACAGAGCGCCCTCTTCCCCGAGCTGCTTTATTCTCGCCGTCATCAGCTTGGTGGGACGCACGCCCGTCAGCATGCCCCACGGGGGAGTTTCTCCCGTCAGGGACGCGAGAGCCGTGAACAGCGAGTAGCAAAGGCTGTGCTCGGTATTTTCGGGGTCTCTCGGCGGCTCTTCCTTTTTCAAAACAAGCTCGCCGCCCTGATAAACGGCGCAGACGATCCTGTCGGGTGAGCCGAAAAGCTCGACCCTGTCGGGATCGCCGCGGTCGTCCTTTACGCGCGCTTCGGGGAAAAACAGCATAGCCGTCTTCTGTATCTCGTACGCGTATTCCCCGCGGTCGGTGAATACCGTCATGACAGTCCCCCGAAATGCCTGCACGCGCGGTTGTTGCGCCTTTCGAACGAGAGCGTCGTCGCCCTGTTGTGACCGGGCAGCACCGCGTAGTCGCCGGGCAGTTTTGTAAGCTTCTCGATCGAGCGGAAAAGGGCGTTTTCGTCCCCGCCGGGGAAATCCGTCCTTCCGAAGGTCAGGTTGAAGAGCGTATCACCCGAGAACATGCAGTCGTCTATGATGAACGTGACGCCGCCGGGCGTGTGCCCGGGAGTCGCGATCACCTCTATCCGCGATCCGCCGAGATCGAGGACGTCGCCGTCGTGAAGGAGTATATCCGGCTCGAGGCAGGAGAAGCTTTCGGGCTGAAGGTCACCCGACATGTTTTTATCGGGGTCGCCCAGCATATCCGCGTCGCCTGCTCCGACGGCAACGGGCGCGCCTGTCAGGGCTTTGAGCTCCGGCACGCCGCCTATATGGTCGAAATGACCGTGAGTCAGCAGGATGTATCTGACCTTCAGCCCCGCGACGGCGCTCTCAAGCTCCGGCGTGAACTCCCCGGGGTCTATGACCGCCGCCTGCGGGCCGACCGAAACTATATAGCAGTTTGCCTGATAATCACCCAGGCACAGTCTTTTAACTTCTGTCATCTTTTTTGCGGTTCCATATCGCGGTGTCGGCGAGTATCGTCACCGGTCCGTCGTTTAAAAGGCTGACCTTCATGTCCGCGCCGAATATGCCGGCTTCCACGTTCCTGACGCCGGTCGCCCGCATCTCGCCAAGGAAATTTTCGTATTCCTTCTCGGCGAGGTCGGGGCTCATAGCACAGCTGAAGGAGGGTCTGGTGCCCTTGCGGATATCCGCGCCGAGCGTGAACTGCGACACGACGAGGACTTCGCCGTCGACGTCGAGGACGCTCAGGTTCATTTTGTCGTTTTCGTCGCGGAAAATGCGCATGTTGGCGATCTTCGCCGCCATGACGCGGCTGTCGGATATATCGTCGCCCGGGAGGGCGCAGACGAATACGAGCAGGCCTTTGCCGATGCTGCCGGTCACCTTGCCGTCGACTCTGACCTCGGCTTGTGAAACTCTCTGTATAACGGCTTTCATCAGCCTCTGCTCCTTTCAACGGACGTGACGCCCTTTATCCTCGACAGCTTCGAGATGACGTTCTTGAGGTGGTCCGCCGACGATACGTTGACCGTCAGGCGCAGGAACGCCTCCTTGTTCTTTGACTGCGTGTACGCCGATACTATCATCACGTGCATATCAAGCAGCAGCGAGGTGATGTCCGACAGAAGACCGAGCCTGTCCGAGCATTTTATGACGAGCGTCGCGTCGAAGCCCGCCGCATTCGGCTTTATGTCGGTGTTCCAGTGCGCTTTTATCCAGCGCTCCGGCTCCGCGGCGAGAGGTATGGACGCCGGGACGTTCGAGCAGTCCCTCTTGTGTATCGAGACGCCGTGACCGCGCGTGATGAAGCCGATTATCTCGTCGCCGGGTATGGGGTTGCAGCACTTCGAGAGCTTGACAAGACAGTCGTCTATGCCCTCGACTATGACGCCCTCGCTGCTGACCGTGCGCTTCTGCGACGGAGCGGGCGCGAGCGTTTCCGCGCTTTCGCGTTTTTTCAGCTTCGCGTATTCGTCCCTGATGCGCGGTATCAGCTTTGACAGCGTTATGCCGCCGTAGCCGATGGCGGCGTAGAGGTCCTCGACCGTCTGGCACTGGAAATGCTCCGCGATGCTCGACAGGAACTCGTTGAGCGTGGCGGTATCGTCGAACCTTATGTTGTTGCGCCTGAACTCGCGCTCGAGAGCGCCCCTGCCCTCGACTATGTTCTCGTCGCGGCACTCGCGCTTGAACCACAGCTTTATTTTGCTGCGCGCTTCGCCGGTCTTGACTATGCCCAGCCAGTCCCGCGACGGCCCCTTCGGCTGCTGCGAGGTGATTATCTCGACAATCTGACCCGTCTTTATCTGATAGTTTATCGGCACTATCTTGCCGTCGACCTTCGCGCCTATCATGCGGTTGCCGACCTCGGAATGTATCGCGTAGGCGAAGTCTATGACGGTCGAGCCCGCGGGCAGGGAGATGACCTTGCTGCGCGGCGT
>JAFRXS010000152.1 GCA_017443405.1 Clostridia bacterium | reverse complement strand
CGTTTTTTATCCGGCATTCGGTTATATATCCGTTCAGCTTTTCGCTGACGCCGGCCGCTTCCTTCCCGAAAAGCGTCATAAGGCGGACAAGCGCGTACAGCGCGGCTGCCCGCGGGCGGCGGTAATAGTGAGTTCGGTCGCGGTTGACAATGACTTTGCCGACGCGCCCGTCGACTTCGGGTAATAGGGCGACCGAGTCTTTTCTGATATAAAGCGTAACGTCATAAAGGTCGTAGTCTATCGCGCGAAGAGCGGACAGCAGAGCCCGCTGCACGCCGCCCGTGTCAAGGCGGTGGACGGCTATGAGCAGCTTCTTTTTCGTCTTATCCATCACAGAAGCTCCATCCACCTTGCGGCTATCGCGTCAAGACTCAGACTTTCGCGTATCTCCGCGGCGCGGCGCGACAGCTTTTTGCAAAGCCCCGCGTCGTCCGCAAGAGTCATCATCGCTTTTAATAACGCGTCCTCGTCGCCGGTCGGGATCAGTATGCCGTTTTCGCCGCTGATTACAGTCGCTCTCGCGCCGCCGACGGGGCAGTCGGTGCAGATGCACGGCAGACCTATCGCCATGGCTTCGAGCATCGCGTTCGACAGCCCCTCGGAGTCCGAGGAGTTGACGTACATCGCGTCGCGGACTATGAGCGAGTGGACGTCGGGCGTGGAGGGCAGGAGCGATACGGAGCCGCTTATCCCGAGCGAATCAATGAGGGAAACAAGCTCCGCTTTGCAGCGTTCGCCCTCCGCGTTCGCGGCGTCGCCGTAGATCGCGAGTGTATGCCCCGGGCGTTGTTCGAGCAGCCTCGCGAAAGCCCTTACGAGCATGGCCAGATTCTTCTCCGGGGATATGCGGCAGAAGGATACTATCCTTTTCGTCCTCTCGCCGTCATAGGGCTCCGGCAGACCGGACTTGAGCGGATTTGGTATCACGACGCCCTTTTTCGCGACGCTTTCGGGGTATACGTTTCTCGCGTCCTGAGTCTGGAACACGGCGGCGTCGGCGCGGGGGTAGTATTTCTCTATGAATTTTCTACCGTAACGCTTTTTCATCAACCGGCGCGGGTTACCCCGTTCGCTGAAAATGACTTTGTTCGTAAGCCCCCGGGCGGCGAGCAGCGCGATGGGCACGGCGGGCTGCAAAAAGGCGATCACGGCCGTTTCGGGAGATGCGGCGAGCTCGTTTCTGAGCCATGATATCTCCCTTCGGTACTGAACGAGAAGCGACGCTTTCGCGAATACCGCGGGCACAGGAAGCCCGAAAAGCTCGAAAAGATTGCACGCGATCTGCGCGATAACCCTGAGGATAACTCCGTAAAACAGTTTTTTCGCGGCGGGCTCGGGCGGCATCGTTTCTTTGAGCAGCACAAGCTCGCTGCCTTCGTCGAGGTCGCGCCGGACGACGTCCTCCGCAGTATCGGCGGTGAGTACGACGCTCGTTTCATAGCCGCTGCGGTGGAACTCGTTCATCAAAAGGGAAGCGACGCGCTCGGCTCCGCCGCCGATCATATGCGGTATTATCAGTATGATCCTTTTCGTGACGGACACCGTTCGCTTCTCCTCTTCTGTGATTATAAATAGATTATCGCCCGAATATCTTCTGCGCGGCTCGGGCGGCGGCCCATAACGGCTTGCCGTAGCACCGCGCGCGCAACGCCGTATCTCCGAACGCACCGCGTGAGAGAATGTCCTGTTTCAGTTCGCGGAAACGGCCCGCGGCTTCGGATTTTTCATCCTTTGAAAGAGCCTCGTAGCAGGTTATGGCGTTATACGCTCCGCGGGCGAGATACGCGTCCGGCACGACGCCGCCGTATTCGTCGGAAAAATCGCACACCGCGCGGTAGACCGCGTCCGCGCTGACATAGTTTTTCATTGCCTTTTTCGCCGTCATCACGGAGTTCTTCCGGTACTGACGGTAATAGAGGAACTCAGGCACGTAGCTTACCTTGCCGGCAAGGCAGTAAGCCTTGCACGCGAAAAGGTAATCCTCGTAGATGACTCCCTCGAGGAAGTCGAGCCCCGTTCTGTCTAAGAACGCTTTTTTATAAAAGAGCTGCCATACGCCGACGTGAAAATCGCGGTTCGCGACCATTCTTTTCATCAGCGCGGCTCCGGCGTCGGGAGAATAGACCTCCTTGTGGCCGTAGTTCGCTTCCGATACCGCGCCGGTGTCGCCGTCCACTGCGTAAGCGTCGAAAAACACGAGCTCCGAGCCGTTTTCTTCCGCGCTTCCGAGCAGCTTTTCTATGAGCTCCGGGACTGTGCGGTCGTCGGAATCGACGAAATAAACGTATTCGCCCGACGCCTCTCTCAGCCCCGCGTTTCTCGCGGACGACGCGCCGCCGTTTTGTTTGTGCAGGACCTTTACGCGGTCGTCGCTCGCGGCGTAGGAATCGCACATTTCGCCGCTTTTGTCGGTCGAGCCGTCGTCGACGAGTATGATCTCGGTGTTTTTATAAGTCTGCGACAGAACGCCGCTTACGCATGCGTCAAGATATTCTTCCGCGTTGTAAACGGGGATGATGACGCTGACTCTGCCGCTCATTTCAAACGCTCCTTTATGAGTATCAGCGCCGTCTTTACGGCTCTGCCGGCTTCTGATACGAACCCGCCGGAGTAGTGCTTTTTCATTATTCGGGCTATCTTTTTGTCCGGCTCCGCGAAGCGGATGACCGGGTCGCTTATCGCCTTTGATAGGTCGACCTTTACCGTTTCCGCGTCCTCCGACGTTCCGTGAACTCCCGTGCCGTCGACGCCGATGTTCTCTATAAGCGAATAGCGCGGATAGACGGTGAGCATACCGTTCTTTACGAGGTGCGCGCCGAATCTGACGGACCACGAGCTTCCCCCGCCGACCTGACGGTAAAGGCGCAGGAAACGGTCGGAGCCGTCTTCGTTGAGGCGTTTTATAAGGGAAAGGTCTTTATAGAAATCCCCGATATCCTTAAGCTCCCAGTCGGCGCCCTCCCAGCGGTCGAGCCACGTCGCCCAGCCGCAGCTGCACGAGCGGTAGCAGGTGAAGATATCCCCGCCGTAACCGTCGGGCATGTCTATCGGGGGAGTGAAGCCGGCTATCGCGCCGACGCGTTTGTCGTCCGCGAACGCCCCGAGAGCTTCGTTCATGAATTTAAGATATAACGGAGCGGTTATGCAGTCGTCCTCAAGGACGATAGCCGAGCCGTATTTTTTCAGGACCCCGGTCACTCCGCTTATTACCGACTCGGCAAGCCCTCGGTTGGCGGGCGCCTCGGCGATATTCACCGATCTGAACGCGCCGTCCGCGGTCGCGCGTCTTACCGCCTCGCGGCATTCGTCGACCTTTGCTTTACCGGTCTTGTCCTTCGCCCCGTCGGCGAAGACGAAAAGCTCCGTTTCGCCCGCGCCCTCGTTGTTTTTGAGAGCTTCATAGGTTTTAAGAAAATGATCGGCTCTGTTGTAGACGAACAGTATCAAAGGGGCGTGTTCCAAGTTGCTGCCTCCGTAAACTCAAAAGATCGAAATACTCTTACGCGCCGCGAATTACGCGTTTTTTCAGGAAGCCGGACAGTTTGTTTTCGATAAGATACCACGAAACCCAAGATACGCCCCAGGCGACGGCGCAGACCGCCGCGGCGAGCAGTACGTTGCGGATCGACGGTGTGTTTATATCGAACAGTCTGACTCCGATAGTTCTTATATAATAATGTATAAGATAGAACGAGTAGCTGATATTGCCGGCTTTGACGGCGAACTGCGGGCTTTTGAGTCCGCAGGCGGACCAGGTCAGCCCCGCTGCCAGAACGACCGCGAGCATGAAAATGTCGTACCACACGGACGTTTTCACGATGAAAACAGGTACCGCGGCGGCGACCGCGGCAATGACCGCCGCGACAGCTACGGCTTTATGCGCCCTGAACGGCGGTTTTTTATTCTGAATGAGCTTGAACAGGCCGTATATCGCCATACCCGCGACAAATGATGTCCAGACGTAGGGGTTGGCGGTATAGAAGTGTATCACCGGGTTGTCGGTCGGGAAGAATACTCCGGTGAGAGCGACCGCGGCGCAGAGGCCGGCGGCGATATATCCGCGGTATTTGTGATTTATCCGTATCGCGGCGAGGAACAGCAGATAGAACAGCATCTCCATCTGAAGCGTGTGCCCCAGCCCCACTATCGGACGTATGGCGGTCGTCGCCCTCGCCGTCGGTCTGTCGAACGGGATGAAGAACAGCGATTTGACAAGATGTACCGCCGTAGGCCTGTAGCCGACGATGGCGGGGAAGAACTGCCCCGCGATGAAGGTCAATACCGTAAGCCCCCAGTATAGCGGGAGAGTCTTTATAAGTCTTCTTGTCAGAAAATACTTCTTTTTTTCCGGCTCGCGCGTCGAAAGCATCACGACGAAGCCGCTTATCATATAAAACAGATAGACCGCGTGCGAAAAGTCGAAAGGACAGTCGCCGGTCAGCGCGCCGAAATGATAGATCGCGACGCTCAACGCCCCCAGAAAACGCAAGGTCTGAAGGGGTTCTATTTTTCCGGGCAGCACGAAGACCGCGTTTGAAGTGCTTTTCATCTTTTCAGGATCTCAAGATATACGTTATATAGAGTCCGGGCGTTGTTCGCCGCGTCGTGCGTCCGCGCCGCTTTCATACCGGCATTTTGCGACAGGCGCACGGCGAGCGCGTCGTCGTCGAAAATCTGCTTTATGCGCCACGCGAGCATCGCGGGGTCGTCGCTGCGGTAAAACAGCGCTTCTTCGCCGTCGACGGCCATATCCGGCGCTCCGCCGACGTAAGACGAGACGCAGGGCGCGCCGACGAGCATCGCTTCGCCCAGCGTGTTCGGGCTGTTTTCGGCGACGGAGGTCAGCACGTAGGCGTTGACCGTCGAGAGCCGCTTCGCTACCTCGTCGGCGGTCAGCGTTCCGGTGAAAACTATGTGTTCCGCGACGCCGAGGCTGTCGATAAGGTATTTGAGATACGCGCCGTAGCCTTTTTTTAAGAGCGATCTTTTATCGCCGAAGGGCTTATGCCCCGCGACGTAGACCTTTATGTCGGGATATTCGCGTATCAGGCCGGGCAGAGCCTGCACGAGGAAATGGAAGCCCTTGAGCGCGTAATAGCTGTTGCCGACGTACAGGGAATGACGCTCGACGGCGTTTATGTCCCATTTCGCTTCATAGAACGGCGGGCGCAGCACGCGCGGACAGGAATAGTATCTTGCGTCCGGATTGAGCGTGTAGGTGTGCGCTCTGTCCCAGGTCGTCCTGCCGAGGATATATTCGGCGTTCGCTATCAGCTCCCGCTCCGGCTTCATACGCGGAGCGTACCAGCGCGTTTTCCTCAAATGCAGCGTAAGCGCCGAAAAGACCTTGACGGGCGAGGCGGACAGCAGCATATCGTCTATGGGAAGCAGACCGCACTGATAGCCGTACTGTCCGTTTAAGATGCCCTGCATCGAAACGACGGCGGGCACGACCGCGTTTTTCGCTGCTTTGAGCATCGCGCCCGCGTGCGGGAATTCCGTCCCCTCTATGTGTACGAGATCCGGACGTTCCTCATTTATCAGTTTTTCGCAGACGGGCAGAAGGTCGCCGACGCTCACGTTCTTGCGGTAGGGTATCGCTCGGTACGAAACGCCGTCGCGCTGCGCTGTGAAATCGAGACCGGTGTCCGATTTGCAGGCGATGACGAGCTTCAGACCGTCGACGGTCCGCAGCTGCCCCGCCATCGATTCGACCCAGCCGCCGAGCACGTCGCTCTTTATCCCGAGCTCTTCGGCGGCGGGACGCGGTATGAGGTTAACCGTCCACAATATCTTCATGGAGCTCTCCGTTCCATTTTTGTATTTGCGTGTACATGACCGGACACAGGATCAGAAGAAGGAAATATACGTTGTAAACGAAGGGGTCGAAAAGCGCGCAGAGTCCGACAGCCATCGTGTGCGCGTTCGCCGTCGCGATTATGGTTTTAGAGTCGCTTATTTTTTTGAAATGCGTCGGAACGTGCATAAGGATGATGACCGTCGGCACGCCGCCCCAGACGCCGTAAAGCGCAAAAGCGTCCAGTATCTCCGAGTGACCGCCGCTCACCGCGCCGAATAACCGGCCGCCGATCACGGGATACGTAAAGCTGACCTTTATGCTTCGCCAGTACCTTTCCTGCCGGGCGGAGAAGGAGTCCGCCACTTCGCCCTCCGCGGTTGACAGCAGGTCTTCTATCTTTCTTACGACCTTCGTTCCTTCAAATATCCTGAGAATAAAGTTGCGGAAGCTTTCGACGTAGATGAGCAGAAGGACGATCGCTATTATCATCAGCGCCGCGAGGATGAACGCGGGCAGTATCCCGCGGCGGCGGTAGACCAGCAGTATCGCGAGCGAGACCGCCGAAACTATGACGGCTATCGAGTAGCCCGCGTTGGTTATAAGGAACCAGAAGGAGACTATCCACAAAGCGCCGAGGATGAAATAAAACTTATTGTTGGTGAGCGATTTGATCGTCCAGGCGTAGACGACCGGGGCGATGACGACCTGCGGGTAAACGAGTCCGTAGCCGCCGACGCCCTGCCTCATATAAGTGTAAAGCTCTTCGCTGTCGCGCACGAGCAGCCTCGCTATATGAGGGTCGGCTATCAGAGCCTGAGTCGTCCGAACGTTGAAAAAGATCAGCAGACCGAGCGTTATCGGCACGATCAGACGGTAGTTGAGCCAGGTGTGCGAGCTGTAGATACTTATGAAATAGGACAGGACCATCATATATACGGCGATCTGCCCCATGACCGCGGAAAAGCCGCCGCTCAGATACGACATTAGCGCGATGGCGACCATATAAAGAGCGCACCATATCTGCAGTTGCGTGAATTCGAAGCGCCGCAGGAACTCTATAGCGAACCAGACGAACGCGAGCCCAAGGGCGATGAGACGGAAAACAAGATCGATCTGCAGCGGAGGCGAGACAGACCATACCGTAAGGTAAAGCACCGATACGATCTGCATAACGGTCCTGAAGGATTTATTGACCTGAAATCCTATTCTTTGCTGCATGTTATCCTTTCAAACCACGCGCGGCAGGCGTCCGCGCGGCTTCTGAAGTCGAACGCGCGGCGAAGAGCCGCGGGCGCGGCGGGGGAGGAAAGAGCCGCTGCCATGGCGGCGCGCACGCTGTCTGCCGAAATATCTTTCAGTACCGTACAGCCTTCGTCCGCGTAAAGGGCTATATCGCTGACGTCCGTCGTTATTATCGGAACGCCGCAGGTGAAAGCTTCGGCGAATTTGGTCGGGAACCCCGCAATGTTGCGTCGCGTCGGTTCCCTTAAGAATACGAAGCATCCGCAGCCTAATATCTCGCGCACGGTCTCCCGGTGCGGGAGCCTGCCGAGAAAGGTGACGTTGCCGGGTACGTCCGCGCCGGTATATTCCTCACGGCTCACGCCTATGACGCGAAGCTCCGTTTTGTCTTCGGGCAGGGTCCCGGCGCAGTTTATCAGTATATCGAGCCTGTCTTTGTCCGACGGACTGCCGGCATAGCAGAACGTGAAACGGTCGCGCTCAGCCTTCGGCTGCCGCCAGATGCCGTCTTCGGTATCCACGAGCGGGGGCAGGAGCAGGAGCGGAACGGAGCCGGCGTATTTCTTCTGCATCACCGTGCTTACGGCGATGATGCCGTCGCAGGCGCGCGGGAGCCGGTTTTCGATAAGTTTGCTGTCGGCGGCTTTTACCGCCCTTTTTACGGCGTTGCCCTCTGTGTGGGAATTCCATTCCGTGCAGTCGTAAATGACCTTGACGCCTTTCGGAGCGAAAGCTCTTTTCGCCGCCGCCGCGGTCGCGTACTGCGTGTTGTACGTTATGACAGCGACGGTATCGGGGTGATTCTTTGCGAGGGATACGATATCCCCGACGTCGAATATCTGACGCGCCCAAACGGAAAACGACCGGGGATAGCAACGCTCGTACATATCGAAGCCGAAGCCGTTCTCCGTCTTCCTGTAACCGTCAAAATATCCGTCCGCGCGGCTTGTCCCCAGAAAGACCGTGTCAAGACCGAGCGACCTGAACAGCCGTGCGTTGTTCACCACCCTGTGCGCGGCGGCGTTTTTGTCGGGCAGCTCGAAGTTGCCGACGTAGATCACCGTGCCGGTCATGAAAGATCCCCGACGTACCAGTCTATCGCCGCTTTTATGCCGCGCTCGAACGACCATTCGGGATCGTAACCCAGCATTTCCCGCGCGGCGCTTATGTCCGCGTTCGAGTGTTTTATATCTCCGGCGCGGTCGGGCCCGAATATGGGTTCCGCGTCGACACCGAGAGCTTTTGTGAGCGTACGGTAAATATCAATAAGGTATTCGCGGCCGCCGTAGGCGACGTTGTAAGCCCTGCCGGCTGCGGACGACGGCGCGAGGCAGGCCTTCATATTGGCTTCGACCACGTTCTCGACGTAGGTGAAATCTCTGCTTTGTTTGCCGTCGCCGTTGATCGTCGGGCGTTCGCCGGCGAGCAGCTGCTTTATGAACTTGGGTATCACCGCGGCGTAGGCGCCGTTCGGGTCCTGACGGGGGCCGAAAACGTTGAAATAGCGCAGCCCGTAGGTGTCGAGCCCGTAGTGCATCGTGTACTGCTTCGCCCACTCCTCGTCGCACCTTTTCGTAAGGGCGTAGGGGGAGAGCAGGTCGCCCTCGCGTCCTTCGGTCTTCGGGAGGTTGGGTTCGTTGCCGTAGACGGAGGAGCTGGACGCATAGACGAATTTTTTGACTCCGGCGCGCCTCGCGGCTTCGAGCATGTTGAGCGTGCCGGATATATTGTTCGCGCAGTAGAAAAGCGGCATCTCTATGCTGCGGGGCACGGAGCCCCATGCCGCCTCGTGCATGACGTAATCGACGCCGTCGCACGCCGAGAGGCATACGTCAAGGTCCTTGACGTCGCCCTCGATGAAGGTGTATCCGGGCTCGCCCGCAAACAGCTCGACGTTTGAGCGTTTGCCGGTGGAAAGGTCGTCGAGGCAGCGGACGGTGCAGCCCTTTTTCAGCAGGGCTTCGCAAAGGTTCGAGCCGATGAAGCCCGCGCCGCCGGTGACGAGAAAAACCGAGCCCTCCGGGAAAACCAGATCGGAATATCCCATTTTACAGCCTCCAGTAGAGATAACCGCGCGATTCGTAATCCTTGCGTGAGAACATGCCCTTTACGTCGACGAGGACCCTTCTGCCTTCGCCGAAGAAGCCGTCTATGACCTCGGGCGTAAAACCCTTGAACGGCTCGTGCGCGACACTTATGACCACGGCGTCCATGTCTTTTATCTCGCTCATATCCGCGAGAGTGACGCCGTAAAGCCTGAACGCCTCGTCCGCGTCGGCGCAGGGGTCGCATACGACGGGCTTTATGCCGTATTCGCCGAGCTCCTTCACGATGTCTATGACCTTCGTGTTGCGCGTGTCGGGGCAGTTCTCCTTGAACGTGAAGCCGAGCACGGCGACGCGCGCGCCTCTGATGGGCTTGTCGGCGGCGATAAGGTTCTTGACGGTGTTCTCCGCGACGTATTTGCCCATGCCGTCGTTTATCCTGCGTCCGGCGAGGATGACCTGGCTGTGATAGCCCATCATCTCCGCTTTGTAGGTGAGGTAATAGGGGTCGACGCCTATGCAGTGGCCGCCGACGAGACCGGGCCTGAACGGCAGGAAATTCCACTTCGTGCCCGCCGCCTCAAGGACGGACTTCGTATCTATGCCCATGCGGTTGAAGATGACGGACAGCTCGTTCATGAACGCTATGTTTATATCGCGCTGGCTGTTCTCGATGACCTTCGCCGCCTCCGCCACGCGTATGCTCTCGGCGCGGTAGACGCCCGCCCTGACGACGAGCTCGTAGACCGAAGCTACTGTGTCGAGCGTTTCCGCGTCCATGCCGGACACTATCTTCTTTATGGTTTCGAGCCTGTGGACCTTGTCGCCGGGGTTTATGCGCTCCGGCGAGTAGCCTATCTTGAAATCCTTTCCGCAGACGAGCCCCGAACGCTTTTCGAGTATCGGCTGACAGACCTCCTCCGTCACGCCGGGGTAGACCGTTGATTCGTAGACGACCACGCTGCCGGGCGTGAGGTATCTGCCGAGGATGTCCGACGCGCTCTCGAGCGGCGAGAGGTCGGGCGTATGGTCGTCGTTGACCGGAGTCGGAACGGCTACGATATGGAATTTTGCTTCTTTGAGCCGCGACGGGTCACAGGTGAAATCGACGCGCGTACGGCTTATCGCCTCGTTGCCGACCTCGCCGGTGACGTCGACGCCGCTTTTGTAAAGCTCTATCTTCTTTTCGTTGAGGTCGAACCCGACAACGTCAAGATGCTCCGCGAAGGCGACGGCTATCGGCATGCCGACGTAGCCTAAGCCGATGAGGGAGAGCTTGGTTTTTCTTTCTGTGAGTTCTCTGAAAAGGTCGTTTTTCATTTTTTAGGTCCTTTGGATCAATTCTTTTACCGAAGCGATAAGCTCGCTGTTTATATCGTGAACGTTGAATTTTATTTCCGCGGTTTTTCGGGAGTTTTGCCCCATCATCGCTGCTTCTTCGCCGTTTTCGCATAGACGCAGCATCGCGTTCGTGAGCGTTTCGACGTCGCGGGGCTTTACGAGTATGCCGTTGACGCCGTCGGTCACCGTTTCCCTGCAGCCCGTAGCGTCGGTCGTGATGACCGGGCGGCCGCAGGACATAGCTTCGAGGTTCACCCGCGGCGTGCCCTCGCGGTAAGACGGAAAAACAAAACAGCGTATCTTTTTGAAAAACTCGGGAGTGTCCGATATCTCGCCGAGGTAGACGGCGGCGCCCGTTTCGCAAAGTCCGTTCAGAAGCGTTTCGGTCGGCGTGCCGGCTATGCCGTCGCTCTCCCCCGCGATGAGAAGTCTCGAGTCGGGGTAAACGGCGAGGACGTTTTTGAACGCCCGCAGCAGCTCGTCGACTCCCTTCTCGGGGTTCACCCTGCCGAGAAAACCGAAAACGCGGTCTTCCGGCAGCGGAAATACGGGGAAGCGCGCGGTGTTCACGCCGGAGCCGTTCACGTTCATGTACCGGTCGCTTCGACCGAGGCGTAAGGCGCGGAACATATCGCGGTCGTCGTCGTTTTGAAAAACTATCCGCGACGAATACCGAAGCGAGTACCTGATATATGGCAGAATGAGGGCGCGTTTTACCGCGCCTTTTATGCCCTTTGCTATAAAAAGATTGCCTGCGCCGTTTATCACGTTCATGCAGGGTATGCCGGCGGCCTTCGCGCAGTTGTTCGCAAGCGGGGCGAAGCGTATGCCGTAGGAGTAAACGAGACCGATATTGCGTTCGCGCACCGTTTTGACGATAAGCGCCTTTGCCTTTGTTTCCGCGAACGGGTCGGCTCTTCGCCGCTCGAGCGGCAGCGAAACGTAGCCTATGCCGTGAGGCTTCAGCCCTTTTTCGCCCGCCTCCTGCGGTTCGGGGCCGAAAACGGTCACCCCGCCGAGCTTTTTCATCTCGTCGAGCAGCTCCGGGCGGTACAGGTAGAGCCTGTGCGCGCAGGCGGATATGACAGCGATACCCTCAGACACCTTTCGCCTCCGCGGATTTGCCGCCGTCCTTTTTCCTGAATACGTCGGAGTAGACCTGCTTCGCGGGTTTGTAATCCTTGCCCATGACAGCGAGGAGCGTCATTATCAGTATCTTCAGGTCGTACAGAGGGCTGAGCTTTTTTATGCCCATCAGATTGTATATCATCTTGTCGGGAAGTATCTCCGCGAGATACAGCCCCGTCGGGTCCTCGCTTCCCTCGAGAAGGTCGTTCTCGTTGCGGTAGTAGATGCTCGCGAGGGAGGTTATCCCCGCGGGAAGCAGCAGCGTCGCCTTCATTTCGTCGGTGTAGTGGTCGGTATATTTCTTGACCTGCGGACGCACGCCGACAAAGGTCATGTCGCCCTTTACCACGTCGATGAGCTGCCCCAGTTCGTCTATCTTCGTTTTGCGGATGAACGCGCCGACCTTCGTGACTCTTTCGTCGTTTTTGGTCGTTAGCAGATAGCCTTTGTCGGAATCAAGGTACATCGAACGGAATTTGTGTATCCTGAAATCGCGTCCGTAGGTCGTTTTGCGTACCTGACGGTACATCACAGGCCCTTCGGACTCGAGCTTTATCGCTATCGCGGTCACGAGGAATACCGGGGAGAGGATGACGAGCAGGACCAGAGCCGCGGCGACGTCAAAGACTCTTTTTATGATAAGAGAAGCTGTTTTCTTTTTGAGGATATCGTAATAACGCTTCACCTCGTCATTTCTGATGTCGTCCGGAAGCTGTTCCCATTTTTTCAAGAGCATCTGGTTTCTCCCCGTATGATTATTTCTGCTGATCTGTTTACCGTTCAGCGGGCGCGAGCGACCCGTCGGCGCTTATGCGCAGGACTCTCGTGCAGTAGGAAAGCACGCTTTTTTTGTGCGTGGTCAGTATCAACGTTCTGTTCGGATCGTCCTTCATAATGTTCGTCAGTACGGCGCGTTCCGTATCCGGGTCGAGCGCGCTCGTCGCCTCGTCGAGCAGCAGCACCGGAGCGTCTTTGAGCAGAGCCCGGGCTATGAGCAGCCTCTGCTGTTGACCCTTCGAGAGATTGCCGCCGTTTTCGCCGACCTCGAAAGCGAGCCCGTCGGGCTGAGAATCGACGAAAGCATCCATACAGGCGAGCTTCAGCGCTTTGCGCAGGCTTTCATCGTCGGCGTCGGGGGCTGCGAGGCGGAGATTGAACTCCAGCGTTCCCGAAAACAGGGTAGCCTCCTGCGGGACGTAAGAGAAGAAGCGGCGCGTACTGTCGGAGACGCCGAATTCCTCCCCGCCATAGCTGAGCGTGAGGCAGCCCGACGACGGACGCAGCAGACCGAGCAGCAGCTTTAACAGCGTGGTCTTGCCGTTGCCTGAGCCGCCTATGACGGCTATGCGTTCGCCGGGGCGTGCGTCAAGGGTTATATCCTTAAGAACGGTACGGCCCGTTCCCGAGTAGTTGAAAGAAACGTTTTCGACGCGTATCTCCGCGCCGCAGGCGGGACCAGACAGGACTTCTTCGGCTCTTGCGCCGTCGGCGTCCTTTTCGGACTCGAAGCCGGTTATCTCCATTATCCGTCCGGCGCTCGTCGCTATCGACACCGCGCTCGGCGCGAGCGACGTGAGCCCCGAAAAGGAGGAGGAGAGCGATCCGCTTATCTGCAGGAACAGCATCATCGTGCCGACCGTTATCAGCCCCTGCCAGAGGCGGTAGACCGCCCAGCCGTAGCAGGCGCAGGAAACCATCATCCCCAGAAAGGATACGACAGCTGTCATGATGATGTTGAATTTTTCGTATTTGAGGCGTACCTCTCTGTACGACGCGGTCAGATCGCGGAACAGACCGATCATCCGAACGGTCAGGTCGAACGTCTTCACCGTCTGCAGACCGCGCAGCGCTTCCTCGGAGAAGGAAAGCACTCTGCCGTTGGTCTCTCTCGTCTCTTTCGAGTACTTTCGGACGGCGACGGTCAGGAAGCGCGAGGACAGAGCGAAAAACGGCGCGCTCATCAGCGCTATCAGCGCCATGACTCTGTCGTAGTACAGCACCACCGCGAACGACAGAACGAAGGTCAGAGCCTTCGAGAAAACGGCGGGGATATAGTTCGTCACGCCGGACGCGACGGCGTTTACGTCGCCCTCAAGGCGGTTGAGCAGCTCTCCCGAATGGAAGGAACCGATCTTTTCCCAGTCGGCGCGGACCACTCGCGAGAACATCTCGTCGCGCAGCTGGGTCCCGACGCGGGTGCTCAGTACCGCGGTGACGCGGGACGACAGCGCCTGGAACAGTATCTGGCAGATCATCATCGAGGCGACCGCCGCCGCGGAGCGGATGAGCACGGGGGAGTCCTTTGTCAGCACGGCGTCGATGAGATACTTCGAAGCTACAGCCGTGACGACGGAGATGTCGGACGCGACGAGCCCGAGGACGATATATACCGCGACCGTGATCTTATATCTGTAGATGTATCCGCCTATCCATTTCCATTCTGCCAGCATGGCGGACAGCAGGCGTTTGTTGAGCCTCTCAGTCATGGCTCGAAGTGCCGCCGGACGATCCGCCGCGCGATGATCCGCCGCGCGAGGAAGATGAGCCGCCGCGCGAGGAACCGCTATGCGAGGACGAGGAACCGCCGCGCGAGGAAGATGAGCCGCCGTGTGACGACCCGCTGCGCGAGGCGCCGCCGGAAGAGGAAGCGCTGTGCGAGGACCCGCCTGATGAGGACGAGCTTTGAGACGATCCGCTGTGCGAGGACCCGCCGCGTGAAGAAGACAGACGCCTTTCTATGCGTTTTCTGAGGCTGTTGTCCTCGCCGTAGCCGTAACCGTAGTTTTTGTAGCCGTAGCCGTAATGCTTATAGCCGTAACCGTAGCCGTATTTGCCGTAATATCCGTAGGCGCCGTAGCCGTAATTCTCGCCGTAGCCGGTCAGACCGCTCTGCGCGCCGTTGAAGACCGCGCCGATCACGCGCGCGTTCGCGAGAAGCAGATTGCCGAGTCCTTCCTTGATGCGGGACACGCGGACCGTATCCTGAAGTATGACGTAAACGGCGGCGTCCGCGGCTCTCGCGATGACCTCGGTGTCGGAGATGAGCCCGCAGGGCGGAGTGTCGATGATTATCAGATCGTAGGAATCGCGCAGCTTGTCAAGCAGACCTCTGACGTATTCCGTGCGCATCCTCTTCATGTAGTTCCTTCTCGACGTGAAGCAGAGGATGGATATCTTGTATTTCTGGGTGGTGAATATCTTGTATTCCTCGCCCGTGCCGTCGGTAGGCTCGGGCATCGGAAGGTCGAGAGCCTCGCAGATCGAGGGGTTGCGTATATCCCAGTCGATGAGCAGCACCTTTTTGCCTGCGTCCGCGATCGACAGCGCGAGGTTCGCCGTTACGGTCGTTTTGCCTTCGCCGGGTGCGGTGCTCGTGACGAAAACGGTCTTTTCGTTCTCCTTGAGGTCGTGCAGGACGGTGTTCCGTAGCAGTCGCACCGATTCCATGAAGCCGCGCCCGACGTTCGGATTCGTCCAGAGTATGGAACGGTCGATCTCCTGACTGTGCCGTTTATATGATACGTGAGGCAGCGTGCTGAGCGTTTCCATGCCGAGCTGCTCGCCGATCTCGTCCTTCGTGCGGATCGTTTTTCTGGATACGCAGTAGATGAGTATCCAGCCGATACCGATCACCGCGCCGACTACCGCCGCTTTCATCGCGTCGCTGACATATGAGTTTTTGTTTGTCGGCGTCTGCGGGACGTAGGGGTTCGTTATCATTGTGAATTTGATCTTGCCGATAACGTACCTCGCCGCTTCGGGGCATTTGTCGATAGCGCTCATGAGTATATCGTAGACCTGCTGCGGGTTCGTGCCCGTGCAGGTTATCGTGAACATCGTCGAGCCGGGGACCGACGACGGGGTGAGCGTCGCGGGGAGGTACGGCAGGTCGAGCTCCTCGCAGATGGCGTCCTGAAGGATGTTGCTCGACAGGATATAAGGGAAGGACGCTTCGAGCTGGGTCGTCATCGCGGTGTCGAAATAGTAGGAATATGAGGTCATACCGCCGGTCGCGCTGCCCTGGTCGGTCGCTGTGCTGATGGTGAAAGTCGCGGAAGTGCTGTATATCGGGGTATAGCTCTTGAAGCTCGTGTAAAAACGTATGCCGCCGAAAACAAGGGCGAGCAGGACCACGAGCCACCAGAATTTTCTTGTGCCCTTTACGAAGTCGCTGAAATAGAACGGTATGAACTCATTCTTTTTCGAATTGCTTCGGGTATTCTCCGTTTTTTCGGTCGTTTGCGTTCTTTCTGCCATTTATATCCACCGTTCAGGAATTCGCTGACCCGCCGCCCTCGGAGTCGGACGAACCGGTGTCCTCCTCGGTCAGGGAATAATAGCGTCCGTATTTCCCGTACTTGCCGTAATTGCCGTACTTGCCGTAGTTACTGTATTTGCCGTAATTGCTGTATTTGCCGTAATTGCTGTATTTTGAGTACCTGCTGTAACGGCCGTATTTGCCACCTTTGCCGTACTTGCCGTATTTTCCGTACTTGCCGTACTTGCCGTATCTGCCGTAGCCTCTGCCGTAAGAGTAGCCCGATTCGGAGAAACCGAGCTGCCCCATAAGGGAGAATTCCGGATAAACGTCGTTGAGTATGCAGCCCGCGAATTCTGTGCCGAGGTTTTTGGCGGTGATGACCGCGTCGTTGATGACCGTCGCCGGAACGGTGTCCGTCCTCACGACGAGGAGATTCTGGTCCGCGATCTGCATTATCTGCGTGACGCCGGCGTCGACCGTTATGGGCGCCGTGTCGACTATGATGAAGTCGAATCTCCTGCGCAGGGCTTCCGTGAGGTGGGCCACGACGCCGTTTTCTATCCACTGCTGGGAGCCCTTATGGGACTTCGTGTTGAGCGCGAAATACAGCGTGGATTTTTTATACTGCCTGAAACGGAAATCCTTCGCAGGGAACGCGCCCGCGAAAAGCTCGCCGAGCTCCGATTCCTTTTCATAGCGGAAACCGAACAGCTTGTAGAGCGCGGGCTTCTTTTGGTCGAGGTCGAGCAGCAGCACGCGGTAGCCCTTGAACGTGAGCGACAGCGCGATGTTGGCGGCGACGGTGGACTTGCCCTCGTTCTCGGCGACGCTGAGAACGGAGAACACCTTCGCGCCGGTTGTGTTGCGCATGTATTCGAATCTCGACGCTATCTGATGGAAGCTTTCCGAGAATTTAAGGCTGACGGGCGCGTTCTCGTCGATAAGAAGACCTTGTTTAGCGCCGCGCAGGCGGGAGACGAACGTTTGCTCCTTTTTTTCGTGAGGTATCACGGCAAAGAGCTTTGAGTCTATTTTCTGCGTGAAAGCGTTCTCGGTCTTGACCGTGTCGCGCAGGATCGATATCGCCGCGAAGCCGCCGATGGAGATGATAAGGCTCAGCGCCACTATCGCCGCCGCGTTGGAGCTCGGCATCGGGTTGGAGGGACCGTGCGCCATCGACGGCATCGATATGACGTCGATGACGGCGTTCTCGAAAACGAAATCCGAGATCTGCGTATAGCTTTGAAGCACGGCGTTGAGCTCGCGGTACGAAAGCTCCGGGTCGTCCGTCGTGACGGATACGTAAAACAGGTTCGTACCGGTTATCTCGGTCGCGTTCAGCCGTCCGAGCCAGCTCTGTCCGAGGGTCCAGGAGGCTCTTTCTTTTATGGACGGCTGCTCGAAAACTTTTGCGTAGACCTTTGCCATTTCCGATGAAACGGAAAGGTTCGCGTAGGGGTTCGCGGTGCTTATCTTCGCGCTGACGACGAGGGTCGCCTTGCTGGTATATTCGGGTGAATAAACGCTTTTTTGCGCGATATATACTCCCATGAGCCCTATGAGCATGCTCATGATTATGTAAGGCACGTTCCGTTTGAGGTCGCGGATAATACTGTGCCACTCGAGCTCTATCTTTTTTTCTTTCTTCTCATTCGCCATATCTTACTCCACAACGACCGTCAGTATCGTGTGACCCGTCCTGCCGAGCTCGTCCGTCGCGTAATAGTGGAAGCTGTAAACTCCCTTTTCCTCGCTGTTGTAGTTGTTTTCCATATGCAGCGAATCGGAAACGCTGTTTTCGAAACTGTCGACCGCGGATTCGAAATACGAGTATGGTCTTATCTGCGTGCCCTTTTCGACGTAGATGAGATAATCCGAGAGCGTAATGACCGGCGCGTTGAGGCTGCGGTCCTCGACGAGCAGCGGGACGGTGATGGATATCTCGTCGCCCTTTGAGTTGCTGACCTCCGCGCTGACCGTGTAGGTGCCCGCCTTGCCGTATTCGTAGTCGGACGAAGTGATGATTATACCTGGCGTGATGTCGCCGTCGAGCATGTCCGTCGCCCCCATGACGTTCGAGATGTTCACGTTTTCAAGGAGCGAAAAGCAAAGGGCGCGGTTCATCGTGAATCTGGGATGCGTATAGTCCCTGTATTTTATCCTGCGGTAGGTGCTGGCGACGTGGTCGTCGCTGTCGGAAACGGCGTAATAGACCTTGCACACGCCGGGATCGACGAATTTCGATATGCCCTCGATGATGATATGGCCGGTCAGGTCGCCGTCCTTTTCATCGTAGGCGGTGACGCCCGCGAGAAGATCCTCGTCCGTCGCGTCCGCGTCGACCTCAAGCAGAGGCGAGTCAATAGTTATCACGGGGACGGTCTTGTCCGCTCTGATCTCATATTTATACCAGTCGCGCAGAAATATCACCAGCGTCGCCGCGAATATGAGCGCTATGAACGCGCGAAAGATCCGCATCATAAAATCGACCTCTCAATAGCTGACGATCTCCTTGTCCGCAAGGACAAGACCGGGGTTCCACGAGAAAAGGAGATCGGAATAATCAATCGAATAAACATCGCTCACCATTTCATGCGCGTCCGCGATGAAGGGGGAGCGCATATACGGGCTGTGAGCGTCGCTCGCGATGAAGTCCGCGAGGGTATCGCCGAGCATCTCGTTCGCGGCGGCCTGCGCCCCTCTGCCGAATGCGCCGAAGAGACTGCCGCTGTTGAGCTGCAGCAGGCAGCCCATACGCTTCATACGGTAAGCCGTCTGGACGTCCTCCTGCACCGCGGCGTAGCGCTCGGGATGAGCGACGACGGGCACGAGACCGGAGGATGCCGCCATCTCGCATTGGTCGAGGATGGTCTGTTCCCTCGAATAGAAATCGAACTCGATAAGGAAGTATCTCGATCTGTTCAGCGTCATCGCCTCGCCGGTCTTAAGCATCTGCAGAACTCCCGGCGTGAAGTATATCTCGCTGCCCGGGTGGATCTTCAGCGGTATCCTGTCTTTCTCGAGCGCGGAATTGAGCTCCGACAGCGCCGCGTCAAAGGAATCGTCCCACGCGTTGAGGTCGATACCCGGCGCGTTCGTATGCGGGGTCGCTATGATATCCGTCGTGCCGCTTTCGACGGCGACGCGCGCCATCTCCACCGACTCGGAAAGACAGTATGAACCGTCGTCGACTCCGCTGAGGATATGACAGTGTATATCTATCATCCCGTGCTCCTTTCCGCCGCGTTCCAAATGGGCATAATTATACCAATACTGATATTATCCGTATAATTATAATCAAGAACTCACCGTTTTGCAATAAGAAATTTAAAATATTATACGCGTAAAATTTTAATAAAAGTAAAGATTTCGCGTCTGTTGAAGGCTAAAAGCATTGACAAAAGCCTTGATTTGTTATATTCTAAACGGGGTGGTACAATTGAAAAAAACAGTAAAGTCATTCGCCGTTCTGCTCGTTGCGGTCATGCTGCTTGTTCCGGCGCTGCGCGCGTTTGCCGCCGAAGAGGATGGCGCGCCCTTTGCCGACAGCCGCTACTATACCGTCGGCGACTACAGCATACACTACCGCGTCTGGGAGGCGGAAGAGCCTCTCGGCCGGATATTCATGATACACGGCTTCGCGCTTTCCACCGTCTGCCTTGAGGAGCTCGCGCGGCTTCTCGTTGAGGGCGGATATACCTGCGTGCTTGCCGATCTCCCAGATTTCGGTTATTCATCCCGCGAGACTTCCGAGACCGAACGGCTGCCCAGAGAGGATATAATGCACTCGCTCATGACGAGCCTTGACGACGGGCCGTGGTTCGTCGCCGGCCATTCGATGGGCGGCTACGTCGCGACGGCTATAGCGCAGAAATATCCCGACAGCGTCCGCAACCTCCTGCTTTACGGCACCTGCGGCAATCCCGGCTCGCCGGCGGTCTCTCTTGCCGAACGCCCCTTCGCCGTGAAGATGCTCGGCGGCTTCATGGGCGTCATGTCGCGCTGCACGCCGCTCGTCAGGCTGTTCCTTCTGCTCGCGACGCTCGATATAGGCTTCACCGCGGGCTACGATATAAAAAAGATAACCGATCCGTTCAAAATACCCGGCACGGGAGTCGGAGCGGTGTATTCGTTCACTATGCTGCCGGTCACGGATTACGAGGCGGTGTCGAAAATGCCTCCCATCCTCTTCGTCAACGGCGACAGGGACCTTGTCATCACCGATTCTTCGAGGAAACAGCTTCGGGCTTCTCTGCCCGCGGGCAGCGTCGACGCGGTCATAAGCGGCGGCGGTCACCTCATGATACAGACTCACGCCCGCGAGACCGCGGACGTCACGCTCGACTTCCTCTCTTGTGTAAACGGCTGATAGGAAAGCCGCCTGTGCGCTCTTTTTCATTGACCGGATGCCCCTGATGTGATTTTTTTTCTGCTATGAGATTCGTAACGATAGGTACGTCGGGAATAACGAGGGAATTCGTCGCCGCGGCGAAAAACGCGGGGGCGGAATATGTCGGCGCGTATTCGCGCGATATCTCCCGCGCGCGGGCTTTTGCCGGCGACTTCGGCGGCAGCCTTGGCTTCGACGCCCTCGGCTCTCACGCCGCGTGCGGCGACGCCGATACCGTATATGTCGCGTCCCCGAACGCTCTTCACGCGCGGCAGAGCCGCCTGATGCTCGAGGCGGGCAAGCACGTCATTTGCGAAAAGCCCGCGGCGACCGACCCCGCCGAGCTGCGCGGTCTGCAGGAGCTCGCCGATAAAAAGGGCGTCATCTACGTCGAGGCGATAATGTCGCTCCATTCTCCGGGTCTCGCCGCGCTCAAAAAGGCGATGGGACGCGTAGGTGAGATAAGCTTCGCGCATATCGATTTTTCACAGCTTTCATCGCGTTACGCCTTGCTGAAAAACGGCGAGATGACAAATATCTTCTCGCAGGAGATGCAGGCGGGCTGCCTTGAAGACATAGGGTTGTACTGCGTATATCTGACGCTTGAGCTGTTCGGCAAGCCGGACAGGATCGTTTCAAAGAGCGTTTTTCTCCCCTCGGCCGCCGACGGCAGGGGCTGCGCCCTTTTTGAGTACGCCGACAAGGAGGTCGTTCTGACCCATTCCAAGACCGCGCAGAGCTTTTCGCCGTCGCAGATCCTCGGCGACCGCGGCGCGGTCACGGTAGGTTCCGTTTCCCAGGTCAAGGACGTGCGTTTCTACGACGCCGCGACTTCGGAGTGCGAGACCGTTTTCGGCGATATGAGCAAGGTCGGCATAATGGAATACGAAGCCGCCGATTTTATGAGATTCGAAGACGACCCCGTGAACACCGCCGGAGACTACGCGCACTGCCGCGAGATGTCTCTGCTCGTATGCGAGACGCTCGCGGAAATGAGACGGCAGGCCCCGGGATTTACATTCTGATATGGACGAAAAATTCAGAAAACCCAAACAGCATTACGACGAGATACAGCGGCAGCTCTGCGACCCGCTGATAAGTTCTGATATCGAAAAAGTCACGGCGCTGTCAAAGGAACTCAAATCTCTCGAGCCCTTCGCCGTCAAGTACGCGGAGCTTGAAAGAGCGGAAAAGATACTCGGCGACACGCTCGAGATGATCGACGACCCCGACTGCGACCCCGAGCTTAAGGAGCTCGCGCGTTCGGAGCTCGACGGGGCGAAGGCAGCCGTCGAAAAAGCCGAGGGCGAGCTCAAGATACTTCTTCTGCCGCGCGATCCGAACGACGACCGCAACGTGATCGTAGAGATCAGAAGCGGAACGGGCGGCGAGGAGTCGGCGCTTTTCGCGGGCTCGCTCTACCGTATGTACACGATGTATTCCGCCCGAATGGGCTATAAGACAGAGGTGGTCAGCTGCAGCGAAACGCAGCTCGGCGGCTTCAAAGAGATGATATTCACCGTCAGCGGCTCCGGCGCTTATTCGCGCTTCAAGTTCGAAAGCGGCGTGCACAGGGTGCAGAGGGTGCCCGAAACGGAGTCGCAGGGGAGGATACAGACCTCCGCGGCGACAGTCGCGGTGTTTCCCGAGGCGGAGGACGTCGACGTCACGATCGACCCCGCCGACCTGCAGATAGACACGTTCTGTTCGAGCGGCGCGGGCGGTCAGAAGGTCAACAAGACCTCGTCCGCGATACGCATAACGCATATCCCCACCGGCCTCGTGGTCGAGTGTCAGGACGAGCGCAGCCAGTACCGCAACAAGGACAAGGCCATGGCGGTCCTGCGTTCGCGTCTGCTTGCCGCCGAGAGGCAGAAGCAGAGCGACAGCATAGCGGGAGAGCGAAGGAATATGGTCGGTTCGGGCGACCGCTCGGAACGCATCAGGACTTATAATTTCCCGCAGGGACGCGTGACCGATCACCGCATCGGGCTCACGCTTTATAAGATAGAATCGATCATGAACGGCGATATCGACGAGCTTATCGACGCGCTCATCACAGCCGATACCGCGGCTAAGCTGGGAGGGGAGTGACACGCGATGGAAACGCTTATCCTGACTCCGCGTACCGACCCCGAAGCGACGGCTAAAGCCGCGGAGATCCTTAAAAACGGCGGTCTCGTCGCCATCCCTACCGAAACGGTCTACGGTCTCGCCGCGAACGCGCTCGACGCCGAAGCCGTGTCGAAGATATACAGGGCGAAGGGCAGACCGTCCGACAATCCGTTGATCGTGCACATATCACGCTTCGAGGAGCTCGAAACGCTCGTTTCCCGGGTGCCGGAGAACGCGAAGCTGCTTGCCGAAAGATTCTGGCCGGGGCCTCTGACGATGGTTCTGCCCAAGAAGGATATCGTCCCCGACGTTACGTCCGGAGGGCTTGATACCGTCGCCGTCAGATGCCCCGAAAACGCCGTCGCGAACGAGGTCATCAGGCTCGCGGGCGTGCCTCTCGCCGCTCCGTCGGCGAACATCTCGGGGCTGCCGAGCCCGACGGATTTCGAAGCGGTCTACGACGATATGAACGGCAGGATAGACGCCATAATAGACGGCGGAGCCTGCGTAGTCGGCGTTGAGTCTACGGTCGTAACGCTATGCGGCGACGTACCCAGGGTGCTGCGCCCCGGAGCTGTCACTCCTGAGATGATGGAGGAGGTCATCGGGCGCGTCGAAACCGACGAGTCCGCTCTTCACCCGCTCGAGGACGGAGCGTCCGCCGCCTCGCCGGGCATGAAATACAAGCACTATTCTCCGAACGCGGATATCTTCGTCATCCGCGGAACGCTGCCGGAATTCGTGCGTTTCGTTTCCCGCCGCACCGGCGAAAACGAAGGCGTTCTGTGCTTTGAGGGCGAGGAGAAGTATTTGCCGCTGGGCTGTGTCACAATGGGAAAAGCGAACGACAGTCTCTCCCAGGCGGAGCGGCTTTTCGGGGCTTTGAGGGAACTTGACTCGCGCGGTTTCAAACGTGTCTACGCTCGTTCCCCGTCCGAGGATGGCGTCGGTCTCGCAGTCTGCAACAGGCTTTACCGCAGCGCGGCGTTCAGGTTCCTGAAGGCGTCGCCGATCATCGGGCTCACCGGGCAGACGGGCGCGGGAAAATCCACCGTCGCGAAGCTGCTGGAGCTCGACGGCTGCGAGACGGTCGACTGCGACAAGATAGCACGCACGGTCCTCTCGGACGGCAGCCCGATACTCGAGGAAACGGCTAAGGTATTCGGAGCCGACATCATCGCTCCCGACGGCACGCTCAAAAGGCAGCTTCTCGCGCAGAGGGCTTTCTCGTCAAGGGTGAACGCGGCGAAGCTCGACGCTATAACCCATCCCGAGATAATCCGACGCGCGCTGTCGCAGGCGAAGGCTATCACGAAAAGGGGTTTCCCCGCGGTGATAGACGCTCCGCTGCTGTTCGAAAGCGGTCTCGACGAGTTCTGCGATTTCTCGGTCACCGTCGTCGCTCCCGTAAAGGTGCGTCTGCGCCGCGTAATGCGCCGAGACGGTATCGAAGAAGGAGCGGCGCGCGCCCGTATGCGCGTCCAGCAGGAGGACGAATACTACGTTTCGCGCGCGCAGTACGTGATACGCAACTACGAGCCTTACGACCTGGAAAGCCAGCTTTCCGGAATACCGTACTGATATGGCGCGAAAGAGAAAAAAACGCGGCGTGCGGGTGCTTGCCCTTATCCTTGTCGCGGCGGCCGTTCTGGGCGGTTTTTGGTATCTCAGACGGTGCGTTCCGATCAAATATAAGGATCTTGCCGATAAATACGCCGGGATCTACGGGGTCCGCAAAAGCCTCGTTTACGCCCTCATTCAGACGGAAAGCGGCAACGACCCGGGCGCGGTGTCGTCCGCGGGCGCGGTGGGGCTTACGCAGATAACGCCCGAGACTTTTGAATGGCTTTGCCTGAAAACGGGCGAGACGCACGCCGTGTCCGATCTCAACGACCCGGAAACGAGCGTAAAGTACGGCGTGTTTTTCCTGTCGCTGCTGTTAAAGGAGTTCGACGGCGAGCGCGATACCGCGATAGCCGCCTACAACGCCGGGATGAACGCCGTCAGAGGCTGGCTGACCGACTCGCGCTATTCGTCCGACGGGCGAACGCTGAAAAACATACCTTATTCCGAAACGCGGTGGTATGTGATCAAATTCAAGTGCTACGATATTCTGTACCGCATACTTTATTGACGAAACAGCTATATATTCAGGAGGCAGAAAATGAGTAAAGAAGATCCCGCAGTAGAACAGCTTAAAAAAGACCTTTTCTACGAGGCGAAACATGCCAGCGACCTTATGAGCGACGACGAGCTGCGCGCCGCGGACGAGTTCTGCGAGGGCTACAAGGCGTTCCTCAACAAGGCGAGGACGGAGCGCGAGTGCGCCGCCGAGGCGATCAGGCTCGCTGAGGAGAACGGCTTTACCGAGTTCGATCCCGACCAGAGCTACTTCCCCGGCGACAAGATCTGGTACTGCGAGAGGGGCAAGGCGGTCATCCTCTGCGTCATCGGCAGGCTCAAATGCACCGAGGGCGTCAGGATCGCCGCGGCTCATATCGATTCCCCGAGGCTCGATCTCAAGCCCAATCCTCTTTATGAAAGCTCCGACATCGGTTACTTCAAAACTCATTACTACGGCGGGATCAAGAAGTATCAGTGGACGTGCATCCCGCTGTCGCTTCACGGCGTTGTCGTGCGCTCGGACGGCGCGGAGATCACCGTCAGCATAGGCGACGAGCCCGACGAGCCGAAATTCGTCATTTCCGACCTGCTTCCGCATCTTGCCGCTTCGCAGATGAAGAGGACGCTCTCCGAGGGCGTCAAGGGCGAGGAGCTCAATATCATCATCGGCTCCCGCAAATATTCCGGCTACGACGGGAAGGACGCCGTCAAGCTCGCCGTCATGAGCATCCTCAATGAAAAATACGGCATCACGGAGAAGGATTTCGTCTCCGCGGAGCTTGAAGCCGTTCCCGCTTTCAAGGCGGACGATATCGGCTTCGACCGCAGCCTTATAGGCGCCTACGGTCACGACGACAGGGTCGACGCTTATCCGGAGCTTATCGCCGCTCTCGACGTCGAGATGCCCGAAAAGACCGTCGTCGCCGTCCTTACCGACAAGGAGGAGATAGGCTCCGAGGGCAACACGGGCCTCCAGGGCGCGTACCTCAAGTATTTCATCTGGGACCTCGCGAGGACGGACGGTCTCGACGGTTTCGACGTGCTCGCCATGTCGGAGTGCCTTTCCGCCGACGTCAACGCCGCCTACGATCCCACGTTCCCGGAGGTTTTCGACAAGCAGAACTCCTCTTATCTCAACCGCGGCGTGACCGTTACCAAATACACCGGCTCGCGCGGCAAATCCTCGTCCAACGACGCGTCCGCCGAGTTCGTCGGCAAGGTGACGCGCCTGTTCGACTCCAAATCCGTCTGCTGGCAGACGGGCGAGCTCGGCAAGGTCGACGAGGGCGGCGGCGGTACGGTCGCGAAGTATATCGCGGACCTCGGCGCGGACGTCGTGGATATCGGCGTTCCGGTGCTGTCGATGCACTCTCCCTATGAACTCGTCGCGAAGTCGGATATCTACTCCGCCTACCGCGCCATCTACGAGTTCTTCATGCAGCAGTGACGCTGCCGGTCCGTAGACCCTTATTCGTTATCAAATCATCCGGAAGGAATCAAATTATGCTTCAATTCGAGGAACTGCGGCTCAAACTGCTTGAAAGCGAAAAGCCGCTCAACGATCTTGCCGGCGCCCTGGGGCTCGACAAGATGAAGGAAGAGATCGCGGCGCTTGAGGAACAGGCGTCGCAGGAGGGATTCTGGAACGATCTCGAGAATTCCCAGAAGGTCTCGCAGCGTACGAGCTCGCTCAAGAACAAGGTGCAGGCGTACGACGACCTCAAGTCCGCCTACGAGGACGCTCTGACGCTCATCGAGCTCGCGAACGAGGAAGAGGACGAGAGCCTCTTTGACGAGTGCTCCGAGGCTGTCGACGACGTCAAACGCCGTATCGACTCCATGACGCTCACGACGCTGCTGTCCGGCGAATACGACAAGAACAACGCCATACTCAACTTCCACGCCGGAGCCGGAGGCACCGAGGCTCAGGACTGGGCTCTCATGCTCTACCGCATGTACAACCGCTGGGCGGAGCGCCACGGCTTCAAGGTCAGCCTGCTCGACATGCTCGACGGCGACGAGGCGGGCATAAAGTCCGCGTCGCTGCTCATCGAGGGCGAGAACGCTTACGGCTTTCTCAAGAGCGAGATGGGCATACACCGCCTTGTCAGGATATCTCCGTTCGACGCGTCGGGCAGAAGGCACACGTCCTTCGCCTCTCTCGAGGTCATGCCCGAGATCGACGACGACGTGAACGTGGAGATACGCCCCGAGGACGTTCAGATGGAGGTCTACCGCGCCAGCGGCGCCGGCGGTCAGAAGGTCAACAAGACCTCGTCCGCCGTCCGTCTTATCCACATCCCGACGGGCATCGTCGTTTCGTGCCAGGTCGAGCGCAGCCAGCACCAGAACAGGGAAGTGGCGATGCGTATGCTCAAGTCGAAGCTCGTTGAGATCAAGGAGCGCGAGAATCTCGACCGTATCGAGGATATCAAGGGCGAACAGAAAGAGATAGCCTGGGGCAGCCAGATACGCTCCTACGTCTTCATGCCCTATACGCTCGTCAAGGACCACAGGACGGGCTATGAAAACGGCAATATCAACGCCGTTATGGACGGCGACCTCGACGGCTTCATAACCGCCTACCTCCAGATGAAATCCGTCGAAAAGCTCCATTCCGGAGAATGATCGAAGATGAACAGGATCATATCCGATCTCACCGGCGAATGGTCGCTGTACCTCCTGCCCGAGCGCGGAGGTAAGAATCCCCCGAGGGGAGTCCTCCCGGAGCTTGACGGGAAACGGCGTATCCCGGCGGCGGTCCCCGGCGAGGTGCAGCTCGACCTGTTCCGCGCGAGGCTCGAAGCCGATCCCTTCTTCTCCGACAATTACTACAGCTACATAAAATACGAGACTTACGGTTGGTATTACGAGCGTGAGTTTTGTATCGATGTTCTGCCCGACGGCAGACTTGTCTTAGTTTTCGAGGGACTCGACACCGTCGCCGACGTATTCGTGAACGGCGAGTTCGTCGGATCGTCGGAGGATATGTTCGTCGAACAGGAATTCGACGTCACCGGCGTGCTGAAGCAGGGCGCGAACACTGTCGGAGTGCATATCTTTTCGCTTATCGACTTCGCTCGCGGAAAGGACTATCCGGTCTATCTGTCCGGGTCCGGTCCGCGCATACAGATGACCCAGCTCCGCCACGCCTGCCACTCCTTCGGCTGGGATATAGCCCCGCGCATCCTCACCGCCGGCATCTACCGTCCGTGTTTCGTCAAGTCTGTCGGCGTCGACCGTATAACTCAGGCTTATTATACCGTTTCGTCCGTCGACGGGGACAACGCGCGGCTCAGGTTTGCTTTCCGTTTCGATACGGACGCCGAAGACCTCGAAAACGTCAGGCTTCGCTGTACCGGCGCCTGCGGCGACAGCAGCTTTTCTTTCGAATATAAGCCGACCTTCGTCTGCGTCAACGACAGCATAAACGTCAGCCGCGCGAAGCTCTGGTGGCCTCGCAATTACGGTGAGCCGAACCTCTACACGGTGAAGCTCGAGCTGATAAAGAACGGCGAGGTCGTCGACGTCAGGGAGGACAGGATAGGGCTGCGGTCTCTGAGACTCGAGCGCGATTTTGACAAGGATAACCTCAAATTCCGCTTTATCGTGAACAACACGCCCGTGTTCATCATGGGCACGAACCGCGTGATGAACGACGCCTTCCACTCGCGGATAGAGAGCAGATACGAGCGCGAGGTCGGGATGATAGCCGATCTCGGCTGCAATATGGTACGCAACTGGGGCGGCGGTATTTACGACGGCGACCGCCTCTACGATCTGTGCGACGAAAACGGCATCCTCGTCTGGCAGGATTTCGCGATGGGCAACGCCGGTTATCCGCAGGACGGAAGGCTCGACGCGGTGCTCACGGACGAGGTGACGAAGCTCGTCAGACGCATCCGCAATCATCCGTGCGTCGCTCTCTGGTCGGGAGACAACGAGGTCGATCAGCACATGCGGGGCTCGGGTTTCCCGGACGACAGCCGCCGCATCAGCCGCATAACCAGAGAGCTGTTCCCGACTCTCATCCTGCACGAGGACCCCTACCGTCCTTACGTGCCGTCTTCGCCCGAGATACCTGCGGGCATACGCGAGGCGAACGTTCCCGAACAACATAAATGGGGACCGAGAGCGTACTTCAAGGACGGCTTCTATGCCGATACCAACGCCGCGTTCATCGGCGAGTCGGGTTATCACGGCTGTCCGTCGGTCGACGTCCTCAGACAGTTCATGCCGGAAGACGAGATCGAGGATATGACCGGCGTTTCTTGGAGGTCGCACTCCACGGAGGATCTGCGCTATGACCGCGGCGACGGCAGGATAAAGCTGATGCGCGAGCAGTGCGGGATAATGTTCGGCTTCATTCCCGATAAAACGGAGGATTTCGTGAAGCTTTCGCAGTTCATCCAGGCTCAGGCTCTCAAATTCTTCATCGAGAACACGCGCCGTCGCAGTCGCGAGTGCTCAGGTATACTATGGTGGAATATTATCGACTGTTGGCCCCAGATCTCCGACGCGATAGTGAACTACGATTTTACGAAAAAAGCGGCTTACGACGCCGTAAAGCTTGCACAGACGCCGTTTTTGATGTTCTTGGGCGAGCTGCACGGCAGGGAGCACGACCTGTTCGCTCACAACGAGACAGGCGAAACTCAGACCGTTTCCTATGAGATAAAGGACAGAAACAGCGGCGAGATCATCAGAAGCGGAGAAATCACCGCCGCGCCTCATTCCCTTGTGCGCCTCGGCAGCGTCAACGTCGGCGTTTCCCGTCAAAGGCTTTTAGATATAAGCTGGAGCGGCAGCGTCGAAGGCTCGAACACTTACCTTTGCGGCTACCCGCCGTTCCCGACCGATATCGTCTTATGAGCCGGCAAGAGTATACCGGGTAAATGTTACCTCCCGTTTTAACGGATCCGGATTCAGAGAAATCGGATCCGTTATGAGTTACGTATAAAAAACCGGTCCGCCGCGTTCCCGCGGCGGACCGGTTTATTTGCTGCCTTATACCGTAAGCGTCAATAACCGTGATCGACGTGCTGCCACTGACCGCCGGCGTTTCTGACGAGTATCCAGTTCCAGTTTTCGTAGGTGTAATCCGTATTGAGCGCAGGCATCTGCCCGGACGAATCGACGTAAAACGACGAAAGCAGAACGATGACCTCGTCTGCGTCGTTTCTGTCCGCCCAATCCTGATATTCCGCGTTGACTTCGTCGCCGGCGTAGTAGATCTCTTTGAGTGTGCAGCCCGGCCAATTCTGTTCGAATTCCTGCTTGATCGTATCGATCGCGGAATCGATGTCTTCCTGAGAATACTTCGCGGATGCCGCGGCGCTCGTTGTGGCGGCGTCCGTCGGGACCTTATCGCCGTTCGTGCCGCAGGAGCAAAGGCTCACCGCGATCATCAGGCAAAGTACGATAACGATTGCTTTTTTCATGATACAGTCTCCTTACCCTATGTTTTTCGCCCGAAAAAACAAAACTCATTCGGCGGGGAAAGCCGCGTCGATCTCCATCGTGGCTTTCGCGTTCAGCCTCAGCGAGGCTGTGTGCCCGGAGGTAAACTCATAAAAGCCCTGCGCGCCGATCATCGCGGCGTTGTCGCCGCAAAACCTCAGCTCGGGCATAAACAGTTTTATCTTCCTTTTTTCGCACATCCCTGCCGCTCTGCGGCGAAGGACCGAGTTGGCGGAAACTCCGCCCGCTATGACGAATTTGCCGTCGCCGGTCATGTCGAGAGCGAGCTCCGCTCTTTTGATAAGGCAGTCTACCACCGCCTTGATATACGACGCGCCGAGATCCGGCACGGATACCGTTTCGCCGCGCTGATTGGCCGAGTTTATCGTGTTGAGGACCTGCGTTTTCAGTCCCGAAAAGCTGAAATCCAACGGGGAACCGTCGACTCTCGGGTGCGGGAACTCATAGGCGCGGTCGTTGCCGTCCTTCGCCGCCTTGTCGAGATTCGCGCCGCCGGGATAGTCAAGCCCCATGGCTCTTGCCGCCTTGTCGAGCGCTTCACCCGCGGCGTCGTCGCGAGTCCTGCCGAGGACGGTGAAGTCGGTATAGCCGTTCACCCTGATAAGATGGCTGTGACCGCCCGATACGACAAGAGCGGTGAACGGCGGCTCAAGGTCCGGATGGCAGATGTAGTTGGACGCTATGTGTCCCCTTAAATGGTGGACCGGCACTATCGGGAGCCCCGAAGAGTAGGCGAGCCCTTTCGCGAAGCTGACGCCCACGAGAAGCGCGCCTATCAGCCCCGGTGCCGCCGTGACCGCTACTGCGTCGAGCATGTCATAATCAAGAGCCGCGGTGCGCATGGCGACCGCGACGACGTCGGCTATGTTTTCGGTGTGCTGCCTGGATGCGATCTCAGGCACGACGCCTCCGAATTTTATATGCTCCTGTATCTGCGACGCCACGACGGCGGACAGGACTTTTCTTCCGTCCTCCACGACCGCCGCCGCGGTATCGTCACAGGATGTTTCGATTGCTAATATCTTCAAACGCTTATTCTTCTATGACTGCCTTGATGCCTTCCGCAAGCCCGGCGATGCTCTGAAGCTGGCTGGGGATGATGATCTTCGTAGCCTTGCCGTCGGCGACCTTCTCCATGCTCTCGAGAGAGCGCAGGGTGAGGTAGTTCTGACCGGGATCGGCTTCGTTTATCATCCGGATACCCTTCGCGGTCGCTTCCTGGATGCGGAGTATCGCCTCGGCGGCGCCTTCCGCTTCGCGGATCTTAGCTTCCTTCACCGCTTCGGCGTGCAGTATGGCGGCTTCTTTCTCAGCCTCGGCGTTGAGGACGAGCGCGTCCTTCTTACCTTCGGCGACGAGGACGGCGGACGCCTTTTCGCCTTCCGCCCTGGTGACAGCCTCGCGGCGCTCGCGCTCCGCCTTCATCTGCTTCTCCATGGAGTCCTGGATCTCCCTCGGAGGCAGGATGTTCTTGAGCTCGACCCTGGTGACCTTGATGCCCCACGGGTCGGTAGCTTCGTCAAGGATGACGCGGATACGCGCGTTGATCGTGTCTCTCGACGTGAGGGTGTGGTCGAGGTCGAGGTCGCCGATGATGTTCCTCAGCGTGGTGGCTGAGAGGTTCTCGATCGCCGACATGGGATTTTCAACGCCGTAGGTGTAGAGCTTCGGGTCGGTTATCAGGAAATAGACGACGGTGTCTACCTGCATGGTGACGTTGTCCTTCGTGATGACCGGCTGGGGCGGGAAGTCGCAGACCTTTTCCTTGAGGGAAACGATCTTGGCTATGCGCTCGATGAACGGGACCTTGATGTGAAGGCCCGTCTCCCACGTCGCGTAGTACGCGCCGAGACGCTCCACGACGTATGCCTTCGACTGCGGGACTATCTTGATATTGGCGATCACGACGCCGAGAATGATCACGATTACTGCCGCTATGATGTAGATGATGGGACCCATGATTCTGCCTCCGTTTCTTTTATCTTACGATGAGTTTGTTTCCGTCGATTCCGGCCACCGTGACCATTTCGCCGGGCGCGCAGACCGCGTTTGTCTCGTTTCTCGCGTTCCACACGACGCCCTCGACCTTTACGGTGCCTCTGCCTTCTTCGTTGACGATCTCGTCGACGACTATCGCCGTCATTCCGACGATCTTGTCAGCGTTGGTGCGCTGGATCTTCGGCTTCAGCTTTTTGCGGATAAGCGGCCTTGTGACCAGAAGCGTTACGATCGAAACGCCGAGGAACACTATTATCTGCAGCGTATAATTGTCCGGGGCAAAGAAGGAGAGGACAAAAGCCGCGAGCGCTCCGAGAGCGAACCAGACCGACACGAGCTGAACGCTGATGGCTTCGATGACAAGCGCCAGAACAAAGACGCATACCCATGTGATCGTTGCTGCCATAGTTGCTGCCATAAGTAACCACCTCCGAGTAATTTTATACCATATTTTGCGTTTCCGGTCAATATTTCCCGCGAATATTTTTGCTCCGCTTCCGGGCGCTGTCTCCGCGCTTGACAGCCCGCGGATATCGGTGCTATAATTTGCGTATGAAGATATAAACCAGGAGGGAATCATGAGTGATATAACCGTACTTACGTCCGCAGCCGACGCCGTAAAAACGGTAGCCGCGTCCGCCATGCCGCAAAGCCCGGACGATCTTCGCGCGTTCGACCTTACCGACCCCTATCAGGCCGCCGCCGCGGCAATCTGCGCTCTCGCGGTCTTCGAAAACGATTTCGAAACGGGGTTCTCGATGCTCGATTACGTCATGGGGCCCGCGTCGCCCGGTCCTTTCGATCGCGAATTCATAAAGGGGCAGCTGCGTCAGTATCCCTACGTTATGCGCGCTTATTTCGAGGGCGCGTCCGTGGAAAACGACTACCGCCCGTCGAGCTGCGCCGTTACGCTTCGCGACGACCCGTACTGCCGCCCCGAAAGCGGGTATTTCAAGCTTTTCGCGGTGAACGCGGGAGCAGATTCTCCCCGCCCGTTGATGTTGAGGAAAAAAGGCTCAACCGGCGAGTGGTTCATTTCCTCCGACTCCTACAAGGGCATGATGGCGGGCATCCGTAAGCCGAAATCCGACGACCCGTGGGCGTGACGGACCAAATACGCTATTGCATTTTTTCCGTTTTGCGCTTATAATACAGACAGTAATTTTTTATCGGAAGTGGTCTTTATGAAAAAAACCGTAAAAATCATCGCTTTGATGCTCGCCGCGGTCATGCTCGCCGCGCTCGTTCCCGCTGTATCGGCGTCGGAGGGCTCGCTTGTCGCGCTCGGAGATTCCATAGCGGCCGGTACGGGCGTTTATAACGCGAACAAAGCGTGCTACGCCAGGATAGTCGCCGATTCCATCGGTTATTCCTATGCCAATTTCGCGAAGAACGGCGACCGTTCGCAGGACCTTCTCGCCAAGCTCTTCAGGGATGACGTCGCTTCCGCCGTCGCGGACGCGGATATCATCCTTATGTCCATAGGCGGCAACGACTATCTGCAGCAGAACCTGCCCGTGCTTCTCAGCGACTACAACAATGGCGACTATCATCACCTCGACAATATCGAGGCGAACCTCAAAAATAATTTCGCCGATATAATCGCACGTATTAAGTCGCTCAATCCCGACGTTCTGCTCGTTGTCCAGACGCTCTACAATCCCCGCACAGACGCGCTTAAGGATTTTTACGGCGAGGGAGTCAAGAGGGTCAACCGCGTCATAACCGGTTATCTTGCCGATAATCCGGGCGCGTTCGAGCTTGTCGACATCGAGTCCGTCATCGGCAACAACGCCGCCTTTATAGCGGTCGATACGATACATCCCAACGCCGTCGGTCACAGGCTGATAGCTCAGGCGATAGTCGAGTATCACAACACGATCGGATTTACGACAAGCACCGGCGCGCAGCAGAACACCATCGGCATCGACGAGATACCCTTCGTCTCCTATATCATCCAGTTCTTCAGAATGGTCGCCGACTTCATAGCGAGGATGTTCGGGTAAGGTCGGATAAGACACAGAATAATACGATCCGCCGGGAGCTTCTGTCCTTGAAAGCTCCCGGCGTTATCTGTATGTCGCCTGTAATTCGGTTTTGCGTGTTGGGCCTTTGGTAATCGGTACGCCGTCGATGATCAGCTTCGCTTCCGGGGATCTAACGACCGGAAAACACGGTCATGCCGTTTCCCGGGGCGATGTCGGACTGAAGTCCTGAAGCGTTTGATTCCTGCAACCGCAAAACGAAAACGCAAAGCGCAAAGCTACTTCGTGATGATCCCTCCGCCAATGACCTCGCCGTTTTCGCCGTAGAAGACCGCCGACTGTCCGGGCGCCGCCGCCCTGACGGGTTTTTTGAACGTCACTTTCACAAGTCCGCCGTCCGTAATTCCGATACGCGCGTCCTGACCCTCGTGCCGGTAGCGTATCTTGACGAAGCAGGGGAGTTCCCCGTCTTTTTCGAGCCCTTCTATGCTCATGAAGTTCACGTCGCGGCAGAGTATCCCATCCGTATAAAGCGAGGCGTCGTCGCAGAGGACGACCTCGTTCGTTTCGGGGCGTATCTCCCTGACGTAGGCGGGGCTGCCGAGAGCTATCCCGAGCCCCTTTCTTTGCCCGACGGTATAGTGTATTATTCCCTTGTGCCTGCCGAGTATATTGCCGGATACGTCCACGAAGTTCCCCTCGAGCGCCGCGCCCGCTCCTCCGGTCCGCGCAATATGATCCGCGTAGCTCCCGTCCGCGACAAAGCAGACGTCCTGAGAATCCGGTTTGTCCGCGACCGGGATGCCTGCTTCGCGGGCTATGCGCCGCACCTCGTCCTTGGAAAGCTCACCGAGCGGCATGAGCGTGCGCGCGAGCTGTTCCTGGCTGAGCCGGTACAGCATATAGGTCTGATCCTTTTCGGCGTGCAGTGCCTTTTTGACCGTATACCGTCCGTTAGCGAGCCTTTCCACGCGGGCGTAATGCCCCGTCGCGACGTATTGAGCGTCGAGTATGTCGGCGTACAGTATCAGCTTCGCCCACTTGACGTATCTGTTGCATCCTATACACGGATTGGGCGTTATGCCGTTCAGATAATCCCGCGTGAACGGGTCGACTACGTACCTCCGGAAATCGTCGGTACAGTTTACGGGTATATACTTGATCCCGATCCGCTCGGCCGCAGCCCGCGCGTCGTCGATGTCGCAGCAGCGGCCGTCGGAGCCGTCGTCCGCTTCCCACGTGCGCAGCGTTACGCCGACGACCTCGCAGCCCTGCTCCTTGAGCAGGTACGCCGCGACCGCGCTGTCGACCCCGCCGGACATCCCAACTATGACTTTTTTCTTTTCCATATCCAGGATTATACCGCAGTATCGGCGAAAAATCAACAGCCGCGTGGCGGTAATGAAAACATTCGCGGAGTGAAAACGCGGGCGTAAGTCCGGGAACTCTCAGCCGCCGAACGCGGAACCGAAATCCCCGCCGCCGTTGACTGTTTCGGTCAGCGCGGAAATAATGTCCCTGTTCCCCGCGTGATCACGGTTGACGAATACGTTGTCCGACAGCTTCTCAAAGGACGCTCTGACCGGAACGCTCATACGGTATCCGGTCGGAGAAAAGCTGAAAAACACTGCCGCGGCGGCCGCGAGCAGGATCGCCAGAGATAAGATGACTGCCGGAACGGCTCTTTTCTTTTTATTCTTCATTCTCTTGTACCGTTTCTGTTCGTATTTCGCGATAGAGCCCGACCGATCATCCCGACGTTGTTCTGTGCGACGGTTTTTTCTATCCATTCGGCAACGGTCTTTGCGAGTTTCATCCTCTGCCCCGCAAAGCTGTGGCCGCTGTCGATCTTCTTGTATACGACGTCGGCGGACAGCTTTTTCAGATTATCCGCAAGCGGTCTCATCATTATACCGGCAGGAGCCACCGTGTCAAGCGCGGCTTCAACCAGCAGGATGCTGTGACCGACAAGCCGCTCGTAACCGTTAAGGACGCACAGCTCATTCCTGTTATTTACCGCGTTCTCAAACACGTCTCCTGCGGAGCTCATCTTCAGGCATTGCCCCTCGGTCTCGATCATGGTAAACAGTTCTTTCTCAAGTCCGTTTTGCAACGCTGCGGCAACGTCATAAGCGGCCATGGCGGCCGCTCCGCGCAGGAAGGGCAGCTCTTTTGCCGCGTTGAGCACCGTCTGCCCGCCCATACTGTGTCCGGCGAGAAAAACGTTCTCGGGATCTATGCCGTATTTCTCCGTGACCGCGGGGTTGTGAGCCCACTTCGCGATAGCGACAAGATCGTCCTTAAGATTTGTGAAAAGATAGTTGCCTTCGCTGCCCCAGGCGCCTCTGTGGTTCATATGTATCACCACGCAGCCGGTCCTCATCAGCGCAAGTTCAAGGTCATTGTTCGTGGTGTATCCGGGGAATCTGTGCGACGTGATAACAGCGGGGAACGGCCCCGGGAGCCTTTTGTCGGGGGAGAGAAGGTAACCGTAAAGTCTGCAGCCTCCGCTTATGATATTCAGTTCAAAGACCTCGGGCGAGGACCCGGTCTCGTCGGTAGCAAATTCCGTAAACAGCAAATCGGCTTTCATGATACTATTCCAAAGTGTATTTCATTATTTCCGGGTGGCAGACGGTCCCGCGTTTGCTGCATTCCGTGCAGTAGACCGCTATGTTCGGGGAGGCGTCCCACTCCATTTTCTTCCAGCCGCATTTCAGGTAATAATCGGGTTCTTTCGCGCACGCCCAAAGCTCTTTTATCCCTCTTTTTTTTGCTTCCTCAAACACTACGCGCTGCATTATCCTGCCGTAGCCCATCCGGTGCAGATCGCTTCTGACGGCAATGTCACCGAGCGAATAGACCCCGTCGCGCACCTCAAGAGTCGACGCTGCCATGAGCATGCCCGTCCGCGGATCGTCCATCCGCCACATTTTGATTATCCGGGCGGGCATTCTTTCTTCTATTTTAACACCCATCCCGCTTTCGGCAAAAAGGGTGGAGAGCGCAAAAAAATCTTTCGTTTCGGAGATTACGTATCGTTCCATATCTATTATATCACCTCAAGACGATCGTATAAAGTTTATCATCAAATACCCACTCAGTCAATAGGTAAATATTCGGTCCCTTATCGATCGTAAATAATAGCCCGAAGAAAACGGAATACAGAGGGTAGATCACGCGGGATATCGGCGTCGAAAAATTTTTTCAAATTACCTATTGACTTGGTAGGATTATTGTGCTATTATAGCCGCAACAGAAGGAAAGGGGTGCGGGAAATGATCCGAAACGCGAACGGCGGCAGGAATTATTTCATGTGTTTCCGAATGCTTAACTCCCGGGCATGCAGTATGGCCGGGGCATTCGGATATTTTGCCGCGCGCCCCGAAGATAAACAGTGTTGACAACGCACGTTTTATATGCCATATGCCCGGGAGCTTTACCGAAAGCCGCCGGGCTTTTATCTGCCCGGAACGATCTCTTAAAAAGAAAGAAAGGATTTGACCGTAATGAGTAACTACAGATTTGAGACCTTACAGCTTCACGTCGGCCAGGAGCAGGCGGACCCCGCTACGGACGCGCGCGCCGTACCGATCTATCAGACGACCTCTTACGTTTTCCATAACAGTAAGCACGCCGCGGACCGCTTCGGGCTTGCTGACGCCGGAAACAT
>JAFRXS010000151.1 GCA_017443405.1 Clostridia bacterium | reverse complement strand
GAAGCAGTTTTTCAGAGGCAGATTTTTATCAAGACAACGAAGCTGCCGCAGATAATACTGTCGTATTATCAAGGCAGATGAGGCAGTATTGGGGAAAAGATGCTCTGAAAAACCGTTTTGTGTTCAACTCCCCTTACCCTAAGAGAGGCGCATATGATACGGTATAAGCTCGCGCTCCCCGCGCCGGGGTCGTTCATTCCGGAGCCGAGGGAGCGGTATTACCTCGAAAGAATAATAAAAGATCAGCTTACGGACGAAAACGCCTGGCGGCATTTCGTCGACGCGTTCCGCGTGAAGGCGGACGTCGCCGACCTCGGCTGGCGCGGCGAATTCTGGGGCAAGATGATGCGCGGCGCGAGTCTCGTTTACCGCTGCACGAACGACGCGGAGCTTTACGCCGTCATGGAAAAAGCCGTCCGCGCCCTGCTCGAAAACGCGGAGCCCGACGGCAGGATTTCGACCTACGACCGCACGAGCGAATGCTCCGGCTGGGACATCTGGTGCCGCAAGTACGTGCTCACGGGCATGCTGCACTTCTGCGATATATGTCAGGACCCGTCCCTCGCCGGTACGGTCCTCGACGCGATGGAGCGCCATCTCGACTGTCTGCTCGCGGTCGTCGGCCCCGGCAAAAAGGAGATAACCGAAACGTCCGATTTCTGGCTCGGAGTCAATTCGTGCAGCATCCTCGAGCCCGTGCTCGACCTGTACAAGCGAAGACCGCGCGGGCGTTTTCTGGATTTCGCGCGGTATATTATCGAAACGGGCGGCTGCTCGGGCGGCGACCTCGTCGCGCTCGCGCTCGAAGACAAAACTCCCCCGTACCTCTACCCCGAAAACAAGGCGTATGAAACGATGTCGTTTTTCGAGGGCGTCCTCGCTTATTACGAGGTCACGGGAGAGAAAAAATATCTCGACGCAGCCGTGCGTTTCGCGGAAGCCGTTTACAGGACGGACATAACTCTCATCGGCTGCGCGGGCTGCACGCACGAGCTGTTCGACAATTCCGCCGTCAGGCAGACGGAATACTCCGACACGATCATGCAGGAGACCTGCGTGACCGTGACGTGGATGCGCCTGTGCGCCCGCCTTTTCCTGCTCACCGGCGACGTCAAATACGCCGACAGGGTGGAGCGGTCCGCCGTCAACGCGCTTTACGGCAGCGTCAACCTTTATTCGCAGCCTCACACGATGCCTCGCAGGGAGGACAGCGTTCCCGCTCTGCCCTTCGACAGCTACAGCCCGCTTTATTTGAACAGGCGCGGCAGGGGAGTCGGCGGCTTCAAGCTCTATGACGACGGCTTTTTCTACGGCTGCTGCGCGGCTATCGGCGCGGCCGGGCTCGCGGTCTATCCCCTCGTCGAAGCCCTGCGAGACGACCGCGGGCAGTCCTGCGAGCTTGAAGAACACAGGCTCGGCGGCAAAATCGCGTTCACTTACGGCCCCTACGTCCTCGCGCGGGACGAAGAAAAGGAGCGGGCGGATATAGAAGAGCCCGTCCGTCACCTCGAAAAGGACGGCAGGCTATGTTATGAGCTTCTGCCCTGCGAAAAAGGCGAACAGGTCCGCCTTATCCTTAAAACGACCGGCGGGGACATACTGCTGACGGATTACGCCTCCTGCGGCAAGTTCTGGCACGAAAGTTCGGGCAGGATAAGCGTCTGGCTCAACGGGTGACCTTATGCTTGTGAAGACAGAGTCCGCGCTCGTCGCGGTCATCATGCTGTTTCTGTCGCTTTTCGGAGTATCTTTCACGCACAGGGAGGATAATATGGCTAAGATATATCAGTCCGAATACAGGTCCCCCGGCGGCAACGCGAAAACGGACGAGCTCAAAGCCCTTTTCGCTCCGGTCAAGGAGCGTACGCCGACGCTGACTCCCTGCCCCGAAAAGGACCCCTATCCGGGCGACTCCCGCGTAAAGGCGGTTTATTTCGACGGTGAGGAGTGTCGGGGAAGGGCTGCGCGCGTGTTCGCCTATATCGGGTTCCCCGAGGGCGCTTCCTCCCGGGATCCCGTGCCCGCCATGGTGCTCGTCCACGGCGGCGGGGCGCACGCCTACGCCGAATGGGTGAGGTACTGGGTCGACAGCGGCTACGCCGCGATATCGCCGGATTGCTTCGGGCAGAAATATATCGGGGAAGACAACACCTATCACTGGGAGCCCGAATACTGGACGGTCGACCCCGAGTCGCATCTGCCAATAGACGGCTTCGCATCGAAGGACAAGCCGTTTGAGGAACAGTGGTTCCGGTACTTTATCTCGGATATAATACTGTCGAACAATATAATGCGCGCGGACTCCCGCGTGATAAAAGACAAGATAGGCCTTACCGGCATCTCGTGGGGCGGTTTCGCCGCGAGCGTCGCGGTCTGCTACGACGAGCGCTTCGCGTTCGCCGCGCCGGTGTACGGGAGCGGTTTCCAGAGCGTGTCGCGGACCGTCTGGGGCGAGGTTTTCCGCGGCGAGGGCGTCAGCGACGTCTGGGACGCCGAAAACCTGCTCGGCGAGGTCGCCATGCCCGTGACGTGGTTCAACAGCGATCACGACCCGTTCTTCTCCGCTGACTCCGCCGCCGCTTCCGCGGCAGCCGCGCAAAACGGCGCGGTCACGTTCATCCCCGACTATACTCACGGCATGATAGAGGGCGGCGAACAGCCGGAGATACTGCGTTTCGCGAACGAACAGACCGGCATGGGGGAGGGCAACGTCCGTATAGACGCGATCTCTTTCGAAAACGGCAGAGCCGTCGTGTCGTTCACGCTCCCCGCCGACGCGGATCTCCCGCGCGCGTCGGTCGTCTGGCGCAGGGGCCCTCTCGAATACAAGGATGACAAGCTGATCGAGGAATGGAAGACCGAAAGGGGCGCCGTTCTCGGCGGCCGCGCGAATATCCGCATACCCGCCTGCGCGGAGATGTTCTATGTACTTATAGAGGGAAAAGTCAAAAACGTTAAGGTCGGCGGCATTTTCGACCGCGACCGCATCTCGGCGACGAGCGGCATATTCACGCGCGCGGCGCTTGAACCGTGAAAAAAGGAGGCAGACAATGGAAATACCTCAGGTACTGATAAGGCAGGCGGAACTGCTCGGGGAAAAGACGAAAAAGCGCTTCCCCGCGCTCGCGCCGTTGGCAAAACAGTGCTATCTGAACACTATCGAAACGACCGTCAAAAAATGCGATAACGGCGATCATTTCGTGATAACCGGCGACATCCCCGCCCTGTGGCTGCGCGACAGCGCCGCGCAGCTGCGCCCCTATATGCCGCTGTGCGCCGAAAGCGCGGAGCTTCGCGAAATAATACGCGGAGTCATCCGCCGCCACGCGTTCTACGTAAATCTCGACCCGTACTCCAACGCGTTCAACGAGGTGTCGCACCCGAAGAGCCACAGGGACGAAACGGACTTTTATTCCGATTATATCTGGGAGCGCAAATACGAGGTCGACTCCCTCTGCGCTTCGGTCTATCTCGTCGCCGACTATTTCGACGCGACGGGCGACATGACGGTTTTCGACGATGCCCTTCACGCCATGTTCGGGAAAATAATCGACACGTTCGTAAAGGAGCAGGACCACGAGGCGAACTCGTCCTATTACTTCAACAGGAAGAACTGCCGCGAGACCGACACCCTGCCCTGCGGCGGCAAGGGCAGACCGGTCGCCGTCACGGGCATGACGTGGTCGGGCTTCCGTCCGTCGGACGACAGCTGCTTTTATAACTATCTGATACCGTCGGAGATGATGGCGGTCGTCGCGATGAGACGCGCCGCGCGGCTGCTCGAAACGGGCTGGAACGATAAAGAAAACGCCGCGAAGGCGCTGAAGCTCGCGGACGAGATAGACGCGGGCATAAAAAAATACGGCGTCGTCGAAACGGAAGAGTTTGGGAAGATATGGGCGTACGAGGTCGACGGGCTGGGGAACAGCCTGCTGATGGACGACGCGAACTCCCCGAGCCTGCTCGCCGCGCCGTATATCGGCTACTGCGAAAAGGACGACCCGCTGTATCTGAATACCCGCCGTTTCGTCCTCTCGAAGGCGAACCCCTGGTATTTCGAGGGGAAGGCTGCGTCCGGCGTCGGCAGCCCGCATACGGGGCCGGACCGTATCTGGCACATAGCCCTGACGATGCAGATACTCACCTCGACCGACGAGGACGAGAAGGAGAACTGCCTCGCGATGCTCGCGAACACCCACGCCGGGACGAACTTCATGCACGAATCCTTCAACAAGGACGATCCGTCCGACTTCACACGCTCCTGGTTCGCCTGGGCGAACTCCCTTTTCGCGCAGATGCTCGCTTCGCTGTGAACCCGCCCGGCGGTAAGGACAAAAAGGAGAAGGACCGTGAACGTATACGATTTTGACGGGACGATATTTTACTCGGATTGCACGATAGGCTTCGCCCGCTGGTGCCTGGCGCGCCGGCCGAAGCTGTGGGTGACCTATCTCCCGCGCGTTCTTAAAAGCCTGTTGCTTTACAAGACGGGAAGGATCCCCAACCACCTCATGCAGCGCAGGATGTTCAGCTACCTTACGATGGTGGACGATTTCGACGTCCAGATCGAGCGCTACTGGGACAGGTACGAAAAGCGCGTGTCCGCTTGGTACCTGGCTCAGAAAAGGCCCGACGATCTCATCATCAGCGCCTCGCCCGCCTGTATCATCGGCCCGATCGCGAAGCGGCTGGGCGTGAACTATATAGCTTCCGAATACGACCGCGAGACCGGCGTTTTCCTCAATAACCTGATGTACGCTAGAGAAAAGGCGAAGTACGTCATAGATCACGGCTTCCCGGTGATCGACAATTTCTACTCCGATTCGCTCGCCGACACGCCCCTCGCCCTCTGCGCGGAAAAAGCCCACCTGGTCACGGACCGCGCGTCGAGGGTGACCGACTGGCCCGAGCTCGACCGGGAGACGGCGGAAAAGGTTAAAAAGAAGATAGACACCGGCTGGAACGTCCACCTCAACGGCGACGGGGAATAGATCGCGAGGGACGGAAAAACGAAGACCGCGCCGACGGACGGTCCGTGACGCGGTCTTTTTTGTTCGTACCGCTGCGTTCGGCGCGGGTCAATGATCTATAATGACGCCGCGCTTTTTGCGCGTTCTGTAATAGATGAACATGACGACGCTCGTCAGCGTCCATGAGACGGGGTAGCTGAGGCTGAGGACGAACAGCGTGTGGAAACGCGCGAAGACCGTGAATATCCAGATGATGCGCAGCAGGCAGATGCCCGCGCCGGTGATGATGACCGGACGGACGGCGTCGCCAAGGCCGCGCAGGACGGCGGACAGAACCTCGATGCCGACCCAGGTGATATAGAAGGGCACGAAATAGGTCATCAAGGTCCAGGTGGTGTCGCGCACCGCCTGATCCTCGGTGAGCAGCATCAGCAGCGGTTTGCCCGCCAGCATGATCATGCCGCTGAGCGCCAGCGTGATCGCGGAGGCGAGGACCGCGCCCTGTTTGACGCAGGTCTTGACGCGGTCGAGCCTTCCCGCGCCGAGATTCTGCCCGACAAAGCTCGTTATCGCGGCGCCCAGCGCGTTGCTCACCGCCCAGAAAATGCCGTCGGTCTTGCCGGACATCGCCCATGATGCGACGACCACCGTCCCCAGAGAGTTCACGCCGACCTGGATGATCATGTTGCTGACCGCGTACATCGAGGACTGCAGGCCGGCGGGCACGCCGAGAGCCAGCATGTTTTTGAGGTACACGCCTTTGAGCTTGAGCTCCCTGACGCCCAGACGGTACGCCTCTTTAGTCGTCATGAGCTTGACGGTGAGAAGCGCGGTATTGAGTACCTGCGCGCCGACCGTCGCCACCGCGACGCCGGCTATGCCCCATTTGAAGCCGAGGACGAAGAGGATATCGAGGACGATATTGGCGACGCAGCCCGCGACCATATAAATGAACGGGCTGAACGAATCGCCGACCGAGCGGAGCATGTTCGACTCCATATTCAGGACCAGGATGAACGGCACGCCTATGAAGTATATACGCAGATACAGGGTCGCGTCCGCTACGGTATCGTCCGGAGTACCCAGAAGCCGCAGCATCTGCGGTGCAAAGACGATGCCGACGGCCATAAGCGCCGCGCCCAGCAGCGCGAAGACGGTTATGGCGTTCCCTGCCGCGATCTTGACGTCGCGGGGACGGTTCGCGCCGTATATTTGCGCGATCACGACCGACGCGCCCGCCGTCGTCGCGACGAAAAAGCCGATGAGCAGGTTGATTATCTGAGCCGAGCTGCCGCCGACCGCCGCGAGAGCGACCGTGCCGACGAATCTGCCGACTATCAGCCCGTCGACCGCGTTATAAAGCTGCTGGAGGCAGGTGCCCGCCGCTATCGGAATGAAAAAGATGAGGAGCTTTTTCCAGACGACGCCCTCGGTCAGGTCTTTTTTTGCAAAGCCGCGATCCATGTTTTACTCCGCGAAGCGGCGCAGTGCGAACTCAGCCAGAGCTTCCGTAAGATCCGGGATATCCCAGCCGACGGTGTTCACCGTCAGGTCGAACGAGCTGCTGTCGCCGCGCTGCTTGCCGGTGAGTATCTCGCGGGTAAGGATGCGGTTGCGGTCTATGCGGCGGATATTGCGAAGTATCTGCTTTTCCGTCAGACGCTCGTTTTCCGGGCGGTTCTGCTCGTGACGCATGCAGCGCTCGAGCCGCGCGCTCATATCGGCGCAGACGAACAGCCTGAACGGCCTGTACTCCTCAAGTATTACGTCCGCCCTTCTGCCGATTATGACGCAGTCGTTCCCCATTTCGGCTATGCCGCGCAGTATCTCCTGCTCTTTTGTGAGCAGCTCCGTGCTCCTGCCCGGGTCCCAAAGCAGTTGAGAGAAGGTGCTGCTGTAGGTGAGCTGGACGTTATGCCAGCCGTGGTTCGACAGCGTCCGCCGGACGTAATCCGGGTCGCAGCCCTTATTCTCGGCGATCGCGTCGATTATCTCCCTGTCGTAATAGTCCCAGCCCAGACGCTCGGCGAGCCTTTTGCCCAGCTCCCGTCCGCCGCTTCCGAACTGACGGCTTACAGTAATGATGCGCATACAGACGCCTCCGTTTCGGTATCAATGACGCAGATTGTTTTCCTCTGCCCGCAGTTTAGCATATACGAACGTTATATTCAACCTCCCCGCAGTGAATTTTCGGATAAAGACCGTTTTGCCGATCCCGGAAGCAGAATAATGCCAAAAACAGAAGTAAAACACCGCCAAAGTCGGAAGTAAAATGTTGACATTCTCGGAAGTCGGTGTTATACTTAAGGGGAGAAATGACCGATAAAAGAGGATCTGTTATGAAAAACGAATACCTTCCGAGGATCGCAGATGAAATAATAAGCGACAGATTGAGATCTATCGGGGCGATCCTGATCGAAGGCCCGAAGTGGTGCGGTAAGACGTGGACGGCCGCAAGGGCGTCAAAAAGCCAGCTGTATATGCAGGATCCGGACAAAAAGGGTTCATATCTGAAAGCTGCCGATACAAAACCGTCTCTGCTTCTCAAAGGGGACAAGCCCCGCTTGCTTGACGAGTGGCAGACTGCTCCGGTGCTGTGGGACGCGGTCAGATTTGCGGTCGACCAAAGCGGGGAGTACGGACAATTCATTCTGACCGGGTCGGCGGTGCCGAGGGATAATGTTGTCGAGCATACAGGGACCGGAAGGATCGCGAGGATCACGATGCGTCCGATGAGCCTGTATGAGTCTTCGGAATCAAACGGTTCGGTTTCTCTCGGAGAGCTTTTTGATGGAAAAACAGATATCGACGGTCTTTCCGATCTGAGCATCGAGCAAATTGCTTTTGCTATAGTCAGAGGCGGCTGGCCGGCTTCCGTCGGTGAAGATGAAAAGACGGCATTCCGTCACGCTGTCGACTATGTTGAAGCCGTGATAAATCAAGACATCTCCGCAGTCGACGGCGTAGAAAAAAGCCCTGCGAGGGTCAGGGCTTTGATGCGCTCTCTGGCAAGAAACGTTTCGACGTTGGCGACTGTTAAAACTATATGTGACGATATCACCGCGGGCAATGATCAAAGCTTGTCCGAAAAAACGATCTCAGGGTATATGAACGCGCTGGACAGGATATTCGTCACGGAAAACAGTCCCGCCTGGAACCCTGTGCTCAGATCAAGGACGGCTATCAGAACTTCACCCAAAAGGCAGTTTGTCGATCCGTCTATAGCCGCTGCGACGATGAGATTATCGCCGGAGAGATTGCTTGACGATTTCAGCTATTTCGGCTTCCTCTTTGAGTCTTTGTGCGACAGGGACCTGAGGATCTACGCGGAGTCGATAGACGGCGAACTGTATCACTACAGGGATAAAAGCAACCTGGAAGCTGACGCGGTGATTTGTTTGAAGGACGGACGCTGGGCTGCGATCGAGATAAAACTCGGCGCAAAGGAGATAGAAGAAGCGGCAAAGCATCTGCTGCTTCTTAAAGACAAGGTGAACGCTGAAAAAATGAAGGAACCGTCATTCTTGATGGTATTGACCGGTACGGAGTTCGCTTATCGGCGGGATGACGGCGTATTTGTGGTGCCCGTAGGGTGCTTGAAGAATTGAATCCATAGCGACTCGGCGTTCCTTGAAGTCGGCGGCGAGCTCCTTCGGGGCGCTGAAGCTCATCACCGTGCAGACCTTTTCGTTGCAGCGATGTCTGACCTCCGTGGACGTGTGGGTGCGTCTCTCGCTCAAATCCTCACCCCTTCTTCTTTGTGAAGATGTACGTATAGGGGTGGTTATGGCGATCGCTCGCCCCTCCCCTATGTTAGCGCTTGCGTTTGTGATCGGTAGTCCTGCGCGGCGCTTTTTTTTT
>JAFRXS010000150.1 GCA_017443405.1 Clostridia bacterium | reverse complement strand
GAAGCAGTTTTTCAGAGGCAGATTTTTTTCAAGACAACGAAGCTGCCGCAGATAATACTGTCGTATTATCAAGGCAGATGAGGCAGTATTGGGGAAAAGATGCTCTGAAAAACCGTTTTGTGTTCAACTCCCCTTACCCTACGCTCAGCTGTCCGCCGGCTCTCTCATTTTGCGGTAGAGCTTCGCCGCGATGAGCGTGATCGCCGCCGCCCATACGGCTGCCCAGACCTCGACGGACCACAGGGGAAGCGCGCCTCTTTGATAAAGAGCCGGGAACGCGTCGACGGTCATGTGAAGTATCACCGCGAGGGGAAGGAAGACCTTTTTCGCGTTAACGACGCCGTAGAACACGACGACCGAAAGACCGATATGCACGAGCATCGCGAACAGGCGCTCGGCGACGTTCATCGCCGCGGCGGCGTAGCCGAATTCCGCGGCGGCGCGGACGGACGGAAGCGCGGCGGAAACAGTCTCGGGCGTGATATTCAGCGCGTTCATCGCGTTTTCGGCGGAACCGGAAGTGAACAGGACGGCGATCGCGAGTAAAGAGATCATCGAGGGAAGCAGGACGCCGAGTATCTCGATACCGCCGTGACCGATGCCGTAATAGACGGCGTTCTCGCGGGTACGGTCCTTCTTCATGATATATTTCATGACGATATGCCGTCCGCACTCCTCAAAGACGCCCGCCGCGGCGGTCCCGTAGATGACGAACGCAGCCGTATTGCCGTTGATGAAACGTGAAACGGGATTGTCCGCGATGACGCAGAAATAGTGCAGCGCGAGCTCGAGCATGCGGGCGGACACCATGAATCCCGCGGCTCCGGCGATGAGGTAGCCGATCCTCGTCCGGTCCTTATGCCTGCCTCGCCAGAATAATACGAAGACGACCGGTATGGCGATCATAAGGACGACCGTGATTATCAGCGCGGGTACGCAGCTTTTGCCGAATTCGATATTTTCAAGCTCCGTCATTTTCCTTGCCTCCCCAGACCTCGACGCAGAAGCCCTTGTGACCGCAGGCGGCGCAGGTCAGCTTGCGCGCCGTCGGCGTGTGATTCGCGAAAAACGCCTCTTTGAGCGACGGCCTGAACACCTCGTGGCACTCGGGGCAGATATATTTAACGCGCCCGAAGTAGTACCGGCTGACGGCGACTCCCCAGATAAGGGCGACCGCCGCCCAGACGGCAAACGGCCACCACACGCCCCTGACCGCCCAGAAAACGATCGAGAACCATTGCAGAGCGGTTACGGGAAGCCCCGTAAGGACCATCGCAAGACGCATTTTTCTCAGCTTCTTTTTGCCTTCCACGAGAACGGCTATGTCGCCTATGGATTCGAGGGAGGATACTGGCGCGTTCTTCAGCCCGTTTTTGAGCTCGCGGAGCTTTTCAAGCTTTTCGCGCTTCTCGGAGATCTCACAGGAGAGCATCTCCTCCTGCTGTTCTATCAGCAGGGAGATGACGTTTTCGGGACGCTCCTCCTTCAGTATCTGCGAAACCGCGTCGACCGGGATATCCAGGCTCCTCAGGAAGCAGACGATCCTCATTCGCCTCAGATCGTCCTCCGAATAGAGCCGTCTCCCGCCCTCGGACAGTTCGCTCGGGACGAGGACGCCCCTGGTATCGTAATACTGTACCGTCCTGACGGTGACGCCGCAGAGCTTCGCGATCTCTCCCGTCGTGTATTTTGACATAGCCTTCACCTCCTTGCCGCGCTCATCTTACAACGTTACGCGGCGTAACGAGCAATACCTTACGCGGGGGGATTTTTTATTTTTTGATGCTTTTTTGATGATTTTTTATGATTTTCGCGGTTTTTCGCGGTTTTTCGCGGCGTTTTGTAAGCAAATAAGGATTCACGAAAACAATTACCGTTAAATAATGAAGACGCGCAGCGCGCTGATGAAGACACTCGTATTCGCTCGTTAATGAAGCCGTTCGCCTCGCTCACTAATGAAGCGAAGCCGCCCCTTGACCGTTAGCGAGCTTGCGAGCGTCTTCATTCCTTCATTAGCGTCAGCGGCTTCAATAGCCCCCGCGAGGGGGCGACTTCATTGCAATATCCGTTGCGGTCACCGACCGTAACGGATATTGCACCGATAAGGACGGTGATCGGAAAGCGCGAGCGGGACGATCTCCGCCGAGAGCGGCGTCAGGTCGGAACTTACGAATACGTAGTCTATCTTACGGTCCGGCGCGTCGGAGGGGAACGAGAAGATATTTTCGCCCAGCAGGGGCGCGGTGTCGGTCATTTTCTCAAAGACGGGAGCGAGTATCGGATCGCCCGGGAGCATATTGAGGTCGCCCATGAGTATCTGCCGTTCGGGCAGGACGTTCGCGAGCGCCGTTCTGACGGCGTTTTCCTGTTCGTCGGGATTGAGCCCGAAATGCGTTACGGCGATATGCAGCTTCTCGCCGCCCGCCTGCGCGTCGCACAGCAGCAGAACGCGCGTTTCGTAGTAGCCGCCGTAGGCGCGCTCCTTAGGGTCGGGGATAGGGACGGCGCGGGCGCAGGTCAGCGGAAGCCTTGAAACGATCCCGTTGCCGTAGCGCCGCCCGCCTATCTCACACCCGCAGGCGAAAAAGGAAGCCCAGCCGAGCTTTCCGGCGAGTTCGGCGAGCTGATCCTCGTAGACCTCGTTGAGTCCGACGAACGCCGCGGCGCTTTCGCGGATGAAATCCGCGTACGCGCCGATATCCACCCTGCCGGTGTTCACGTCCTCGAAATGCAGGACGTTGAAGGTCATCAGGGTCAGTTCGGTTTTACGGTCGGTCATATCATCACCCCTATATATGATTATAGGCTATGACGACGCTTATGTCAATGCGTACGCGCCGCGAGGACGGGAAGTGTCGTGCGAAGCGGAACAAACCGTCGGACAGCAAAAAACGCCTTTCGGCGTTTTTGCTGCGTATCATAGCCTATAAGCGCCGCGGACGTGAAAGAAAACTCCCGCGCCGGACGGCCGCCTGAATACAGGATCACTTAAGCCATTCTTCGGCTTTTGCCGCGGAAATGCTCTTTATGTCTTCCTTCTTATAGGGGGAGGCTTCGCCGCCGTTGACGTAGAGGAAATAGTAGCCCTTGGGGGTCTGATAGAGCGTCTCCTCATATCCCTCGGGATCGCCGAACGTACCGAAGGTGCGCTTTTCGATCAAAGCGGCGGTCTCGGTATCGTATTCTCTTTTGCATATGATCTTTTTCATGATGATATCCTTTCTGTTTGTCCGGTTTCGATCATTATATCACAACGGACGGAGAAGAGCAACAGTAAAATCGCCCGGCGCCGTCCCTCGGAGAATAAGATCCGTCCGTCGCCCCGCGAAGCGGGATCTCACAGCGAAGCGATCTCACCCGTCCGCAAGTACGGATAACGAAAAAAAGCGCCTTTGTCCGTTAGACAAAAGACGCTTTTTAATGGAGCTGATGGGCGGAGTCGAACCGTCAACCTGCTCATTACGAATGAGCTGCTCTGCCATTGAGCCACATCAGCGAACTTGACACGCGATATTATACTACACGGTAAGGCTAAAATCAAGAGCAAAATGAAATATTTTTATCGGCTTTAACGGGGCGCTTCGCGGGGTCATGAGCCGCGCCTCCCGGCGCGGCTCATATAACGGATCCGGTCGGCTCCCGCCGCCTCACCAGCTTCTCGGGTCGTCGAGCCTTGCGGCGGCGCGCAGTATCATGCGCGCGTCGGTCGCGTCGATCGCTCCGGAGCCGTCGGCGTCCGCCGCGTGAACAAATACGCCCGAAAGCCTTTCGAGCTTCGCCGCGGCGCGCAGAGCGTACCTCGCGTCGACGGCGTCGAGCGTCCCGCTGCCGTCGACGTCGCCGTACCAGACGAAATACCAGAGCGACTCGTCGCCGTATTCGTCCGTGGACCAGATCATCGCGCCGGTGCCGAATTTATCGCCGTCCGACAGCTCTCTGCCGTCGAGGGCTTTTATTACGAGCGTTTCGCCCGGATACATTTCCCTGAGCCCGGAAACGTCCGGCGCCGATAACGACCTGTAAACGATCATCCCGTAATCATCTCCGGGGTTCGCGGGGTCGGGCTCGGGCTCGACGTACGGCTGAGTCGTCGCCGCGGGGCGGGTGGTCGGAGCTATGGTCGGAGCGGTCGTCGGAACCGTAGTCGGGACGGTGGTCGGAACAGTGGTCGGAACGGTGGTCGGCACCGCGGTCGTCGGTTCCGTAGTGGGTTCCGTCGTGGGTTCCGCGGTCGGCGGCTCGGGAGTTTCATCCATGAGCGAGAAGAAGTTGACGTTATATTCGACCGTTTCTATATTCTCGCCGCTTACCGACACTTTAAAGACGTCGCCCGCGGAGTAGCTCACGTCGTCCGGTCTGAAAATGACGCAGCCGAGCGTGCCGTAGATCGCGTCGCTCTCAACGTTGAAATACTTGCCCGAGGACGCGGGAGCGTACTTATCGGCAGTCGAGAAGGTCCACTTCCTGCCGTCGGACTGTCTTGTCAGCGTGACGCTGACCGAGCCCTTTATGTCGCTGCCGTAGGACAGGCTCCATGCGAAATTATCGTCGAAATACTCGACCGGCATATTCTGCGCCGGCCAGGCGACCTTGGTCTGTGTCGCCGTTGTGTCGGAAAAATCGTGGACGTAAAGAGCGTAGTAGGCGGTCGTGTAGTAGAAGCCGCCCTCCTCGGACCTTGTCCACGCCGAGCCGAAGCCTACGGAGCCGAGCTTCGGGGCGAGTATCCACCTGCGGTGCCCTACCCTGCTGATGTTCGACGCGTCGGAGTCTCCCATCCAGCCGCGAAGCGTCACGGTGTTCATCGGCGAAGCGGCGTATATCTCCTCAACGGTCGGATAATCGCGCGAAAAGCCCTTCGACCTCATCGATATATCGGCGCTTGCCGCGCCCTTGCTGCCGAGCTCGTACAGACTGTCGCTTATGCCCGCGGGTCTGGCGGGATAGTGGGAAAGCACGTCGTTCGCGGCGTTGAGCATCGCCGCCGCCGCGGCCGCGCCGTTATAGTCGTCCTTGAGCTTGACGTTATGGTTGAGACCGGCGATATAGCGGATATTGTTGAGGAAGGCGACGGAGCTGTTCAGCGTCGCGTCGGAGAGCACGCCGGGCGCATAGGGCGCCGACACGCTCGGATCGACGGCAAAGGTCAGCGGATCGGATTCATCCGCTCCGCTCGCGGCGATGAACGACCTTATCTCGCTCTGCGTGCGGTAAGCGACTCCGGGAGCCGCCGCGCGCGCCGGGAACGGCGAGCCGCAGACGAGCATCGCGCAGATGACCGCCGCGCAGATAACTCCGAATACCCTTCTTTTCATAACGCACCTTCCCCTTCTTTATCCCGCCGCGTCGTAGATCGGGCTGTTCAGGAACTCCTCGAGACAAAGGCCCGACTCTTTGATAAGCTTCGCGTTCTCGACTCCGACGTAGCGCCAGTGCCAGGGCTCGAACTCGACCTGCGTTTCGACCTGCTTCTCCCGCGGATACCGGAGTATGAAGCCGTAATCCTGCGCGTGCTCCATGAGCCACGCGTACTCCCTGGTGGTGTACCAGTTGTCGTAGGTGCCGACGATGTCCATGCACAAGCCGAGATTATGCTCGCTGCTGCCCGGGGGCATGATGACCCTCGCTGCCATCGCCAGCGCCTCCTCGTGCGTGAAGCCCTGAGACTCGTAGAGCGCGGTCCTGTTGTCGTAATTCGTTTTCTGCGTGCTGTAGCGGCGATAGCCGGAATAAGGCGTGAGATAGCAGCCCTCCGCCGCCGCGGCGTCGTACATCGCCTGATAATGCGGAGCGACGCGGTAGTCGAGCTCGATGTCGCTGCCCTCTATCGCGGGAGCCGTCCTGACGACGTAGTCCTCCGGCATACGGAAGCGGACGTTGACGATCGTGAGCTCCCAGTTCTCCTCATTGATCGTAATGACCTGCGGAGTCGGGAGCCGGATTATATTGTCGGTGTCATGCATTATGTTGTAGGCCGTCGTCGGTACGCTCGTAACAGTTACGGGCGCCGAAGAAGTTCCCTGCTCCTGCGGAGCGGTCGGAACCGTGGGGATCACGGCGGTCGGGAGCGCCGTAGTGCCGGGCTCCGTCGCCGCCGTCACCGTTGCCGTGTCGGACGGCGCAGTCGTTTTCTTAAAAAAGTCGACGTCCTCAAAAAAGACCGTCTTTACTATAAGGACCGCCGCGGCAAGACCGGCGATCACCACGACGGCGATCAGAAATTCTATCCCGCGGCTGCGTTTTGATCCGGGCATACTGAGCTCTACCTCTTGATTTTACCGAAAACGGTCACTGACCGAACGGATATACTGCGGTATTTATTATACAACCTCGCCGCGGTATTTTCAACTGATTTATCTGTTTTGGACGGATACTCTATATAATATTGCCCGGGATGATGCGGTTATCTTTATTTTCGGGACCGTTCTTTCGAGCCGGAAATGGATATAAACCGAAATTCGCCTCAAAAGCGGAGTGATCTAACATGAATGTTAGATTTTCACACTTTTCCGCAAAAGTCAATACGCTTTCCCGCTCGCTATATTCTTTTCCTTATTCCATTGAAGGATGATCTCTGCTGTTATCAGCCCGGTTTTTACGGTATTCGGAGTTTTCGTCTTTTAAGCGGGCTTCGCTCCCGCCCAAAAAAGCCGGGAGGCTGCCCTTTCGGACAGCCTCCCTTGTGTGTGTATCGCTTTGTGTACTGTGTGCCGTACGCCCGGCGTTCAGTCTCAGCGGCTGAAGAGGTTCCTGAAGAATTCGGCTATCCTCTGGAAGAGCGCCATAAGTCTCTGCAGGAAGTTCATCTGGCCGCCCTGAGAGCCGCCGCTGCCGCTGCCGGAGTCACCGGAACCGGAACCGGAGTCGCCGCTGTCACCGCTGCCGGAGCCCATGTTGAAGATGGTCTGGAGCGCGTCCGCGATCGAGGCGAGCGTTCCGCCGCCGCCGTTCTCCATAAGGTTGGTGATCCAGCTCCACGTCTCGCTGTAGTTGGTCAGGTAGTCGTCGGACTCGGTAGCCGCGACGTCTACGCCGTAGAAGATGTAGTACAGCGTGCCGAGCATGATATCGACGTGGTTCTTCGGGTCGGTCTTGACCGCGTCGGTCAGCGTGTCGATGAGAGCGAACAGATACTTCTGAGCCTCCTCATTGTCGACGTTGTCCCTCAGCAGGCCCTTCAGGCTCTCGGCGTTGTCGCCCGTGATGAGGAATTCCATAGCGATGCGCAGGAGCAGGGTGATCATGTCCGTCCTGGACGCTTCGACCGTGTAGTTCACTCTGTAAGCGGTGTCGGGATTGTTATCGCTGTCAAGATCGCTCTTGGAAACGAAGTCCTCTATCTCGCCGCAGACAAGTTCGGCTATGGCGTCGATCGCGAGCTGAGCGAACTCGTAGCCCGTTCTCTCCTCAAGCGCCTTGAGTGCGAAGGTGATGAGCGTTCTCCAGTTAAGGAGAGTTTCGGGAGTGAGATCCTTGTTGATGAGCGACAGCAGGTACTTGTAGGCGTTGTCCTGAGCTTCCTTCTGGATAGCCGCGTCGGTGTTGTATTCGGCGTTGGCGGCGTATTCGTCGGAAAGTATCGGCAGGATGGAGCCCAGTACGAGCGACACGGAGTGGATCAGGTTCTTGACCGCCGCGTCAAGTCCGCCTGCTTCGATGAAGTAGATGAGGTTGGAGAGCAGGTCGAGGATCCTGTTGGCGGGATCTTCCATGATGAAGTCGAGCCTGTCGAAGATCGGGTCGAGTATGTCGTGGACCAGCAGGTAGTTGCCGTCTTCGCCCTGAGCGTCCGTCTCGAACTGTTCGGCGGATACCACGCTGCATTTGAGAGCCTCAAGCAGCGGGACGAAAGCGTTCTGATAGCCCTTGGCGCTCGGAAGGATCACGAGGTCGACGCCTTCGGTGTCGTTGAAGAGCCTGATGTCGTACTGCGGGTCGTCGCAGAGCAGCCACTTGAGCAGCGGAGCGACCGGCGCGAGTATGTTGCAAAGCGCGTCCTCAAAGCTCTCTCTGTCGGAGACGTGACCGAGCTGGTAGACCCAGTCGCCGTCCTCGTTCTGAGCGAAGATCTGTTCGAAGGCGGTGAGGTCGACGCCGAGAAGCTTCTTGACTACGTTCACGACGTATTCCTTGCCGTCCTCGCCGGTCAGGCTGTAAAGTCTGCCGAGAGCCTTGTCCATAAGGGCGTTGCCGATCTTGGTGACGATGTCGTCCGTGTACAGGTACTGATCGAGCAGGCCGGACAGGAGATCCTTGAGCGAGTTGATCTTGAGCTCCTTGCCGCCTATCTCGAGCTTGATGCCCAGCAGGTGGACGACGTGGTCGATCGCGGCAGCCCAGTGGTTGTTGACGTACTTCGCCTTTTCCTTGGTCCAGTATCTGCCGTAGCCGCTGCCCTCGAACATCGGAGAGCCGGAGGTCGGGTTCCAGACGCCGGAGGTCGGATGCCAGTTGATCGTCTGGTACTGACCGAGATCCTTGAGGTGGAGCGCGTTCTGGATGCTGACGTAGACCTTTTCGCCGAGAAGCTCTTTGAGTATCGCGGCGTTGTTCGGATCGTCGACTATGAGCAGGGCGACCGTGACGACTATCGTCAGGAAGTCGGCTGCGGAGGTGCCGCTGCCCGCGGTGCCGGCGAAGAGCATCCTCGCGGACGTGGTGTTGCCGATGGTGTTCGGGTTGACGTAGGTGTTGAAGCCCTCGACCTTGCCGACGTTCCAGGTCTCGATGATGTCCATGACAGCGTCGAAGCTGACGCCCGGTATGACCGCGCCGTCCTTCTCCTTCGCGGTGAACGCAGTGACCAGGTTCAGGATATTGTCCATCGTCAGGTCGGTCACGGGGATGACGATCGTCGTGTCGCCCGCGCCGTCGACTTCGATGGAGTCAAGGCTGAAGTTGGTCAGAGGCTGTATCGCGGTGAGGATGTTGTTGACCGGCTTGAGGATGTTGTTCACAGCAGCCTTGAGAGCGCCGGTGTCGATGAAGTAGATCAGGTTGTCGATCATCCAGAGCGCGTCGTTGACGAGGTTCTCCTCCTCGAGCAGGTTGTTGACTCTCTCGATGAGCGGATCGATGAGAGCTCTGACCAGAGCGTCCTCTTCGCCCGCCTCGTATCTCGCGAGCACCGCGTTCGCGTCGTCGGCGACGAAGCAGCCCAGCGCCTCAAGGAAGGGCACCCAGCCGTAATCGTAGCCGTCGAAGCCCTTGACCGCGAGCTCGGTCTGGTTGTCGGTCGTTACGAAGAACTCGAAGTTCTTGCCGAAGAAGAGCCATTCGACGACCCTGTTGATCGAGGTGAGCATCGCCATGAGCTCGTTGACGAACTGAGTCTGCGACAGAACGGATTCGGCGGAGCCGTCGCCGTTGAAGTCGACTTCGATCTGTTCGCCTTCTTCGCTGACGAACTGCCTGAAGTAGCTGAAGTCGATCCCTATAAGGGCGCCCGCCGCTTCAAGGATATCGCCGTACTGGAAGATCAGGTTGCCCAGCAGCCAGCCGATCTGGTTGAGATACGTCTCGGAGTAGAACGAGCCGATCATGTCGCGCAGGTACTCCGCGAGGTTCTCAGCGCCCTCGTGCGTGCTGTCCCCGTTCTCGGCGTAGCCGGAGATTATCTGGATGACGAGGTTGGTGATGCCGTCCACGTTGGATACGAGATACTCGGCGACGTCGGCGTTCCAGTTGTTGTCGTAGTCGAGTATGTTCATGACCCTGGAGTAGGTGCTTGCGGACGAGCTGAAGTTGTAGACCGTGCCCGCTACCGGCTGGGTGCCGCTCAGCTCGGGGCTGAAGTAGAACCAGTCGATCGCGTCGGGTTCAAGCGCGCTGCCCGGATCGGAGAACGCGAGTATCGCGTTGTAGACCTGCTGCGCCTTCGCTTCGTCGCCCATGATCTTGATGAGAAGCGCCTGGAGAGCGTCGGCGTTCTGGTCGTCGAGGACTACCTGGAGCAGGAGCGAGATAAGCTCCGTCAGGAAGTCGCCGAACGTGCCGGTGCCGGAGGTCATGGAACTGTCGTAGACGTTGGAGAACACGGACTTGCGGCCGGTGATAGCGCCGTCGCCGAAGCTGTAGTAGGCTATGACGCCGCAGATGTGCTCGATAAGGTAGTTCGCGAACGTGGTCGTCGTTTCACTGACGTCGTCGCCGCCGTCCCAGCCTTCCATGCCCGGATAGACCGTCTTGCATTCAAGGTTGGCGACAAGGAGCGGCGCGCCGGCGAGCACGGACAGCTCGTATTCGGCGAACTCGAGAAGGTTCGTCATCGTCAGGTCGAGGATGTTGAGACCGGCGTACGGATAGACCTCGTTGTCGGGATCCGCGAGCAGGACGAGTTTGAAGTGGCCTTCGTCGTCGATGAAGTCGTTCAGCGCGTCGATCCTTATGCCGCTCGCGAGTATCTTGGAGATGATGCCCAGAGCCGGCGAGGCGATGTTGGCGACAGCCGCCTTGAGACCGCCCGCGTTGATGAAGTAGATGAGATTGTTGATTATGCCGACAAGATCGGTGACCGCCGTGTCGGAGTTCTTGAGGTTCTCGACTATGGAGACGATCGCCCTGACGAGCGCCTCGGTGTAGCAGTAGTCGGTGCCGGTCGCCGTCGCCTGAGCGGCGGATTCGACGTCGGTCGCGCCGAGAGCGACGAGGATGTGGGCAAGGCCCGTATCCCATCCGATGCCGCCGCTGACCGTGAGCAGGTGCTTGTCCGCGTTGTAGGCGGAGTCGCGCTCGAGCGAGGTGTCATAGTCGGTGCTTACGAAGAACTGATAGCTCTGACCGAACAGGAGCCAGCCGAGTACTCTGTTGAGCGGCTTGATCTCCTCGGAGAGGACCTGGGTGAACTGCGCCGCCTTGTCGGCTGCGGAGTCGATGCCGAAGTCGTAGACGAATTCTGCCTGAGCCTGGGCCTTGGCGGCGTTCGCTTCTTCCTCGGTCTTGCCGTCGGCTATCGCGGCGTCATAGGCGTCGCTGCCCGCGGCTTCGTAAGCGGCCTTGATGTTGAGCGTCCAGTCGGTGTGCTCAAGGTCTATGCCGAGTACGTTGGTGGCGACGCCGAGGATGGCTCCGAGGTCGTCGCTCAGACCGTCGATGAGCGTGTAGATCGCCTTGACGATGGTCGTCATGAGAGCGTCGGAGTAAAGCGCGGTGTCGACTATGGCGGAGAGCAGGCCCTTGAGCGTGTCGACCTCGGTGACGTCTATGTCGAGCGGGCCGATGCTCATGGTCTTCACGCCGGTCTCCTCGTCGGCGTCGATGTTGCCGAGTACCATGTTGATGATGATGTCGGCGATCCTGTCGATGTTGGTCGTGAGATAGTCGGCGGTCTCAACGGTCCAGTCGTTCGGGTAAGCGAGGTGGACTATGGACTGATACGCGCCGAATACCTGCGTGGTGTAGGTGTTCTGAGCCGTCGTCTTCGCGTCGTCGTCCTGCACGAAGTAGAACCAGTCGACGTTGACGGCCTCGGGTATCGCGCTGCCCTTGATCAGCGACATGATCGTGTCGTAGAGGGCTTCGGCGTTCTCCGCGAGCTCTTCTTCCGTATAGGCGATCTCGTTGTTGTCTATATCGGTGTAGGTCGTGGGCAGCATGCCCTTGATGAAGCCGCAGATGACGTCCTTGTTCTCGGGAGCCTCGACGGCCTGGAGGATGAAGGACAGGAGGATGGTCAGGAAGTCGCCGGAGGTGCCGGTGCCCGCCTGAGCCTCAACGCCGTTCGCGTTGGAGAAGCGGATGGTATGGAACGCCGCGCCCTTGTAGTTGAGGTAGGTGTCGATCTCGCCGCAGGCAAGCGTGCCCATGTAGGAGCCGAGCTTGTCGCCCTTGGAGTCGACGACGTTCCAGATCTTGACGCCCGTCATATCCTCGACGATGCCGATGATGTTCTCGAGCGTAAGCGTGTCGAGCTGCAGGTTCCTCAGATGCTCGGATTCCTGAGATTCCAGAGCCTTCGCGAGAATGTGGTTGATGCTGGAGAAGTCGTCTCCGGCGAAGGCGGCCACACCCGCGAGTATCTCGTTGACGCCGGCGAGAAGGTTGGTGACGACGACGCTGAGCCCGTTCGCGTTGATGAAGTAGAACAGGTTGTTGATGATCGACATCGCGTCGTTGATGATGTACTCGCTGGCGAGCAGGGAGTTGACCTTGGTGAAGATCGGGGTGATGAGAGCCTTGACGTAGGCGTCCTCGTCGCCGCCTTCATAGGCGCCGACGACGGCCGCGGTCGTCGCGTAGAGCGGGGTCATCTCGAGAGCCTTGAACAGCGGGTAGATCGCGGTGTTGTAGCCGTCGTTGCCGCCGAGGACGAGCTCGTCGTGACTATCGGTGGTCACGAAGAAGCGGTAGTCCTGACCGTAGAGCAGCCACGCGAGGACCCTGCTGATCGGGCTGAGGATCTGATACAGCGCGCTCTCGAACTTCTGGCTCTTGACCTCGTAGGAGTCGGTCTCCTCGATGCCGAAGAGCGACTCTCCGTTCTCGAGCTTCTCGTTGAGGGTATCCCATGCGCTCAGGTCGCAGTTCAGCGCCTTGAAGGCGAACTCGATGAGCGTTTCGTCTATCGAAGTGATGAGGTCGTGGATGAGCGTGTAGACAGTCTCGGCGTTCGCCTCGGTGAAGAGCTTGTTCTCAAGCAGGTCTTTGAGAAGAGCGTTGAGCGTCTCCGCGTCGGTCGAGCCGTCGGACAGCTTGACGTTCGCGAGCTTCAGGATGTTGTTGACGATCGCTTCGATATTGTCGGAGATGTTCTCGGACGCCGTAGCGGTCCAGTCGTTCGGATAGCTGAACGCCGCGAACAGCTGGTGGTTGGCGTCGGTGTACGGGTTATACGTGCCGGTGGCGTAGTTCGTTATCGCCTGAGCGTTGGACTTCTCGACCTCGTCGGTGATGAAGTAGAACCAGTCGTAGTCCTCGGAGTACTCCCTGTTGAGAGAGTCGGACTGGACGAGGTTGATGACCGCCTGATAGTACCTGTCGGCCGTCTCGTCGTCGAGACCGCTTATCTTCTTGATGATGGCCTTGACCGCGTCCTCGTTCTCGGAGTCGATGATGACCTGGAGCAGGAGCGACACGAGCTCGGTCAGGAAGTCCGCGGACGAGCCGGTGCCGGCGGTATCCGTGAACCTGACTCTCTCGCCGGTGATGCCCGCGGTGCCCTCGGAGTCGTAAGCGTAGTAGGTCGGGATGCCGCAGATGTGGCGGACGATGTATTCGCCGAGGGTCGTCGCGCCGGTGACGTCGGCGTCGATGATGTTGACGGGCAGCGAGCCTATCTTGAGGTCGGCGCCGAGGTTCTTGCTGATCATGTACTCGGCGAAGGTGAGCAGCTTCGCGGTGTCGAGGTTGAGCAGGTCGAGACCCGCGTAGCCGGCTTCCTCGTCCTTCATGATGGAGCCGAGAACGTCGCTGATGTTAAGACCCGTGACGATGCCGGAGTCGGACAGGGCGTTGAGGATGTTGAGTACGGGAGCGACTATGTTGGTCACTGCCACGCCGAGAGCTCCGGAGTTGCTGAAGTAGATGATATTGTTGAGTATGCCGAGCACGTCGGAGACCTGCGTGGTGGAGGTGAGCAGGCTGTCGACGAGTCCGATGATAGGCTCGACGATGGCGTCGACGTAAGCCGTTTCGTTGTTGTCGATGCCGTCCGCCTTCTGGACCGCGTATTCCGCCTGGATGGTCTCGGCGTCCTTGAGATCCTCGCAGCCGAGAGCCGCGAGTATCTGGGCGAGGCCGTTGTTCCAGCCGTTGCCGCCCCTGATGGTGATCAGGTTCTTCTGACCGTTCTCGACGACCGTCTTGCCGGTGTCGTAGTCGGTGCTGACGAAGAAGTTGTAGTCCTGACCGAAGAACAGCCAGCCGATGAGACGCGCGAGCGGCGCGAGCTCGAGAGCGAGCACTTCGGCGAACTTCTCGCCCTTGTTCGCGGCGGAGTCGATGCCGAAGTCGTAAGCGTACTCGGATTCGGCCTTCTCCCTCGCGGCGTTGGCTTCCTCTTCCGTCTTGCCGTCTTCGAGAGCGGCGTTGTAGGCGATCGTGCCTGCGTTCTTCTTAAGGGTGTTGACCTCGTCGTAGTTGGTGTGCTCGAGGTCGACGCCGAGAACGTTGGTCGCGAGACCGAGGACCTTGCCTATCGTCTCGTCCGCCATCTCGAGCAGGCCCGCGAGAGCGGTGACGATGAGGGTCATCATCTGGTCGGTGTAGAATTCGGGGATGAGCGAGTTGATGAGCTCGTTGAGCGAAGAGGCGTAGACGGACTCGCCCGTCGTCTCATCCTCGCCGATCTCGACCTTGACGAGCTTGATCACGGCGTCGACTATGCGGTCGATGTTGTCGCTGAGATACTGCGCCGTGTCAACGGTCCAGTCGTTCGGGTAGGCAAGGTGGACGATGGACTGGTACTTCGCCATGACCGAGTTGTAGTCGGCCTCGGAGATACCGGTCGTGCCGTCCTTGTAGTTCTCGGCGAGGGTCTTCTCCGCCTCGTCCTGCACGAAGTAGAACCAGTCGATGGATCTCTCGTCGCCGGAAGCCACGCCGTGGAGGATGTTCATCAGGTTCTCGTAAGCGGCCGTCGCTTCCTCGGCGGACTTGTCCGCGAGATTGGCGATGATGCCGACCACGGCGTCCTTGTTCGCGGGATCCTCGAAGATCTGGAGCAGGAGCGCCACGAGCACCGACAGGAAGTCGCCGGAGTTGCCCGTACCGGTCGCGTTGGGTTCGCCGTTGACGTCGGTGAAGTCGAGCGTGCAGTAGTAGCTGCCGTTCGCGCTGATCCTGCAGTGGACCTTACCGACGAGCCAGTTGGTGATATAGGAAGCTATGGTGTAGCCTCTGCCGTCGACCGTGTCAAAGGTCAGGCCGTTGACGGAGTCGTCGTCCTTATCCGGATCGGTCAGAGCTGTCACGAGCCCGAGTATCGCGCTCATGGACAGGTCGGACAGGCTGATGTCGATGCCGAGATCCGCCGTGAAAGAGGCGATCAGAGCGTCGAGCGTCAGCGCGGAGCCTTCCGGAATATTAAGGTTGCCGAGGTCGAGGTCGGAGGTGAGAGGAGCGAGTACGGTCAGTATGCTGTTGACGCCCGAGATGAGGTTGTTGACAGCAGCGGTCAGACCGCCCGCGTCTATGAAGTAGATAAGGTTGTTGAGTATGCCGAGGACCTTCGTTACCATCGCCGGCGAGTCAAGAAGACCGTCGATGAGGTTGAACAGCGGGTCGGTGATGGCGGCGATGAGCGCGTTGGAATCGCCGTTCTCGTAAGCCGCGAGCGCGGTGGCGGCGTTGGTCGTCACGGTCGCGCCGAGCGCCTCGAACAGCGGGATGAGACCCGTGTCGAAGCCGTTCGCGCCCTTGAGCGTCAGCAGATCCTGCGGGCTGGCGTAAAGCTCGCCCGTCTCGGGATTGGTCGCGCCGTAGCCGGTGTTGACGAAGAACTTATAGTCTCTGCCGAAGAACAGCCAGGCGATGATGCCGGAAACGGGAGACAGCGTGGTGTTGAGCATGTCCTTGAAGGCAAGCTCCTTGTTCACTCTGTCGCTCGCGGCGTCGATGCCGAAGTCGTAGACGTAGCCGCTCTGGACAGCCTTGGCGGCAGCCTCGGCGCCCGCGGTCTTCGCCTCTTCTTCGGTCTTGCCGTCCTCTATCGCCTTATCGTAGGCCTCCTTGTACGCCTTGCCGGCGTTGACCTTGGAGCCGTCGGACATCACGACCTCGTCGTTCTCCCAGTCGTAATCGTCGGCGGAGGCGGCGGCGAGCTCGGTGTCATAGGCGGCAATGAACTGAGCCTTGTAGGTATCCCACGCGCCGAAGTCGCAGTTGAGAGTGGAGCCGACGAAGTTCAGCAGGCTCTCGTCGATCGCGGTCGTGAGGTTCCAGATGGTGTAGAACAGTGTGCTCGCCGTCTTGTCGGTGTAAAGTCCGGTCAGCAGGCTCGAGACCAACTCGGAGAGGTTCGCGTAGCCGATCTGGTTGCCTTCGTCGTCGACCGCGGGAAGACCCGTCTCCTCGTCGAACTTGTAGCCCGTTACGAGCGGGATGAGCTCGTCGACGATGGTGTCGATGTTCCTCGCGAAGTAGTCGGCGGTGAGAGCCGTCCAGTCGTTCGGGTAGGACATCTGCCTGTAGGTCTGGTAATCGGTGCCCGCGTACTCGGCGGAGGCGTAGTTGGTGAACGCCTGAGCCTGAGCCTTCTCGGTCGCGTCGGTGATGAAGTAGAACCAGTCGTAGTCCTTGTAGGTTATGTCATAATTGCCCGTGATGAGGCCCATTATGGCGTCGTATTTCTGTTCCGCCTTCGCGTTGAGCTCCGCCTGAAGAGCGGCGATCTCTTCCGCGGTGTAGTTGACCGTCTCTCCGTCGACGACGTGCGACGTCGGCGCGGTGCCCGCGAGGAGCTTGACTATCGGAGCCCTGTTCTCGGGAGCCTCGGCTATCTGGAGCACGAGCGAGATGAGGATGGTCAGGAAGTCGCCCGCGGAGCCCTTGCCGGTCTCGGGGTTGAACAGCACTCTGTAGTAGGCGGCGTTATTTTCGATGATGCGGTTGACGGCGGCGATATCTTCGGCGGACGTGATGTTGCTCGTCTCGCCCTTCTCGAGGAATCTGAAGGTGCCGTTGTCTTCCTTATAATAATCGGCGTAGGTGATCGCGGTGTTGATGCCCTTGTACCTGTAAAGGTCGCCGACGAGGTGGTTCATGATGTACCTGCCCATCGTTGTCCTCGTGCCGTAGGTATCGTAGCACTCGATGCCGGCGACTTCGATGCCCGTGGATTCGGTCAGGAAGTCGAGCAGGACGGAGGTGTTCAGGTGCGCGAGATCGAGCCCGCCGATCTCAAGACTGATCGGGTTGGACAGCAGGCCGGAATCGTTGACCGCGTCGAGCAGACCGACGACCGGAGCAAGGACGTTGCTGATGACGATGCCCAGCGCGCCGGAGTTCAGGCCGTAGATCAGGTTGTTGACGAGCTCGAGGACCTTGGTCACGGGCTTGTCGGCGTAGAGGATATCCTCGATGAGGTCGACCAGCGGGGTAACGATCGCGTCGACGTAAGCGGTTTCCGTGCCGCCGTTGTAAGCGGCCATGACCTCGTCGCGGCTCTTGAGATCGTCATGCGCGGCGCCGAGGATCTCGTAAAGCACGAGAAGTCCGGTCTCGTAGCCTTCGCCGCCCTGGATCTGAAGCAGGTAGTCGCCCGTGTTGTCGGGATCGACGGTCACGGTGTACTCGTTGCTGGAGTAGTCAACGTGAGAGGCGAAGTCGTGCGTGACGAGGAACTTGTAGCCGTCGCCGAACAGGATCCAGCCCAGCGCCTTGTTGAGCGGGGTCAGAAGGGTGTAGACGGCGTTGAGGAACGCGTCCTTCTTCGCGTCCGTCGCTTCGGCGTCGGTCATGCCGGCGGTCTCAGCCGCGTCGACTCCGAAGGAAGCGCCGAGTATCGGATCGCCGACGGTCGTGTCGTAATCAGCTACCGCTTCGCGCGCGGCGGCCTTCGCGTCGAGGATCTCCGCCTTGGTCGGATGCTCGGGATCCGCGGCGTTATCCTGGATGTAAGCCTTATATGCCTCATCGTAGATAGAAGCGTAGTTCTTCTTCGCGGCTTCTATCGCCTTTTCGGCAGCTGCGGTCGCGGCCGCGTCGGCGGCTGCTTCTTTCGCCTTCGCAAGGTCGGCCTCGGTCGGCTCGACGCCTTCCGCGACGTTCTTGTTCAGGTACGCGTTGTAAGCGGCGGTGTAGGCCTCGCCGTTGTCCTCATCCGCCGCGGGGTCGTAATCGGCGGCGAGGCACGCGGCCTTGACGGAGTTCTCGGCGCCCTCATAGACCGCCTTGTAGGCGTCGATGTAGGGCTGCCACGCGGACAGGTCGAGACCGAGGAGCTTCTCGCCCACGCCGAGGACGGCGCCGAGCTTGACTTCCGCGGTGTAGAGCAGGCCGGCTACGGTCCAGACGAGGTTGTTGAGCATCTCGTCGGAGAACACGCCGCCGACAAGGCTGAGGACCCAGTCGCTGAGCTTCGTGTAGTCGCCGTTGCCCTTGGTGACCATCGTGACGATCGCGTCGGCGAAAGCGTCGATGTTGTCGCTGAGGTTGGTAGCCTTTTCCTTCGTCCAGTCGTTCGGATAGCTCAGGTGCGCGATGGACTGATAGTCCGCCGCGACGTTCTGGAGCTCGCCGCCGACCGTGACGTCGGCGGAGGCGCCGGCGACGACGGGATCGTTTGCCTCGATCTCGGCCTTCTTGGCGTCCTTGGTGCCGTCGTTTACGAAGTACAGCCAGTCGTTGTAGGAATACTTGAGGGCGATACTGCCGTTGACAAGGCCGATGATCGTGTCGACCGCGTCGTCGTCAAGACCGAGCAGCCTCGAGATGGCCTTCGGGTTGTCGTATTCGACGCCGTTGTCGGTGCCCTTGTCCTCGAGGAGGATGATGAGCTCGGCGACGAGGCAGGTCACGAAGTCCGCGCGCGTGCCGTAGCCGGTCTCCTCTGTCGAGAAGGCGTTGCCGGTGTAGTATTCGCCCGTTACGGGATCCCTGAAGTCATCCGCGAACCTCGCCTGCCAGGCGTAGCCCCAGCCGTTGGCGGTGTCTGCGTTGAGCTGCAGGAAGCCAAGGAAGAAGTTGGTTATATAGTCGGTCTCCTGCTCGGAGAAGACGATGCCGGGTACCGCCATGTCGATCCTGGCCTGGTCTCTCGCCGCGTCAGCGATCTTTCTGCCTATCTGCTCGGCAGCGTAGGCGGAGGCGGACTCGTAAGCCTTGTTTATGTCTTCCTGAGTGATCGTGGGAGACTCGAGGGCGGCGTCGAGGTCGAGATAAGCTTCGACCGTCTCGGTGGCGTAGGCTCTCGCCGCGGCCTTGTCGTCCTCGTTGTTCCTGTCGGCCTCGGGATGGTCGACGAAGTATTTCTTATAAGCCTTGTCGTAGATGGAGCCCGCGACGTTGGCGGCGAACTTCTGATGCTTCGCGGTGTTGTACTCCGCGGAATACTCCGCGTAGCTCGCCGCCACGTAAGACTCGTCGTCGCCGAGGCCGAAGTGCTCTTCGATCTCGTTGCGGACGTCCGCGAGTTTCTGATCGAAGACGGATTCGGGATCGATCTCGTTCTTCTTGTTGTCGTAAGCCTCCTGCGCGAGAGCCTTGATCTCGGCGACGGCGGCGGCGTCGGCAGCCTCGATGGCTTCCTTGATCTCCGTCGCGGCTTCCTCGCCGGCTTCCTTCTCTTCGACGGTCGCGTCGGAGTCAAGGCCCGCCTGCCAGGTGTCGTAGGAGTCCTGAGAGATGATGCCCGCGGCGATGTAGCCGTTGTAGAGCGTTTCGGTGTAGACCGCGTTGCACGCCTTCTCGATCGCCTTGTCCATGTTGACGTTGGCGGTCAGGTCTTCGACGAGCTGAAGGATGTTCGCGGTGGTAAGGTTGGTTATCGGCAGATCGAAGCCGACAAGACCGGAAAGTATGCCGTCAAGGTCGAGCTGCATGACCGAGCCATCGTCGTTCTTGATGAGGCCGGCAGCGGCGTTCGCCTTTTCGAGCTGGTCGAGTATGTTGGTGACAGCCTTTATAAGGTTGTTGAGGGACGCCTTGAGACCGTCGGCGTTGAGGAAGTAGACGAGGTTGTTGACCGTCTCGATGAGCTCGCCGACGGGGTCGCCGTCCTGCATGATCTGATCGATGCGGTCGACCAGCGGGTTGAGTATGGCGGCTATGACGTTCTTGCCCTTGGCGTGGTTCTTGTCGGCAAGCGTCGGGTAGTTCGCGTCGTCGGCGTCGATCGCGGCGTTCTCCGCCTTGATCTGGACGGCGTTCTTGACGAAGATGCCCTTGTCGGCGGTGCAGCCCAGAGCCTCGATGAACGGGACGTAGCCGTAGGCGTAGCCTTCCGCGCCCTGGAGGGAGATGAGGTCGGAGCCCCAGCCGTTGGGAGCGTACTGGTCGCCGTTGAAGAACGCGAAGTTCTCACCCAGGAACAGCCAGCTGACGACCGGCTCGATCGGGGAGATCATCCACGCGAGCTGATCCTCGAAGTTCTCCCTCGTGGCGGTGTATGCGCGCGCCGGGTCGGCGGCGAGAGCGTCGACCTTCTGCTGATAGGCGGCGACCTCCTCCGGAGAGGCGGAGGCGTCGGGCGCGGTGAGCGTCGAGGGATCGATGTAGTAGTCGCCCGTGTATCTCGGGTCGACGGATTCGCTCTGCTTCGCTTCCGCGGCAGCGGTCGCGCCGGCGAGGACCGCGTTCTTCTCAATGGTCGCTATTTCCTCGACGGAGAGCTCGGGATTGACGACGGTGTGGTCGTCGTCGCCGTAGTACTCGGACGAGACGAGCTTGGCCTCGTAAGCCTCGCTGTATATCTCGCCGTAGGTCTTGGGCGTCGAGACGCCTTCGACGGTGTTGAAGTACGCCTTGTCAAAGCCCGCGTACGCGGTCGTGTCGGCGGCGGGATCGTAGCCGTCCGCCTTGCACTCGGCGTATTTCGCTCTGTAAGCGTCCCTGTCGCCGACGAGGGCGGTCAGGTCGATGCCGAGAGCCAGGTTGAGCAGCTGAGAGTAAGCCCTGATCGTGCCGCTCAGGCCGCCGAGCAGTCCGGCGAGCGTGTTGAGGATGTCCGCAGAGAAGAGGTTGAAGCTGTTGTTGAGTAGATCGTGCAGGCTCTCAGCCCCGAGGGAGGGGATGATGCCTATGATATTGTCGATTATCGCGCCGAGGTTGGCGTCGATGTAAGCCGCGGTGCTGCTCGTCCAGTCAGACGGGTAGTTGAGGTTGGCGTAGGTCTGGACGGGACCGCGGAACTGCTTGTTCTGGTAGACGTTGGCGTCGCCGGTGTTGTCCTCGCCCTCGGGAACTCTGTTGGCTTCCTGCTGAAGGGCTTCCTTGACGTCGTCTACCGTCATTCCGTCGACGACGTTTCCTTGTTCGTCGACCTCGTTATACGGGTACACCCAGTTGATCGTGTCGTAGCTGAGCTCCGTCTGCGAGATGAAGATGTCGAGCAGCGACTGGATCGTCGTTTCGACCTCCTGCCAGGTGTCGCCGAGGATATCGGTGAACCCGACGACCAGCTTGGACGCAGCCGTCACGTTGTTGATATGTACCGTCTGAGTCACGCCGTTTATCGTTCGCGTCGTGTCTCCGGAGTATTCGATTATCTCGATGAGCACGCACAGCAGGATCGTGATGACGTCGCCGCCGCCGATGCCGCTGCCGGCGTCGGTGCTCAGATCCTTCATTACGACCTTGAGGTACTTGTGGTTGGACAGAGCGGACCTGGTGTTTTCAAGCGTCGCCGCTCCGGCGTTGGAGAATATCTGCTTGTTGGTAAGATAGATGGACTGATAGATGACGTCCGTCAGCTCAAGACCGGTGAACGACTCGAGCATGCACAGAACGCCGTTGAGCGTCGCCGCCTGCCTGAGGCTCGTCTGGCCGCCGGTCAGGTCGTAGTACCTGCCGTTGATGCGGAAGTTCTTGAGCAGGCCGTTGCCGACAAGGCCGAGCAGCCCCTGCGACTTGTCGAGCTCGAAGACGGGTATCCTCGCGGAGCCCTCTATCGGGTTCTCGTAATAGCAGTTGACGGTGTTGCCGAACTCGTCCTTCGTCGTCATGGGTATGAGGTTATTGTCCTCGTCCCTGGCGTAGTCGGGGGAGAACAGCAGCCTGTCGAGGTCGACGTTGAGTATCGGACGCAGCGTGTCGACGATAACGAAGACGTTCTGGAGAAGGTTGCGCACCGCGGTGTAAAGACCGCCGGACTGGATGAAATAGACCACGTTCGGCAGGATCGAGCCGGCGAAGATCACCGGATCCTTGAACGCCATGTTCAGAAGGCTCTGGATGGGCGCGAGCGCGACCTCCGCGAGACGGTCGTCAAAGCTGTTGTCGAGCTCCGTCTGGCTCGGCATGTATATCTTATTATAGGTACCGCTCAGGGAATCCGCCCGGAATTCCTCAAAGTCCGCGGCGTACTGCATGCCCATGAGCTCTTCCGCGACGTATTTGTTGACGCCGAGAGCCTCGAACAGAGGCGCTATGGACTTCGAGTAAGACCTCGAGCCCTTAAGGTGAGCGATAAGCACTTCGTTGCCGTCGACGTCAAGACCGGAGAGGATGTTGAAGTCCGCTCCGCAGAACAGCCAGCGGATCAGCGGCGCGATCGGCGCGATGATCTTGCTCATCGCGTTGATGAACGCCTGACGGTTGGGCTTGAACTCGGGGCTGTAAAGCGTGTCCGGTTCGAGGGTGCCGCCCGCGTTCGAATCCTCATCCTCGGGAGTCCAGCGGTTGACGACCGGCGTCTGAGCGTCCTTGTAAGCCTCGGGATAAGCTCTCTCAAAGCCCCAGTCGTAGTAGGTGTTCGGGGAGCCGTCGGTATTGAAGTAATCGTTATAGGAGGCGGTGAACGGATAGACCTCGTTGTTGTTCCACACGCCGAATATATTGAAGTCGAACTGGTTGTTGATGAAGTTGGAGAACTTGGCGATATTTTCCCTCGCCTCTATACTCTCGTCCACGTCGGGCGTATCGGGATCGTCCTTGACCGCGCCGAAGATCGTCTCCTCAAGTCCGGACAGAAGGCTCAGGAAGACCATGACCGTGTCGTGAGAGCACAGCCCGTCTATAAGGTCGTTGAGCATCGCGCCGATGTCATAGGGGTTGCCGCTGTCGTCCTTGAGACCGAGGTCGGCGAGAAGGTCGGTTATGCCGTTGATTCCGCCGTTGAACAGCGTGTACGCCTTCTCCTTGCTCCACTGGTTGGCGTAGCTCAGATAGGCGGTCGTCGCGACGACGCTCGTACCGGTCTGTCCCGCGACGTACGGGTTGTTCACGGTCGCGTCGTTGTTATAGTCCTCGTAGTCCTCGAAATCGTACGCCGAGGCGCGTCTGTTCGTTATCCACTCGTACCAGACGTTTTCGTCGGCGCTGTACACCCAGCCCTTCGCCGTACCGGTCGACATATCCGTCGAACCGATGTTCTCGTAGACGTAGCCGCCGGTGTTGGCGCTCTTGATGCCGTGGTCCGTCATGTACTGGCGCCACTCGGCGTCGGTCATGGACATCTTGACGACCTCGTTCTTGTAAAGGAAGGTACCGTCGCTCTCGACGACCTTGACCTTTTCGAGGAAGCGGACGGACTCGGAGCCCGTGTTGGGCACGAGCAGCTCGACGAGGGCGGCGAACGCCTCCGCGTGATTGCCCGTGATGCCGTCGAATACCTTCTTGATGCCGTCGTCGATGTTAAGCGGCTCGCCCGTGAAGCCCGTGACGATGGCGTCTATCTGCTCGGAGTTGAACGCGCCGAAGACGAAGTTGGCGAGCAGGTAGTAAAGCACGTCGCCGAGCTCCGCCGAGATGTACCACCTGTTGGAGCCGCTGCTCTGACGGTTGCCGGAGGTGTCGAAATTCATCCCGTCGCCGGACTTCGTCCTGATGGTGGACATCCGCTTGGTTATGTCGTAGCGTCCCGTCTTGAAGTTCCACAGGACCGCGTTGGGTTTATTGTTGGTTCCGCTGCCGGTATAATACGCCTGACCCATGGTCGCGACCGCGCCGGCGTTGAATTCGGGTATCGTTACGTTGATATCCGCCTTCTTGAATATGAACTGGATAAGGGCGTTCAGGTTCTCGAGGTCGTCCTTGTCCTCAAGACCGAGAAGCTTGGCGAGGTCGAGCATGCCGCCGAGGTCGAGGTTGATGGTCTTGCCGTCGCTGCCGAGGACCCATCCCGCAATGGTTTCCGCGAGCCAGTCGGCGAGCCATGTAAGGGTAAGGACGCCGAGCTTAACGCCCGTGAAGTCCATGTCCTTGAGTTTTCTGATCTCAAGATCGATGCTTAGCGTGTTGATAAGATCCTGGATCATGCCCATCGAGATACAGTAGCTCAGCATCGGAAGGACCTCGAGGACCCTCTCGACGGGCGCGTCGACGAGCTGCTTGACCAGGTTGTAGATCGGGTCGATGACGTCCGCGGCGAGGGCTGCGGCGCTCTCATCCTGCCTTGCCGGCACGCAGCCCGCGAACGAGTCGCTCGTCTGGTTGATGCCGGTACCGGTGACCCAGTAAAGGTCTATGCCCAGAGCCTCGTAGATCGGGCCGAGGATGTTCCTGTAGCCCTCAAGACCCTTGATGTTGATCTCCGCGTTCGCGACCGCCTTGGCTTCAAGGTGCGGGTTGAACACAACGGAGGAGGAAGGAGCGTAGGCGTAAACCGCCGCCGCCGGCTTGCCGCCGGTGAACGTCGCGGTATCGATATAGTAGTCCCTGTTGCAAAGAAGCGCCTGTACGAGACGAAGTATGGGAGTAAAGACCGCGTTGCCGAGCGCGCCCTTGAAATTGTTGAACCTCTTCGTAGGCACGGTGAGCGCCTGGCTGTCACTGACGGACCAGACCATCGCCTTGAACGCCTGGTCGAGGATGTCCTGCCTGGTGTAGGGCTCGCCGTCGACGTAGGTGACTACCGCGCTGTCGGTCGTGTCGGTCACGTTCCTGTCGTACCAGTCGTCGCCGTTCCAGTTGATGAATACCCTCTGTATGAAATCGTAGTTATTCGTTGCCGCGAGGCAGTTGCCCGGGTTGACCTGGATAAGAGCCCTGAACGCGTCCTCCTGCCAGTCCGCGCCGAGAAGCTGACCGTAGTTCGCGTAGGAATGCGCGACTTCGTCGTCGTCATAATACCTGAAGTTGGAGACGGCGTAGGAGCTGTAGGTGCTGCCGACGTGAGAAAGCATCGTCGAGGGCCAGATGTAAAGACCGGCGTTCTCGGTCAGCTCCTTGAGCGTCATGGTGCGGGCAAGACCGCCTACCGTGCGTCCGTCAAGATAGATGTTGATGTACAGACCGTTGATGGTTATACCGGCGAAGCCCGTGTCGATGTCGCCGACGACAATGGACTGGGGGTTCTGTCCGTCATATCCGTCCGGGCTGTTTACGAGGTCGGAGATCGTCTCATTGAAAAGCTTTTCGACCATCGGGTAGATGAGGCCGAAGACCGTGCTGATCATGCTGTCGGAGAACAGGAGCTCGTTGAGCATGTCCTCGATCGCACCCTCGAGCGTCTTGCCCTTTTCGGACAGGCCGACGAGGCTCGCGAAGTCCTTGCCGCGCAGGAACTCGTCGAGCATGCGGACGGTGTCGTTGATATTGTCGTCCTGAACGACGTAGTTCTCCCTCGCGCCGCCGCCGGCGAGGAGCGTGCCGTTGTCGGAATAAACGTTGACCTTCTCCCTGGCGACGTCGTTGACGCCGTCGGCGAAGTCGGGCTCGCGGACGACGTAAGTGCCGTAGCCGGTTGTCGTGCCTTCGTTGGCCGCCGTGCGGTAATCGGTGTAGGCGCCGGTGGAAGAGTTGTAGCTTATGGTATCCTCGTGCGTCTGCGCGAAGGACGAGAAGTTGTTAGCCTCCTTGAACTGGTTGTAGGCGTTGAGGAGCGACTGATAATAATTGTTAAACGCGTCGATAGCCGCCTGGTCGACGTACCTGCGGCCGCTGTCCCTGTGGCCGCGCGTGCCGGCGGGCCAGTAAATGCCGGGATAGCTCGGCTGCGGGTCCGCGGTCGAGAGCGTGTTGGTGCCGCCTACAAGATAATAGTACAGGTCGGCCTCGTTCTTGAACGTGTTGAGGGCGTTCTTGATCGCGACGAAGTTGGACCAGTTGACCGTCTTGCCGACGTATTTATAGAAGCCGCCGTTGACCGTCCAGCTGGCGTCGGAGGGTATCGTCTCGCCGCGGTAGAGCTCGCCGTTGTCGGAACGGACGCCCATGATGTCTCTTTCGAGCCTCTGCTGGACCTTGTCGTAGTCTATGTCGTAAAGCTCGTAGATCCTGTCCTGGATCTTGGTGGAGCTGCCCGCGGGATACGCGAACAGGACGTCCGCCTTCGCCTGGCCGACGCCGGTGCGCTCGAGAGTCTCTTCCTCGTTGTAGTTGCCGTCGCCGTCCGTGCCGGGCGTCGTTGCGGGGTTCTGCCTGGCTGCGTTGTAGGCGTTGTTGATTATGGTGAATTCGGTCTGGACCGCATTGATCTCCTCCTGAAGATCCGCCACGTTCCAGGTCTTGACGCTGACGTCCCTGTGAGCGACGTACCACTCGATATAGCCCGCGACGTCGAAACGGTAGCCGCGGATGCTGTATTCCTGCTTAAGCGTCGTGTAGTTGCCCTGGACGTAAGTATTGCCCTGCGCGCGGTTCGTGACCGTGTCGCTGAGGTTGGCTTTATGAGGATAATCTTCCGTGCCGAACACGAGGACGACGTTGGCGTCCGCGAAGGAGCCGGTGTGACCGCCCTTGGCATACATCGCGAAATACTCGGCGTACTCCTTGAGGTCGTTGATGAGGTTGGTATCGTTCGCGGGATCGGAAATGTCCGACGAAGCGGAGGCGTAGTAGCCGTCCGTCACGCTGAGGATATTGGGAGTAAGCACGGGCTCGTCGTTCTCGCCGGGCTCGGTCGTGGTGTTCGCGTTAGCGGGATCCTGGATCCTCGCCTTGATCGGCGCGATATGCGACCTGATGAGACGGAGCTCGTAAAGCTCGATGTCGTTCTTGATCGTCGCGAGACGCGCGTTGAAATATGAAAGGTCGGCGTTCGGGCCCTTGGCGGTCGTCTCCGCAAAACTGTCGAGAACGGTCCACTCGGCGGAATCGCCTGTTCTGATATTGTTAAGAGCAGTTATGTTCGTCTTGAGAGCGTCGTACAGAGCGACCATCGTGTTGTAGTCGCTCGCCGTCGGGTTGACGTTGTTGTAGGCGGGATTCGGACCGTCGCTCGCCTTTTTGGAGTTCGTCCAGGCGGACTGAACGGTGCCGAGATCGTCGTACGCCTCGGCGGCCTTGTCCAGGTTGGTCTTGTAGGTCGTGAGCTGGCTCTGCGTCAGACCCGCGTTGGTCTGGATGAACTGAGTCCTCACGTTGCTGGGGATATTGAGATAGGTGTTGTAGAAAGTGGTGTAATTATTCCTGAACGTGTCGATCTGGGACTCTGAGTAGGTGTCGAACAGCTGGGTCGCTGTCTTGCCGAGATCGCTGTTCACGCCGGACACGGTGTTGACGCCCGTCGTGTTCGTGCCGAAATAGTAATAGACCTGCTTCAGCTGGTTTATGAGGGTGTTGCTGTAGCCGAAACCCGTCAGGAACGAGTTGACACCTGTTACGGAAGTATCTTGGTTGAAGGAGTAGAAATTCGCAAAGGTTTTATAGTTAAAAGTACCCGTTACGCCTTTCTGAATATTTTTTGTAATGTCATCCACACGGTACCAAGCGGAAGTCATGACCTGAGTCGGAAGAGCGCTAGGAAGGAGATTCTTATACGTCTCGCCTAAAAGAACATTCGCCTCGGTTGACGTTCCGGTAATGGTCATATTTCCATGGTCGGTATACGGAAAGCTTGCACCGCTCGTGCTACCGAAACTATTTTCGGTCGAAGCGTAATGATCGACGTCACAATTAAAATGAGAGTCGAACCACGTTCCGGGGAACATAACGTGGTATATATTCGTCGGGTCTCCGCCGTTGTGCATGGCGTCGTTATTTTCGCCCGAAGCCTCTTTACGGACGTAAGTGAACCACGAGCCGCCGCTCCAGCTGTTGCTGTGGCTGTCGTTGCCCTCATTCCACGACCAATAACCGCTGCTGGTCTTACCGATACCAACGTCGCGCATATACTCGACGGCGGCAGCCATGGCGTTGATGACCTTGTCTCCGTATGCGGTGTTCGCGGTGATCGTTATATTGTCACCGCTGTTCGTCGCCGAAAACATAGACGACGTGACCTGGCTCGCCGCTGTTCTGACCGCTGTAGCCGAACCCGCGGCGCTGGCGCCGAAGTCGAGATAATCCGCAAGATAGTCAAAGCTGCTGTAGCATACGCTCACAACCATGACCAGCGACAAAAATACCGAAAGTATCTTGGTCGGCGTCTTTGCTCTTCCTGTTGTGTTCATAACTGCTTCTCCTTATAGAGGTAGTCGCCCGAAAGGACGCGCTCTGAGTTTACTTACCTTATATATAAATCATCGTCTTGTCGACGTATTTACCGGCTTCGCGCCCTCTGTCCCGCAGAGGGCAAAAATCCAGAATAAGCTATAATATGAGATTATTCTACATTTGTAATATACCACTAAAAATCAACAAATGTCAATCCTTTTTTTCAAATATCGCCCAAAGGTAACAATTATTTACCCCTACGCAACACGTGTGACAAAATTCGGGAATAATTCTTTTTCGGTGTAAAGCGATAAAAACACGGCAAAAATGAAAAATCCCCGCCGACAAGGGCGGGATAAACGTGTTTTATCAGAGGGGCATTTAAAACGTGAGTTTTTCAGCCGTCTATCATAAACCGACCGCGAAGAAAAGGATTTTTATACAGGATGAAGACCGCGAAAACGAGCATCAGCGGAAGTGTTATCGAATGCTCGGTATTGATATATATCTGCGGATATATCATATTCGCGGGAAGGCAGAGGAATGATACGGCGGAAAACACCCGAAGCTTGCCGACGGCGTGAACGGTCTCGCCCGTTTTCATCTTGGCTTTACGCGAAGCGGTTTTTTTCTCCGGCTTCCCGAAAAACGACAGGGCAGTCATGACGAGATACAGGGCGGCGACGGCGTAAAAGTCCCGGTCGAAAAAGTCCGCCGCGCCGTAATTCGCCCAAACGTCGTTTATCGAGGCAAGGTTCACGCACGTCACGAACGAAACGCCGCACATTATACAGTACAGTATCGTCATCAGGCAGAAATAAAGGTCTCTCGACGCCGCCCTGTCGCGGTTCTCGCTGACCGCCGCCTTATATAAAAGGATAAGACAGAGCGCGGGAACGTGGCAGATAAGCACGGGGCGCGACCAATAACACAGCGCGACCGCTCCGGCGGCGGCGACAGGCAGATAGATATACCGCTTCGGCAGCAGCGTCACCGCCGCGGCAAGCGCGAAAAACGCGAAAGAGACCGGATAATTGACCTCGTCGGCGTATCTTATGCCCGTCCGGTTCAGCCAGACGAAGGACGCGGCAGCCGAGAGAAGAACAGCAGCTAAAGCGGCGATGACGTCTCGCTTCCTTATAGTCATTTCATCGCCCCCAAAGTAAAGAACGGCATAACGACGCCGGCGTAGATCACGCCGTAAACGGCGGCGAGGGGCGCCGGTATTCGAGAAATCACTCCGCGCGCGTACGCCGCGGCGGCGTCTTTTTCGCGGTAAAGCATATACATGAAGAACGCGAGCGATATGACGTAGGCGTGACTGAGCCATTTGCAGAGATCGAACGACATGCAGCAGCCGACGATCATTATCAGCAGAAACAGGGCGGGAACGCAGAAGCCGATAAAACGACCGAGACTCGCAGACGATCTGTCCGCCGCACACCTTAAATAGTAAATGAAAAGAAAAATGATAACGGGAAGAGCAACAGCGGTGGACATCGCCAGCTCTATCCATAACCTGACGGGGCGCGTTATCCGGATCATTTTTGCCTGATACCACAGTACCGCAATAAAATTCCCGCTTTCTGCTGCAGCGTTCTTTTCTTCGATCGCGATCTTATATTCCTCCGGCAGTTCCCCCGTTATATAGTCGCCCCAGTTATCACTCTTGCCGTATATATAAAAGTCGGGATACTGAAAATCCGTCACGCCCCTCGCTTCGAGCGTCGCGCGGTATTCTTCATAAGTCACGGAGAGATGTTTGGGAGCATACGATTGGAAATAAAAGAACAACCCAATAGACGCGACGACGCAGACGGCGAACGTCGCGAGGATGATCTTCTTCGCTCTCTTGTCTGTTTCGACCGAGAAGCGGTAGAGCAGCAGGATGCAGAAGAACGGAACGTAGCATACTATGGCGCTGCTGTGCGCCGTAAGCGCGAAAACGCAGAGCAGCAGCGTCAGCGGGACCGTTCGGGCGCTGCGCAGGCAGAGGAAGAACAGCGGCACCGTGAATATCCAGAACGATTCTATCCAGCCGAGATTGAGAAGATAACCGGCGATCGTCGTCGAGCCGGTGACGGAAAAGAAGATCAGCGCGGCGTATATGCCGCGGTCGCGCTTTTCGGCGGAGAGATAGAATTTTTCGAGCACAAAAGAAAGCGCCGCCCAGAACAAAACGAGCAGTACGCCTGAAAATATGACCATGTTCGTCTCATTCGTTTCCTTGAAAAACAAATGGAACAGAGCGCCGGGAAGCACTTTGTCGATAAAACCGACGCTGAAATCGGAGGCGAGCAGGGAATATGGTATCTCCCCTACGCTCCAGCGCTGCCCTCCGCCGACGATGAACACCTGATAAAGGACTATACCGGCGAAGATGACGAAAAAAACACGGTGCCTGCCGAGAAAACCTTTGGGCCCGGCAGGCACAGCGGAGTCTTTTGCTTTAGATCCTTTGACCGAAGACATTTTCTTAAGGCTTAACCCGTGAATATGATCTTGCCGGTGGTCGTTTCATGAATGGGAGGATCGGGGAGCTTGGGCGCGGTGGTCTTGACGTGTTCGCGCGTGGTGGGTTCCGTTGTAGGCACGGTGACGGGCGGCGTGACCGGCTCGGTGGTGGGTTCCGTCGTAGGCACGGTGACGGGCGGCGTGACCGGCTCGGTGGTGGGCTCCGTCGTAGGTTCGGTGACGGGCGGCGTGACCGGAACAGTGGTGGGCTCGGTCGTCGGCTGAGTGGTAACGGCCGGCGGAACGGTCGTGGGCTCGGTAACGGGAGGCTGCGTCGTAGTGATCACAGCGGAGGTCGTGCCGTCCGGTCCGGGCGCGGTCGTATCGTTGCCGGTCGTGGGATCGCTCGGGACGGCAGCCGTGGTATCGGTCTGAGAGGGCGCGACGGTGGTGACGTCATCGCCAGGGCCGGCGGTGGCGGGCTGCTCCTCGTCGGTAGTGGTCGGAAGGACGTAGGGGAAACCGTCGTCGAGCTTGGCGGCGACGCGAAGAACGAGCCTCGCGTCGGTCGCGTCTACCTTGCCGCTGCCATCCACGTCGCAAACGGTATACTGCGCGTCGGACTCGGGCTGCTGGAGCTTGGCGGCGATCCTTAAGACTATGCGCGCGTCGGTCGCGTTGACGTTGCCGTCGCCGTCCGCGTCGCCCAGTCTGCCGAAATCGAGAGAGAACGCCATCGAGCAGCAAACCGCGACGATGAACGCGGCGCCGACGATCAGGGCGGCTAATCTGAAACTCTTTCTCATAATCATAAACCTCAAAATGTTTTCTTTTCCGGACCGGCCGGTCACCGGACGGCGCGGAATACGGAATGACGGAAAATGAAGAAAACTGCAAAAGCTATTATAACATATAATCAAACACGTTTTCAATAGACTTCGGGCGGCAAAACGGCGAATTCTGTTTCTGTTTGCCGGATAATGCAGATTGTTGTTTCCTGTTTTAAGAAATTTTATCCCGTCCGGACCGCTTTGCCGGAGTCAAAAAACGCCTCCCGGATGAGCGGGAGGCGAAGCGTCTTATAAGATCAGCCTACGTTGTAGGTGGGGTCTTCGGCGGGAGTGTCGGTGAAGATGACGCCGGAGCCTGTCGTGGTCTCGACGGACGCGGGATCGTCCGTCTTGGGATCGACGGGCTTTACGGGCTGCGCGCCGGTCTCACTGGTCGGCTCACCGGTCGGATCGGTGACGGCGGGAGTGTCGGGAAGGGTCGCCGGGAACTCATTGTCGAGCTTGGCGGCGACGCGCAGAACGAGCCTGGCGTCGGTCGCGTCGACTTTGCCGCTGCCGTCAACGTCGCAGACGAGAGTCTGGGCGGCGGACTCGGCGTCCTGGAGTTTCGCCGCGAGCCTGAGGATGATGCGGGCGTCGGTCGCGTCGACTTTGCCGCTGCCGTCCGCGTCGCCCATGACGTTATAGTCGACGGCGAGCGCGATGTTCCAGCAAAGGACCGCCGCGAGCATTACGGCGATAACGACAGCCAGAGACCTGTATATCTTCTTCATTTTCATGACCTCCGAAACGTAAAAACTGAGAAAATTCTACTGTGTTTTGTATTATAGCACAAACCGAAACTATATTTCAATAGAATAACTATAAAAATTTGTTAGTTTTTACTTTACCCCGCTCATCATCGGCATAAGCCGCAGCAGCGTCAGCCTCCTGCGCATATAAGGCGAGTAGCGCAGAGCAAGCTCCGCTTCCCCGTCGGATACGCCGATCTCCGACGGTCCGACCGGCGCGCCTGCGGTCTTCATTGCGTTCACAAGAACGTCCGTCGCGGGTATCTCCTCTCTGATTATCCTGCGGACCTCCGCCCAGCCGCGCCCCATCGCTTCCGTGTCGAGCGCGTCCGTTATCATGTCGGGCTCGTTCATCGCCAGGACGTCGGCGTAAAGATCCTCGCCGTAGGCGGCGCGGACGCCCGCGGCGTCGAAAACGTCCTTTTTGAAGGATACAGCGGGGAGTCCGGCAAGCTCGTTATATATCTTCGCGCACATGACGGTCGCGACGGCGACCTGCCTGCCGTGAAAATCGCTCTGCTCGCCGCGCAGGCTCTTTTTCATCTCCCAGAAATGCGAGAACATATGCTCCGCGCCGGACGCCGGACGCGAATTGCGGGTAAAGCCCATCGCGAGCCCGGTCATAATGAGCGACTCGAATATCCTGCCCGCCGCTTCGGGGCTCCTTTTCTGAACGAGCGCCGCGTCGCGCAGGCAGGCGTCGGCTGCTCCCCGCGTGACGGCGGCGACCCTTTCGCAGTAGTACTCGCCGGAATACAGCGCGGACACGCGCCAATCCGCGAGACCGATGTATTTCGCCATCATATCGCCGAATCCCGCGCCCTTGAGGATCGCCGGAGCGTCCGCCAGCACGTTGCTGTCGGCAAGCAGTATGCGCGGCTGCTTGGCGACCCGTGAGGTCTTGAAGCCGCCCTCTGTGATCGGGGCGGTGTCGGACGCAAAGCCGTCCATCGACGGCGCGGTCGCGAATATCGCGAAGTCCTTGTTCTCGAGCGCCGAGGCGTAGCGGCATATATCGTTGAGCGAGCCGGTGCCGACGGATATCACGCCCCAGACGTCGCCGCAGAGCCCGCGTATCTCGTTGACGCGTTCGATATCGGCGTGCCGCAGGTCGGGATAAATCTTTTCGGTCAGGATGAAGCCGGCATCCGTCAGGCTCTCCCTCACGCCGCGGGCGGCGGAGAGGGTGTTCTCATCCGCGACGAGCAGTACTCTGCGCGGAAAATCGAGCGAGGACAGTATGCTCCCCGCGTCCGAAACGAGCCCCGGGGCGCAGCCGACGGCGTCGATACCTATCTTATGCTCTCTGCCGCAGGGGCAGGACGCCATTTCTTTCGCAAGCTTCTGAAGATCCATAATATACCGCCGCCTTTCAGCCGTGAGCCGCCCCGACGATATCGGACAGGCTGTTTATGCCGAGCTCTTCCATCTTCGCGGGCAGGCCGTCTATTATCTTCGGACAGGCGAACGGATCGACCAGATTCGCCGCGCCGACCTCGACCGCCGTCGCGCCCGCGAGCATCATCTCAATCACGTCAGCAGGGGTAGACACGCCGCCCATGCCCACGAGCGGGATCTTGACGCTTTCGTACACGTCCCAGACGCACCTGAGGGCTATCGGCAGCACCGCGGGGCCCGACAGACCGCCCTTGACGTTGGCGAGCACCGGCGCGCGGCGGCGCAGGTCTATGCGCATGGCCTGCACGGTGTTGATAAGGCTCAAAGCGTCCGCGCCCGCAGCCTCGCAGGCCTTCGCGACGTCCGTCACGCTGCCGGCGTTTGGGGTGAGCTTCATAATGATCGGCTTATCCGTCTTTTCGCGGCAGGCTTTAGTGACCGCCGCCGCTGCAGCCGGGTCCGCGCCGAAGGACATCCCGCCGCATTTCACGTTGGGGCAGCTTATGTTGACCTCGAGCCAGCCCACCTGCTCCTGAACGCCGAATATCTCGGCGAGAGCGGCGTAATCCCCGACCGACGAGCCGCAGATATTAGCCATGACCGGTTTATGAAAATAGCCCGCCATCTTCGGCAGCAGCTCGTCTCTGACCGCCTGCGAGCCGGGATTCTGCAGCCCGACGGAATTTATCATGCCGTCCGGCGCGTCGGCTATGCGCGGCGCGGGATTGCCGTCGCGCGGGGCGACCGTGGTGCCCTTGAACGAGAAGCTGCCGAGGACATCGAGGTCGTAGAGCCGTGAAAACTCCTCGCCGTAGCCGAAACAGCCGCTCGCAGCGATTATCGGATTGTCGAGCCTGACGCCGCAAAGCATTACTCCGGTGTTCACCATATCACTTCCTCCGCCTTAAAAACGGGACCGTCGGCGCAGACGCGCAGGATGCCGCGAGTCGTCCTGACCGCGCAGCCCTCGCAGACGCCGAATCCGCAGCCCATACGCTCCTCAAGACTGACCTCTCCGGGTATCCTCATGAGCGAAACGACGGCTTTGAGCATGGGGACGGGACCGCAGGCGTAATAATAACTGCCCGCCGCAGGGTCGATAACGTCCGTCACGAAGCCCTTTTCTCCGAGCGAGCCGTCCGCCGTCGCGACGACGGGGACAACGCCCATCTCGACGAACTCGGCGGCAAGGACGACGTCCGCCGAGCTGTTGAAGCCGAGGTATACCGCCGGTCTGACTCCCCTTTTGACGAGCTCGCGCGCAAGGCTGTAAACGGGCGGAGTTCCTATTCCGCCGCCGATAAGGACGGGCGACTCCCCCGCCCTGCCGGCGTCAAAGCCGTTGCCCAGGCCCGTCAGGGCGTCGACCGCGTCGCCGGGGCGCAGAGCGGTCATTTTTTTCGTGCCCTCGCCTACGACCTTGTAAAGCACCCTCACGGCGTCGCCGCCGTAGGAGCAAACGGAAAACGGACGGCGCAGATAAAGCCCGTCCACCGTGATATTCAAAAACTGCCCCGGAGCCGTGAACGCGGACGTATCGCCCGACAGAACGAGGTCGTAGACCCCGTCGGCGACCGGGTCGTTGCGCAGCACCTTGTATTTTACAGCTTTCATAGCGTTTCCCTTTTCCCCGTCATTTGCCCACGCAGAATTTCGAGAAGACCTCTTTCGCGACTTCCTCGGTCACCCTTTTGCCCGTCAGCTCGTAAAGACTGCCCAGCGCGGCGTCGAGCTCGACGTTGACCGCGTCGAGAGTAACGCCCGACTTCAGCGCGCCGAGCGCGTTGTCAAGGCAGCGCGCCGCCTTTTCGCACAGCGATCTCTGCCTTTCCGAAACGAGCATGGGCGCCGTCGAGTCTATATCGTCCGCCCCGAGCAGCTTTTCGACCGTCCGGGCGAGCTCTTCCCTGCCCTCTCCTGTCGAGGCGCTGATGAACACGACGTTTCCGATACGCCGCTTTATAAGCCCGACGTCCGCGTTTTTTACGCTCTTATCGGTCTTGTTGACTACGGCCACGGCGCGCCTGCCGGCGCAGTAATCAAGCAGCCGGATATCCTCCTCGTTCAGAGGTTCCGAAACGTCGAACACCGCCAATATCAGCGCGGCCCTGTCCATTTCCGCCCTCGCGCGCTCGACTCCGATGGTCTCGACGGTGTTGTCGCTCCGGCGCAGCCCCGCCGTGTCCGACAGATTCAGCAGCACGCTGCCTACCATGACCTCGCCGCGAACCACGTCCCTCGTCGTGCCCGCCTCGTCGGTCACTATCGAAAGCTCGGCTCCCGACAGCAGGTTCATCAGTGTCGATTTGCCGACGTTCGGCCTGCCGCAGATGACCGCGGGCACGCCCTTCATGACCGCGAGCCCGGCGTCGTAGCCGGCTGTAAGGCGATCGAGCGAAGCTTTTATCTCTTTTATGCCCTTTTCGAGCGAGGAACGGTCCACCGCGGGGACGTCGTCCTCGGGATAGTCCGCCCAGACGGAGAGCGCGGCGCACAGCGACGCCGTCTTTTCCGCCGCCGAGCCGACTTCCCTTCCGACCGCTCCGCCCAGAGCGTTCTGCGCCGCGGACAGCGCCTGAGCGCCTCTGCTGCCGATGACGGTCATAACCGCCTCCGCCTGCGTGAGGTCCATTTTGCCGTTGATGAACGCCCGCTCGGTGAACTCCCCGGGCGCGGCAGGCGCGGCTCCGGCGTTCAGCGCGGCGCGCAGCGTCCTCGCGGTAACGTAGGCGCCTCCGTGGACCGAAATCTCCGCCACGTCCTCGCCCGTATAGCTTTTAGGCGCGCGGAAAACGAGCAGGACGCCCTCGTCAATAAGCTCGTTCCCGTCGTAAACGTGACCGAACGCGGCGGTGTAGCCGCCCATCTCTTCGGGCTTTTTCCCGCTCACCGAAACAAAACAACGCCCGGCGACCTCTAAAGCGCTGTCGCCGGATATCCTTATTACCCCGATCCCGCCCGCGCCGGACGGGGTCGAGATCGCAGCTACCGTTTTCATCGGACGGGAGTTTCCCTTTTACTTCTTTTCGGGTATCAGGACTTCCTTGCCGCCCATGTACTTCCTGAGCACTTCGGGGATCGTCACGCTGCCGTCGCGCTGCAGGTGGTTCTCGAGGAACGCGATGAGCATCCTCGGAGGCGCCGCGACGGTGTTGTTGAGCGTGTGGGGCAGATAGGTGCCGCCGTCGCCCTTCGTCCTGATCTTGAGCCTTCTTGCCTGAGCGTCGCCGAGGTTCGAGCAGCTGCCGACCTCGAAATACTTCTTCTGCCTGGGGCTCCACGCCTCGACGTCAAGGGATCTGACTTTGAGGTCCGCGAGGTCGCCGGAGCAGCACTCGAGCGTCCTGACGGGTATCTCCATGCTCCTGAACAGGTCGACCGTGTTGCGCCAGAGTTTGTCGAACCACTCGCGGCTCTCCTCGGGCTTACAGACGACGATCATCTCCTGCTTCTCGAACTGGTGGATACGGTAAACGCCGCGCTCCTCTATGCCGTGAGCGCCCTTTTCCTTGCGGAAGCAAGGCGAATAGCTCGTAAGGGTGAGCGGAAGCTGCTTTTCGGGGATGATCTGGTCAATGAAGCGTCCTATCATCGAATGCTCGCTCGTGCCGATGAGATAAAGGTCCTCGCCCTCTATCTTATACATCATCGCGTCCATCTCGGGGAAGCTCATGACGCCCGAAACGACGTCGGAATGGATCATGAACGGCGGGACGCAGTAGGTGAAGCCCCTGTCGATCATGAAATCCCTCGCGTAGGTCAGCACCGCGGAGTGAAGCCTCGCGATGTCGCCCAGAAGATAGTAGAAACCGTTGCCGGCTACCCTGCGGGCGGCGTCGAGGTCTATGCCGCCGAAGCTCTCCATGATGTCGGTATGATAGGGTATCTCATAATCCGGAACGACGGGCTCGCCGAACTTTTCGATCTCGACGTTGTGCGAGTCGTCCTCGCCTATCGGCGTCGCGGGATCGATGATCTGCGGGATGACCATCATGCGGTCGCGTATCTCCTTCGCGAGCTCCTCTTCCCTGCGCTCGCACTCCGCGAGCTGTTCGGACTTCTCGGTAACGGTCTTTTTGGCCTCTTCCGCCTCGTCCTTTTTGCCCTGGGCGTAAAGGCCGCCTATCATCTTCGAGACCTTGTTGCGCTCGGCGCGCAGAGCGTCCGCGAGCTGCTTGTTCTCGCGGGACTCCCTGTCGAGAGCGATTATCTCGTCGACGAGCGGGAGCTTGGCGTCCTGGAACTTCTTTTTGATGTTCTCGCGGACGGCGTCCGGATTCTCTCTGAGAAATCTTATGTCGATCATGGTTTTATTCCTCCCCGAATTTCTTAACGAGGGCCTTGAGATCGTCCTCGTCGAAGAACTCAATCGTTATCGCTCCGCCCTTTTTGCCGGCGGGAGCTTTTATTTCGACCTTGCGGCCCATCGCCTCGGCTATAGCCGCCTGGTAGACGGCGTATTTTCCGCCGGTCGACTGACGGCGCTGCGCCCTCGCCTTTTTGACGGCGAGCATCGACGCCACCCGTTTTTCCGTCTCACGGACGCTCATGCCCTGATTCTTTATCTCCGTGGCGAGAGCCTGGATGAGGTTCGGGTCCTTGAGCGGCAGCAGCGTCCTGCCATGGCCCGCGCTTATCTCGCCGGAGCGCACCATCGCGGCGGTTTTCGGCGGAAGCTCCAGAAGGCGCAGGACGTTCGTGACCGCCGGTCTGGATATGCCGACGCGCATGGCGACCTGATCCTGTGTAAAGCCGTACTTATTGATAAGGTCCCTTATGCCTTCCGCCTGTTCGAGCGGATTGAGGTCCTTCCTCTGCAGGTTCTCGACCAGGGCGAAAAGCTGCGTTTCGCTGTCGGACAGCGCCCTGATGACGACGGGGACCTCGGAAAGTCCCGCCTGATTTGCGGCGCGCCACCTGCGCTCGCCCGCGACTATCTGATACGTCCCGTCGGACAGCGGGCGCACCAGCAGCGGCTGCAGAACGCCGACCGACTTGATGCTCTCGGTCAGAGCGTCCAGGTCCTCCTGCGCGAATTCCCTTCTGGGCTGCGACCTGTTCGGAACGAGCTCGCTGAGCCTCAGCGTCGTGACGCCCGCTTCTCCCGCGCCCTCCGTGGAATTGTCGTTGAACAGCGACTCGAAGCCTCTTCCGAGCCCGCCTCTCTTTACCGCCATAACCGTCCCATCCTTTTATAAATGTGCAATTTGCAATTAGCAATTATCAATGAACGGCGGGCTCTGCCAACCCGAAATTGCACATTGCACATTGCTAATTGCAAATTGTTTCAGAGCTGCGCTTTGATAAACTCCTCCGCGAGCCTGTTGTACGCCTCCGCGCCGACGCTGCGCTTGTCGTAGTAAAGCACAGGCATACCGTAGCTCGGCGCCTCGGAAAGGCGCACGTTGCGCGGTATAGTGACGGAGTAGACCTTGCGCGGGAAGTATTTTTTTATCTCCTCCGAGACCTGCCTCGTCAGGTTCAGCCTGCCGTCGTACATCGTCAGCAGCACGCCCTCGAGCTCGAGATACTGGTTGTACATCCGCTTGACGCGTCTGACGGTCGCCATGAGCTGCGAAAGTCCCTCGAGCGCGTAGTATTCGGGCTGCACGGGCACAAGGAACGTATCCGCCGCCGTCAGCGCGTTGAGGGTTATGAGCCCGAGCGACGGCGGGCAGTCGAGGAAGATATAGTCGTAATCCTCCGTTACACCGGCGAGCGCCGCGCGGAGCAGGCGTTCCCTTTTCGGCATCTCGATTATCTCTATCTCCGCTCCGGCGAGGTCTATCTTCGACGGCACGAGCGACACGTTTTTATAGTCCGTGTCTATTATCGCGTTCCCGATGTCCGCCGCGCCGGTCAGGACCTCGTAGGCGCTGTCGCCGAGGTCCCTCTTGTTTACGCCGAAGCCGCTCGTGGAGTTGCCCTGCGGGTCTATGTCGACGAGGAGGATCCTTTTCCCCTTCGCGCCGAGAGCCGCGCACAGATTAACGGCGGTGGTGGTCTTCCCCACCCCGCCCTTCTGGTTCACTACCGCGATCGTCTTCGACATTATTTCTTCCTCACGGTCATAATACAGCGTTTTTCGCCGTTGAGCCCGTACCTCGATACCTTTTCTATCTTGCCGCCGAGCTTCGCGAGCGCCTTTTCTCCGTCGGACAGTTCCTCGGGCGACGGGTCGCCCTTCATCGCGGCGAAAACCCCGCCCTTTTTCACGAGCGGCAGGCAGTAGCCCGCGAGCTTCGGCAGAGCCGCGACGGCTCTCGCCGTGACGACGTCGAACCTGCCGCCGAACTCCGGCAGACGGGAAAGCTCCTCTCCCCTGCCGTGGACGCATCTCGCGGACAGCCCGAGCTTTTCGAGCAGACTGTCGACGAAAACGAGCTTTTTGGCGGTCGCTTCGATGAGGGTGAGCTTTATATCGTTCCTCATTATCAGAAGCGGCACTCCGGGAAACCCCGCGCCCGTACCGACGTCGCAGACCGCCGCGCCCGCGGGTATGTCGAGGTACTTCAGCAGAAGCACGCTGTCGGCGAAATGCTTCACGTCGATCCCGTCCGGATCGGTTATCGACGTCAGATTGACTTTCTCATTATACTCCGTCAGATACTCCCTGTACAGAGCAAATTTATTAATTTGTTCGTCCGTTACGGCTATGCCGTTTTCCGCAAGTATCCGTTCAAGCATTTTCCTTCGTCCTGAGCCTTATCATCAGCACCGATATGTCCGCCGGGCTGACTCCCGATATCCTCGACGCCTGCCCGAGATTTTCCGGTCGCACGCGCGCGAGCTTTTCCGCCGCCTCCGCCGAAAGTCCGGTTATCCTTGAATAATCGATACCGTCGGGCAGCTTTTTGTTTTCGAGCCTGCGCGCCTCCTCGATGTCGGCGTACTGTCTTTTTATATAGCCTTCGTATTTTATCTGTATCTCCGCCTGCTCGGCGACGTCCTCCGGGAGCTCCGGTCTTGTCGGGTCGAACGGCGCGAGCGCGGCGTAGTCGAGCTGGGGACGGCGGACGAGATCGGCTATGCTCTCCCCCGTCGTCATCGGCGATGTTTCACGTGAAACCATCATCGCGTTCAGCTCTTCCGACGGCGCGATATAGGTCTTTTCGGCGCGTTCGATCTCCCTTTCGGTAAGCTCGCGGCGCAGCCTCATCCTTTCGTACGCTTCGTCCGTCACGAGCCCCAGACGGTAGCCCGCCTCCGTGAGCCGCAGGTCGGCGTTGTCCTGCCTGAGGACGAGGCGGTACTCGGAGCGCGACGTCATCATCCTATACGGTTCGTCGCAGCCCTTGGTCACCAGGTCGTCGATCAGCGTCCCGATATAGGAGCTCGCGCGGTCGAGGATGAACGGTTCCCTGCCCAGAGCCCTGAGCGCGGCGTTCACGCCGGCTATGAGCCCCTGCGCCGCCGCTTCCTCGTAGCCGGAGCTGCCGTTGTACTGTCCGGCTCCGAAGAGCCCCGGAGCGTCGGGATATTCGAGCGTCGCCCTGAGAGCGACGGGATCGGTGCAGTCGTATTCTATCGCGTAGGCGGCGCGCATGATCTCGACGTTTTCAAGGCCTTTTATCGTCTTGAGAAAACCGAGCTGCACGTCCTCCGGCATAGAGGAGGAGAGCCCCTGCAGGTAAAGCTCGTCGGTATCCGCTCCGCAGGGCTCTATGAACACCTGATGGCGCAGCCTGTCGGGGAACCTGACTATCTTGCTTTCGATGCTCGGGCAGTACCTCGGACCTACGCCGACTATGCCGCCCCCGTAGAGCGCGGAGCGCGTCATGTTCTCCTCGAGCACGCGCTGCGTCTCCTTGTTGGTATAGGTTATATAGCAGGGCTTGACGTTGACGGGACCGGCGGGGGAGGAGAACGAAAACGGAGTCGTCCTCCCGTCGCCGTTCTGGACCTCGAGCCCGGAGATATCCACGCTTCTCGCGTTGACGCGCGGGGGAGTGCCGGTCTTGAAACGCCTGAGCGGTATGTCGAGCCCGGCGAGGGCGCCGTAGAGCTTTTCGGAGGCGAACATGCCGTCCGGTCCGCCTGGGAACGAGCGCGAACCGACGAAGATCCTGCCGCGCAGATAGGTCCCCGTGGCGATGACGACGCACTTCGCGCCGAATATCGCGCCGAGGTGCGTCACGCAGTACCACGTGCCGTCGGAGCCGCGGCGAAGATCGGTTATCTCCGCCTGCCTTAAGTATACGTTCTCGCGGCTTTCCAGCGCGTGCTTCATATAGGCGCTGTAGCCGCGCCTGTCTACCTGCGCGCGCAGTGACCTGACCGCCGGCCCCTTGCCGGTGTTGAGCATGCGGCTCTGTATCGTGTTGGCGTCCGCGGCCTTCCCCATCTCGCCGCCCAGGGCGTCTATCTCGCGGACCAGGTGCCCCTTTGACGTTCCGCCTATCGAGGGGTTGCAGGGCATATTGCCGACGGCGTCAAGGCTTATCGTAAAACAGGCGGTCTTCGCTCCCAGACCTGCGGAAGCGAGCGCCGCCTCGATGCCGGCGTGGCCGGCTCCTATGACGATAACGTCAAAATTCCCCGCGAAATACTCCATTCCGTCAGCCGAGCTCCGTCAGATTGTAGGGCGTCTTCTGATAGACGAAATAATTGAGCCAGTTCTGCATGACGAGGTTCGCCGTGCCCCTCCATCTGACTATCGGCTCGCGCTCCGGATCGTCCCCGGGGAAGTAATGGCAGGGAACGGGCACGTCAAGTCCCTTTTTCGTGTCCCTGATGTATTCCTTTAAAAGCGTGTCGGCGTCGTACTCGAAATGGCCGAACACGTAGAAATTGCGGCAGTCCATGTCGCTTATCATGTGTATCCCCGCCTCGCGCGAGTAGGAGAGCACCTGCAGATCGGATATCTTCACTATATCGTCGAGCCTGACCTCGGTATTGCGCGAATGGGGGCACCAGAAGCTGTCGTCGAGCCCGCGCAGCAGGGGATGGTACCTGTCGAGCGGCGTATGCTCGTAGACGCCGGACAGCTTTTTCGGCAGCGTGTATTTCGGCACGCCGTATTTATGGTAAAGAGCCGCCTGCGCGCCCCAGCAGATGAAATAGCAGGAGTAGACGTGCGTGAGCGCCCAATCCATCGTTTCTTTCAGCTCGCTCCAGTAGTCGACCTCGTCGAAGGGGAGCATCTCGACCGGCGCGCCGGTGAAGATCATGCCGTCGTAGCGGCAGTCGCGAATCTCGTCGAGCGTCTTATAGTACTTGAACATATGCTCGGCTGAGGTGTTGCGCGTCCTGTGCGACGCCATCTGCAGAAGCTCCGCGTCGACCTGGAGAGGGGAGTTGCCCAGAAGTCTGAGAAGCTGCTTCTCGGTGGTCTCCTTCGTGGGCATGAGGTTGAGTATGAGTATCTTCAAAGGACGGATATCCTGCGTCGTGGCGCGGGATTCCGTCATAACGAATATGTTTTCCTTCTCGAGCTCGAGCGCGGCCGGAAGGTCGTTTTCTATCTTTATAGGCATATCTCAGATATCGAGGTTCTGAACGTATCTCGCGTTCTTCTGTATGAATTCCCTGCGCGGCTCGACCTTGTCGCCCATTAGTATGGAGAAGGTCTCATCCGCCTCCATCGCGTCCTCCATCGTCACGCGCAGCATCGTGCGCGTCTCGGGGTCCATCGTCGTTTCCCAGAGCTGCGTGCCGTCCATCTCGCCCAGACCTTTGTAGCGCTGGATGTCGTATCCGCTGCCGAGCTCCTCCATCAATTCGTCGCGCTGCTCGTCGGAATAGGCGTAGTAGTGCTTTTTGTTCTTTGTGAGCCTGTAAAGCGGCGGCTGCGCGATATAGACGTAGCCGTGCTCGATAAGCGGCCTCATGTAGCGGAAGAAGAAGGTCAGCAGGAGGGTGCGGATATGCGCGCCGTCGACGTCGGCGTCCGCCATGAGCACTATCTTGTGATAGCGCAGCTTGGAAAGGTCGAAATCGTCGTCGACGCCGGTACCCAGAGCGAGTATGACCGGCTGGAGCTTTTCGTTGTCGATGACCTTGTCGAGCCTTGATTTCTCGACGTTGAGCATCTTGCCCCACAGCGGGAGTATCGCCTGCGTCCTGGGGTCCCTGCCGTTCTTGGCGGAGCCGCCTGCCGAGTCGCCCTCGACGATGTAAAGCTCGGTATGCGTCGGGTCGCGGTCGGTGCAGTCGGCGAGCTTGCCGGGCAGCTTGTTGCTCTCGAGCGGGGATTTGCGCCTCGCGAGGTCTCTCGCCTTTTTCGCCGCCTCCCTCGCTCTCGACGCGTTGATCGCCTTGAGGATTATGGTGCGCGCGACCGAGGGATTCTCCTCGAAATAGGTCATCAGCTTTTCGTAGAGCATATTCGCGACGAGCGGCGTGATGTCGGTGTTGCCGAGCTTCGCCTTTGTCTGACCCTCGAACTGAGCGTCGGTGAGCTTGACGCTGATGACGCAGGTAAGGCCCTCTCGCGCGTCGTCGCCGGAGAGGTTCCTGTCTTCCTTCTTAAGAAAGCCGAATTTTCTGGCGTAGTCGTTGAACACCCTCGTAAGAGCGTTCTTGAAGCCCGTTTCGTGCGTGCCGCCGTCGACCGTGCGGACGTTGTTGGCGTAGCTGAGCATGATCTCGTTGTAGCCGTCGTTGTACATCAGCGCGACCTCGGCGCTGCGCATGCCGTTGACGGCGGAGAAATGCAGGGGCTTCTCGTGTATCGGGACGAGCCCGCGGCTCTCGGTGACGAAGCTCACGAAGCTCGAGATGCCGCCCTCGTAGCAGTAGACTTCCTCCCTGACGTTTTCGTCGTCGCGTCTGTCCGCAAGGGTGATCGTGAGCCCGGCGTTGAGGAACGCCTGCTCCCTCATGCGCCTCTGGAGCGTCTCGAAGTCGTACTCCGTCGTCTCCGTGAAGATCTCGGGGTCGGGCTTGAAGCGGATGAGCGTGCCCGTTTCGTCCGTGTCGCCGATTATCTTGAGGTCGCAGGTCGGGTTGCCGCGCTCGAAGCGCTGATAATGCACGTGGCCGTTCTGCGAGACCTCGACCTCCATCCACTCGGAAAGAGCGTTGACGACGGAGGAGCCGACGCCGTGAAGACCGCCGGATACCTTATAGCCCGAGCCGCCGAACTTGCCGCCCGCGTGAAGGACGGTAAGGACGACCGTGACGGAGGGCAGGCCCTTCTGCTCGTTTATGCCGACGGGTATGCCGCGGCCGTTGTCCCTGACGGAGATGATGTTCCCCGGCAGGATGTCCGCCTCGATATGCGTGCAGAATCCGGCGAGAGCCTCGTCTATGGAATTGTCCACGATCTCGTAAACGAGATGATGCAGGCCGCGCGGACCGGTCGAGCCGATATACATGCCCGGCCTCTTGCGCACCGCCTCGAGCCCCTCCAGAATCTGTATCTGGGAGGCGTCGTACGTCTCGCTCACGGACGTGTCCATGATCTCTTCCTGTTCGGGATCCTTCGTGGTGTCTATTACGATACCCGCGAATTCATCGGTTTCTTCCGCCGGGAGTCCCTCTTTGATCTCTTCGTCTTTCATTTCTCTACATCCTTGATCCTGCCGCATAAAGTGGCTGTACTGAACTGCGAGAGATAGACCTTATCCCCGCAGACCGCGAACGATCTCGGAAGATCCTCCGCGGCTGTTATTATCCTTCCGTTTTTCTGCGCTTTCGTGAGGTAATCCCTCGACGCTTTCGAAACGGTAACTCTGTCTATATCAAATATGCCCACGACGTCGCGGTCGCGCACAACGCTCGTTCCTCCGAGATAGATAAGCGTATCAGCTCACGACCTTTCCGTCTTTGACGGTGAAGACCCGCCCGCCCGTCTTTTCGCCGAGCTCCTGCGGGTCGCAGCAGGTTATGAATACCTGCCTTCCCGAGATGTGGTTGAGCACGAAGTCGCGGCGCGAACGGTCGAGCTCGCTCATCACGTCGTCGAGCAGCACGACCGGTTCCTCGCCCGAGGCGTCCTTTATCATAAGACCTTCGGCGAGCTTCAGGGCGAGCGCCGCCGAGCGCTGCTGCCCCTGCGAGCCGTAGACCCTCGCAGCCTTCGTGTCTATATCTATCGAAAGATCGTCCCTGTGCGGGCCGTTCTGCGTGGACCCGCGGGAGATATCCTCGTCCCGCGTGTTTTGGTAAAGCGTGTAAAAATCGGCGGGCGTGACGCATTCGCTGCGGCTGACGTATCCGATATCGAGCTTTTCGCGTTCCGACGATATTCCCGAATAAACCTCCGCCACCTTCGGGGCGAGCAGCGAGATATACCGACGCCTCATCCTCGTTACGTAGGACGCCGCTTCGCAAAGCGACGAGTCCCACACGTCGAGCATATCGGCGAGCTCCGGGTGCTCGGGCACGTCCTTTAACAGCGCGTTGCGCTGGACGAGAGAGCGGTTGTAGGCGGCGAGCGCCCTCGCGTATTTGCCGTCGAGCTCGCAGAGAGTGATGTCAACGAATTTTCGTCTTTCCTCGGGGCCCTGCTGCACGAGAGACAGCATGACGGGCGAGAAGACCACCGCCCTGAATTTTCCGAAAAGGGAAGTCATCGACGGGACCTTCACGCCGTTGAACACGACGCTCCTGCCGTTTTTGTCGACGGTTATCTCTTCTTCGTTTTCGCCGTCCGACGAGGTAAAGACCGTCTTTATCCGCGACGCTTCGCTGTCGGTCTTCACGAGCCTCATGTCCGTCCTCGTGCGGAAGCTCCTGCAGCCGGTAAAGAGCCAGACCCCCTCGATGAGGTTCGTCTTGCCCTGGGCGTTGTCGCCGGTGATGACGTTCACGCCCTCGTCCGGATTAAGGAAAAGGTGTTCGTAATTTCTGAAAAAACGGTATTCGAGGCTCTTGATTATCATTTTTACCGGTCTTTCCGATTTTTCATTTTTTTATTCTTGCCGCGTTTCCGGCTCTTGCGTCGGCCCGGAGACAGCGTACTTTTTTCCGCCGGCGGAAAAGACGTCGCCGTCGCGAAGCTTTTTGCCCCTCGCGAGACAGACCTCTCCGTTGACCTCGACTTTACCCGCGGCAACGAGCTCCTTCGCCTCTCCGCCGGTCATACAGACGCCGGCGAATTTGAGCGCGCTCTCGAGCTTGATGTATTCCGTGTTTATCTCAAGAACCTCCGGCGCGGCTGGCCTGTTCACTTTTTCCGGTTTTTTTACGCTTTTTCTTATGACCGCCGAGCCGCGCGGGGGCTGTGTCCTTGCTTTCATTTTTCGCTTTCCGCTCAGATATTGTTGAGTCTTACGGGAAGGACCATGTAAAGGAAGGAATCGCCGTCGACGGGCTTGATGACGCAGGGAGAATAGGAGCCGTTGAGATAGAGCTTTATCTGCTCCGTTTCCGCCGCCCTGACCGACTCGAACAGATACCTTGTGTTGAAGGCTATCTCGAGGTCGCTGCCTTCGGTGTCCGCGTTGAGCTTCACGTTTGTGCTGCCCGTCGCGGTGGATATGAACATGCGTATCTCGCCGCCGCCTATCGAGCATTTGAGCGGGCTCTTGCTCTTCTCGTTGTACATGAACATCATGCCGCCGAGACCGTCGAGCAGCTCTCCCGTTGAGACCTTGACCTGAGTCGAGGACTCGCCGGGAACAGTCGCTTCGTAATTGATGAAATTGCCGTCGAGAAGACGCGAAACGACGGTATAGTCGCCGGTATCGAAGACTATCTGCTTGCCGGAAAGCTCGAGCCTGACCGTCTTATCGTCCTCGGTGAGGAGTTTCGAGACCTCGTTGAGCGTCTTGCCGGGAACGACGAAGCTGAGCGCCTCGCCCGTATATTCTATATTCTCCCTGCGCACCGCGAGACGGTAGCCGTCGAGGGCCGCCATCGTCAGGCAGTTGTCCGCGACCGTGAATTTCACGCCCCTGTGGACCTTCTGCGACTCGTCGGTCGATACGGCGAATACCGTCTGCCTTATCATGTCGCGCAGGACCTTCTGATTGACCGTCACGGGCGAATCGCTGGTGATGAACGGCACGTCTGGATAGGACGACGCGTCTATGCCCATAAGATCGTAACGGCTGTTCCCGCCCGAAACGACTATCTTGTTGTCGGGACCGGATTCTATCGAAACGAGGCCGTTGCTCATCCATTTGAGGATGTCGCAGATGACTCTGGGCACGATGATCGCGCCGGGCTCGATGATGTCCGCCTTGCAGGACGTGGCAAGCCCTATTTCAAGGTCGTAGCCCGTCACGGCGAGGTCGCTGTCGCCCTCGGTCCTGATGAGTATGCCCTGCACCGCAGGAAGCGGCGATCTGACGGCGATAACGCGTGACGCCGCGGAACAGGCGTCGCTGAGAAGGGAAGTGGAACAGTTGAATTTCATTATGATCACTCCTGTAAAAGGTGGTATTTTATCTTTTGTTCTTATTTATCCTGTTCGGATTTTTCGTTTCGGGTCTTCGTTTCGTCCCGCGGGATTTTTTCGCCCCGGATCAACAATCAAACAATCATTAAACAGTAGCAGTAGTAGTGCGCGTCGAAAATGTAGAAAACGCCTCCCGGCGTTACGGAAACGGGAAAACCGGGACCGTCAGGTATGTAGAATCCTCTGTCGGATATGTAGAAAATATTTTTCTTAAACGGAATCAAAAATCCCGTGTCGAAAACCCCTTGTCAAATGTTTGAAGAATGTTGAAGATTTCCCGATTTTTGATCCCGAAAAAAATCTTACTGCTGGCTGCGGATATTCTGGATAAGGTCCGATATCGATCTTCTGAACTGGTAGTCGTCCCTTATCTTGTCGTCCATCTGCGAAAGGTTGTAGTTGACCGTCGCGTGCGACCTGCCGCCGAGCGACGAGCCGATATCGGCAAGCGTCATGCCGAGTATCTCGCGAAGCGCGTACATCGCGACCTGTCTGGCGTTCGAGACGTTCGCGGACCTCGACTGGCCCGTGATGTCGTCCACCGAGATATTATAGTAGTCGGCGACGGCGCGGATTATCTTGTCCTTCCTCACTGAAACGGGCTGGTTCTCGGTGATTATGTCCGAGATTATCAGCGTCGCCGTCTCCATGTCCGGGCTCCTGCCCATGAGCTCGCAGCGCGCGTGCAGATTGTTCACCGCGCCCTCGAGCTGCCTGATGTTCGACTGCAGACGGGAAGCTAAGAACTCCTTTACGTCCTGCGGTATCTCGAAATCCATCGCGTCGGCTTTTTTATTGATGATCGCGACGCGCGTCGAGAAGTCAGGAACGTTTATATCCGCTAAGAGTCCCCATTCGAAGCGCGTTTTCAGACGCTCGTCGAGAGTCGCGAGGTCGCGCGGCGGCTTATCGGACGTGAAGACGATTTGCCTCTTGCTGCCGTAAAGCTCGTTGAAGGTGTTGAAGATCTCCTCCTGGCTCGCCTCGCTTATCTGGATGAACTGGATGTCGTCTATGAGCAGGACGTCGAAGGAGCGGTATTTTTCGTGGAACTGGTATCTTCTGTTCGTCTGGATCGCCTTGATAAGCTCGTTGGTGAAAGATTCGGTGTTGACGTAGCAGACGTTCATCTCCGGCCTTGTCTTGCGTATCCTGTTTTCGATGGCCTTCAGAAGATGCGTCTTGCCGACGCCCGAGCGTCCGTGTATGAACAGAGGGTTGTACGCCGAGCCGGGATTTTCCGCGACGCTGCGGCACGCGGCGTAGGCAAACTGGTTGGAACCGCCTACGACGAAGCTCTCAAAGGTGAAATCCTCGTCCTCCTCCGGTTCGCTGTCGGGAGCCTTCGCGGCGTCGCCCTGTATCACAAATTCGAGATCGACTTCGAAGCCGAGCGCCTGGGTGAATTTTGATTTTAAGTAAGAGCCGAATTTTTCGCTGATTATGTTTTTCTTGAATTCACTCGGGACCGTGAGGGTGAACGTGTTGCCCTCGAACTGTGAGAAGCCCAGATCGTTGAGCCAGGTATTGTAAACGACCGGCGTCATGTTTTCGTTGCTGTTCTCGCAGTCGGTCCTGATAAGAGACATCACACTGTCAAAAACGTCGGACACGGAGTCCATGGAGCGACCTTCTTTCCTGATATTTGAAAAAATACGTATGATTTCGACCGTTACCGACAGTAACCGACAATAACGGATATAATACTGATTATAATTGTAACATGTTTCATCCGAAAAATCAAGACGCGACATACGTTTTATCATTTTCCCGGGTTTTACGGAAAACGGAAAACAGGCGGCGTAATTACGGATATAATATAATATTTTTATTGCATTAAAGCGTTGAACGTGATATATATATGATATCCACTGTTAAAAGGAGATATTATGTTCAACGCAGAGCTTCTCGCATTCATCCTCTACTTTGCCGTAGTGCTCGGCATCGGCATCGTGTTCTTCTTCCGCTCGAAGGGCGGGGGAGACAGGGAGTATTTCCTCGGAGGCAGGAAGATGGGTCCCTGGGTCACCGCCATGAGCGCGCAGGCGTCGGATATGTCCGGCTGGCTGCTCATGGGCTTCCCCGGAAGCATACTCGCTTTCGGTCTGGGCAAGGTCTGGATAGGCATCGGTCTCGCCGTCGGCACGACGCTCAACTGGATACTCGTCGCGGCAAGGCTGCGCAGGTTCTCCGCCGCCGCCCACGACTCGATCACGCTGCCGCAGTATCTCTCGAACAGATTCGCGGCTAAGAACCCCGCGCTCCAGATAATCTGCGCGATCATCTTCCTCGTTTTCTTCACGATATACGTCGCGTCCGGCTTCGTCGCCGGCGGGACGGTCTTCTCCTCGATCATCCCGGGGCTTGCCGGCAAGGACGGTCTCGCGATGGGCATCTTCGCCGTGCTTCTTATAATCTACACCTTCCTCGGCGGCTACAAGGCGGTCTGCTGGACCGATTTCGTACAGGGCATAATGATGCTCTGCGCGCTGCTCGCCGTGCCCATCATCATGGTAAGAACGGGCTCGCTTGACGGGACGCTCGCCGAAAAGGTCATTTCCTCCGCCACGGCGGAATACTCGTTCACCACAAAGATCTTCTCCGCGACCCCGCAGGAGATCATCTCGGGTCTCGCCTGGGGCTTCGGCTATTTCGGCATGCCGCACATCCTCGTGCGCTTCATGGGCATCAGGAGCTCCAAGCTCGTCAAAAAGTCTGCGACCGTCGCGATAGTCTGGGTCTTCCTCTCTCTCGGCGCCGCTATGATAATGGCGTGGCTCGCGAGGATGTTCGTGCTGCCCGACGGCACTTCCGTGGGCGAGGCGCTTCTTGCCGCCGATTCGCAGAAGACGGTCTTCATCTATCTTTCTGAGCATCTGTTCCCGCCGTTCATCGCCGGCATCCTGCTCAGCGCGATAATCGCGGCGGCTATGTCCACCGCGGACTCCCAGCTTCTCGTCGCGTCCTCGTCTTTCACGAGCGATATCTACGAATCCGTCCTCAATAAAAAGGCGACGAACAGGCAGACGATCGTCGTCGCGAGGATCTGCGTCATCATCGTCGCGATAGTCGCCTATATAATCGCGTCTATCAAGGGCAAGGCGGCTGACGCCATCATGACTCTGGTCGACGACGCGTGGGGCGGCTTCGGCGCGGCGTTCGGTCCCGTCATACTTCTCTCGCTTTACTGGAGAAGGATGACCTATAAGGGCGCGGTCGCGGGCGTCGTGGGCGGCGCGGCTGTCGACGTCCTGTGGCTGATCTTCCTCACCGACAGGACCGGCGTCTACGAGCTGTTCCCGGGCTTCATCGCGGGTCTTATCTGCTGCGTGATCTTCACGCTCATCGACAAAGAGCCGTCCGAGGAAGTCAAAGCCGTCTACGATAAGGGCATAAGCGCGGGAGAAGAACAGTAAAAAATGGATAAGTCTCTCACTCTTCTCGTCGTCGGTTCCGGCGGGCGCGAGCACGCTTTGATCAAAAAGCTCCGCTCGCAGGGACACACGGGCGTCATATACTGCCTGCCCGGCAACGGCGGTATGGCGAACGACGCCGTCTGCTTCCCGGTCGGGGCGACCGATATAGACGGCATTGTCGGCTTCGCCGCCGAAAAAAAGGTCGGCTTCGCTATAGTCACGCCGGACGATCCCCTCGCCCTCGGCGCGGTCGACAGGCTGACCGCAGCGGGCGTGCCCTGCTTCGGGCCCGAAAAAAAGGCGGCGGAGATAGAGTCAAGCAAGGTCTTCGCCAAGGACCTCATGAAAAAATACGGCATCCCGACCGCCTCCTACGAGGTGTTCGACGACGCCGGCGAAGCTCTCGCCTACCTTGAGACCGCGAAGATACCGACGGTCGTCAAGGCGGACGGGCTCGCGCTCGGCAAGGGCGTGACGGTCGCGTTCACCCGCGAAGAGGCGCAGGCGGCCGTGCGTTCCGTCATGGAGGACAGGGTCTTCGGCGAAAGCGGCTCGAAGATCGTCATAGAAGAATATCTCGAGGGGCCGGAGGTCTCCGTCCTGAGCTTCACCGACGGCAAGGTCATTAAGCCTATGGTCTCCTCGATGGACCACAAAAGGGCGTACGACGGCAACAGGGGCCCCAACACCGGCGGCATGGGCACGATAGCCCCGAACCCGCACTATACCCCCGAAGTCGCCGAGCGCTGCATGAGGGAGATCTTCCTGCCGACCGTGAACGCGATGAACGCCGAGGGCAGGACCTTCAGGGGCTGCCTTTACTTCGGGCTGATGATCACCGCGGACGGGCCGAAGGTCATCGAGTACAACTGCCGCTTCGGCGACCCCGAGACGCAGGTCGTCCTGCCGCTTCTGGAAAGCGACCTCGGCGACGTCCTCGAGGCTTGCGCGAACGGCGCGCTCGCGGACGTTCCGGTGCGCTTTTCGGACGGCGCCGCCTGCTGCGTCGTCAAGGCGTCCGACGGCTACCCGCTTAAATACGAGAAGGGCTTCCCGATAGTTACGGACGGACTGCCCGCCGGCGCGGACGTCATCTACGCCGGAGCGAAGCTCAAGGACGGCGTTCTCGTCACGGACGGCGGCAGGGTGCTCGGAGTCGTCGCGACGGGCGGCGACGTCGCTTCCGCGCGCGAAAAGGCTTACAAAGCGTGCGAAGGCGTACATTTTGACAACGAATTTTACAGAAAAGATATAGGTCTGTACTGATACCGAACCGGTAGGGAATCAAGAAAATCAAAAAACAGGGGCGTAACGGTCTGATGGTTTACAGATTATTCGTCGAAAGACGTAAGGGGCAGGACAACGAGGCGGCGGCTCTTCTTACGGAGCTGCGCGACCTGCTGTTCATCGGCGGGCTCGAAAGGGTAAGGATAATTAACCGCTACGATATAGAGGATATCCCGCCCGAGCTGCTCGAAGAATGCCGCGACACCGTGTTCTCGGAGCCCGCGACCGACACCGTGTCGGAGGAGCTCGAGACGGACGGCGGCAGGGTCTTCGCGGTGGAGTATCTGCCCGGTCAGTTCGACATGAGGGCGGATTCCGCGCAGCAGTGCGTGCGTTTCATCTCGCCGGGCGCGGCTCCGGTCGTGCGCTCGGCGAAGGTCTACGTCCTGTACGGCGATATCACGGATAAAGAGCTCGAGGAAATAGAGAAATACGTCGTCAACCCGGTCGAGGCGAGGCTCGCTTCGCTCGAAAAGCCGGAAACTCTCAGGATGAACTACCGCGAGCCCGCGGACGTCGCCGTCCTCGGCGGCTTTACCGCCCTTGACGACGGCGGGCTTTCGGAGATACTCAAAAAATACGCCCTGGCGATGGACCTCGACGATCTTCGCTTCTGCCGCGATTATTTCGCGTCCGAGAAGCGCGACCCGACTCTGACGGAGATCAGGATGATCGACACCTACTGGTCCGATCACTGCCGTCACACGACCTTCCTTACCAATATCGACAGCGTGAGCTTCGCCGACCCGACGCTCGAGGCGGCGTGGAACAGGTACCTCGACGCGCGCGGGGCGCTCGGCAGGACGAAGCCCGTCTGCCTCATGGATATTGCCACCGTGGGCGCGAAATACCTCGCGGCGAACGGCGAGCTCCCCGGGCTCGACGTGTCGGACGAGATAAACGCCTGCACCGTCAAGGCGGATATAACCGTCGACGGCGTAAAAGAGCCTTGGCTCATACTTTTCAAGAACGAAACGCACAACCACCCGACCGAGATAGAGCCCTTCGGCGGCGCGGCGACCTGCATAGGCGGCGCGATACGCGACCCGCTTTCGGGCAGGGCGTACGTCTACGGCGCGATGAGGGTGACGGGAGCCGCCGACCCGACGGTGCCCGTATCGGAAACGCTCGAGGGCAAGCTGCCGCAGAGGAAGATAGTCACCACCGCCGCGGCGGGGTATTCGTCCTACGGCAACCAGATAGGTCTCGCGACCGGTCAGGTCGACGAGGTCTACCACCCCGGCTACGCCGCGAAAAGGCTCGAGATAGGCGCGGTCGTCGCGGGCGTGCCGCAGAGCGCCGTCAGGCGCGAGACACCCGCCCCGGGCGACGTCGTGATACTTCTCGGCGGACGCACCGGCAGGGACGGCTGCGGCGGCGCTACCGGCTCGTCGAAGTCCCACACGAGGGACTCGATAGAGGAATGCGGCTCCGAGGTCCAGAAGGGCAACGCCCCCGAGGAGCGCAAGCTGCAGCGGCTTTTCCGCGATCCCGGGGCTTCGCTGCTCATCAAGCGCTGCAACGATTTCGGCGCGGGCGGCGTGTCCGTCGCCGTGGGCGAGCTCGCCGACGGGCTTGATATCGACCTTGATAAAGTACCGAAAAAATACGAGGGTCTCGACGGTACCGAGCTCGCGATAAGCGAGTCGCAGGAGAGGATGGCGGTAGTGGTCGCCCCGGGCGACGCCGAAAAGTTCCTCGCCGCCGCCGGCAGGGAGAACCTCGAGGCGACGGTCATCGCGACTGTCACCGCAGAGCCGCGCCTGCGCATGCGCTGGAGAGGGAAGACCGTCGTCGACGTTTCCAGGGAGTTTCTCAACTCCAACGGCGCGCCCAAGCATACGGTCATCGCGCCGGAAGCGCCGAAGGACATAAAGGACCTCGGCGACGGGACCGACCCCGCCGCGCCTTTCGGGGAAAAGCTCACCGCTCTGCTCGGCAGCCTCGGCTGCTGCTCGAGACGCGGTCTTTCCGAGAGGTTCGACTCGACCATCGGCGCGGGCACGGTCATCTTCCCGTTCGGCGGCAAAAAAAGGCTTACGCCGGCGCAGGCGATGGTCCAGAAGGTCTCGCTCGAAAAGGGCCACACGGACGACTGCACGGTCATGGCGTGGGGCTACGATCCCCGCGTCGCCGAAAGGTCGCCCTATCACGGCGCGTATCTCGCGGTCGTGGAGTCGCTGGCGAAGCTCGTCGCGTCCGGCGCGGACGCCGACAAGGCGTATCTCACCTTCCAGGAGTATTTCGAGAAGCCCGGAAACGACCCCGCCCGCTGGGGGCAGCCGCTTTCCGCCCTGCTCGGCGCTCTGGACGCGCAGCTCGATTTTCACGTCGCGGCTGTCGGCGGCAAGGACAGTATGAGCGGCAGCTTCGAGGACCTCGACGTTCCCCCGACGCTCGTTTCGTTCGCGATAGCCCTCGCGAAGACCGGCGATATAATATCCTCCGAGTTTAAAAATCCCGGCGGCGAAGTCCGCCTTATCAGCCCCGCCAGGCGTGAGGACGGTCTGCCCGACCCCGCGAGCCAGAGGCAGGTCTTCCGTCTCGTCGGCGGTCTCATCGGCTCCGGCGAAGCGGTCGCGGTACGCGCCGTCGAGGGCGGCGGAGCCGCCGAGGCGGTCTACAAGAGCTGTATAGGCAACGGTTACGGCTTCTCATTCGCCCACGTGAGCGACGAAACGCTTTTCGGCCTCGGATACGGCTCTTTCATCGTCGAGATGAAGCCCGGCGGCTCCATCGGCGCCGGCGATATCCTCGGCAAAGTCACCGCGGACCGCGTCATGAAACGCGGAAGCGAAACGGTGAGCTTCGACGTTCTCGACAGAGCGTACGAGGATAAGCTCGAGGGCGTCTACCCCTGCAATATAAAGACTCCCCGGCAGGAGGTCCCGACGGTCTCTTTCAGCCGCGGACCGGTTGATTATAACGTCATCAAGACCGCGAAGCCGCTTTGCCTCATCCCCGTTTTCCCGGGGACGAACTGCGAGTACGACTCCGCGAGGGCGATGAACGACGCCGGCGTCGACACCGACATCTTCGTCATAAACAACCTGACGGCGCAGGGGATAGAGCGCAGCGTCGAGGCGTTCGCCCGCAAGGCGGACGGCGCGCAGATCATCTTCATCCCCGGCGGCTTCTCCGGCGGCGACGAGCCCGACGGCTCGGGCAAGTTCATCACGGCGTTCTTCCGCGCTCCGGCGGTCAGGGAAGCCGTCGGCGGGCTCATGGACGTCCGCGGCGGCCTCATGCTCGGCATCTGCAACGGCTTCCAGGCTCTCATCAAGCTCGGTCTCGTGCCGTTCGGGAAGATAACCGACCCGTCGCCCGACGCGCCGACGCTGACCTTCAACACCATTGGCCAGCACCGCTCGCGGATAGTCGATATCCGCGTCGCGTCCGACCTCTCCCCCTGGCTCAAAAACGCCCGTTTGGGCGGCGTCTACTCGGTGCCGATATCCCACGGCGAGGGCAGGTTCTGCTGCGGCGCCGAAACGGCGCGGACCCTCGCGGAAGCGGGGCAGATAGCCACGCAGTACTGCTCGGCGGACGGCGTCCCGTCCATGGACATCGGCGTCAATCCCAACGGCTCCGTCTTCGCGGTGGAGGGCATAACCTCGCCGGACGGCAGGATACTCGGCAAGATGGGCCACAGCGAGCGTATCGGCGCGGGGCTTTACAGGAACGTCCCCGGCGAGTACGATATGGGCCTCTTCCGCTCCGCTAAGGAATTCTTTGATAAAAATTGAAATAAGACGGGAAAACCGGGCGCCGCGTACCGCAGGGATCACGCAGCCCTCCCGGCGACAGATTTTTCGACAGGACGAAAAGAACCGAATAAATATACAGGAAAACCAGGGATCATGTACCGTAAGAATCACGCAGTTATCGCGCTGCTGCTCGCCCTTTGCCTTTCTCTGACGCCCGTATTCGCCAACGGCGCGGATACGCGGACGGAAGAAGGGACGACCTCGGAGGGGACGACTCTCGACCCCGAGGCGGAGGGGCTTTTGCGAATAGAGATAGGCGACGTCGATCTCGACGGCGCCGTGACGGCGAACGACGGCAGGTTCGCGCTGCTCATCGCGGCGCAGCTTTACGTACCCGTGAACGGGCAGTTCGACGCCGCGGATTTCGACCGCGACGGCTTTGTCAGGGCGACCGACGCCAGGGAGATACTGCGCGTCGCCGCAAAGCTGCGCGACGGCTCGGGGATTTTCATATACTCCGCGCCGCTGCCTCCCACGACCGCGAGACCGACGACTACAAGGCCGACCACGACGGAGGCGCCTCCCACCGAGCCGCCAACGGAGCCGCCGACCGAGCCTCCGACCGAGCCGCCGCCCGCGCAGCCGGTCATCCCGCCGAGAGAGTATTATTTCGATCCGGACAGGATAGCCGCTAAGTCCGCGGCGATCTTCGACGAGCTCGAGGGCAGGTTCCTTTACGAAAAGAACTCTCACGTCCACCGCGAGCCCGCGAGCATGACAAAGCTCATGACGGCTTACGTTTCGAGCTGGTTCTTTGAGCCGGACGACGTCATCACCGTCGGCAGGGAGCAGTATCTCGTCGATTCCAACACGTCGAGGGCGGGTATCTACGTCGGTCAGTCGATGACCTACGAGAACATGCTCGCCTGCCTGATGCTGCCCTCGGGCTGCGACGCGGCGTACGCTCTCGCGGCGAACACGGCGCGCAAGGTCTACGGCGAGGAGCTTTCCGCCTCTCAGGCGATCGCGGCGTTCGTCGGTCTGATGAACGTCTCCGCGAACGACCTCGGCATGAGCGACACGCACTACGCCTGCCCGGACGGTTTCCCGACCTACGGTCACTACACCTGCGCTCACGACATGGCGATCCTCGGCTGGGCGTCCTACACGCGCGACGCGATCAGGCGCGTCGTTTCGCAGTCGAGGATAAGGGTCTACAACGCGGACGGCAGCTTCTTCGCCACGATGTACAACACGAACGACCTGGTCGTTCCCGGCAACAGCTATTATCTCAGCTACGTGCGCGGGATAAAGACGGGCTGGCACTCCGGCGCGGGCTACTGCCTGACGACGGCGGCGGTGCAGGACACCGAATACGGCGAAAGACGGATGTTCGCGGTCGTCATGGGCTGCGGCACGAAGGGCGACAGATTCCGTTCGCTCAAATATATGTATGAGACCGCCATGGCGGCGTACAAGTAGCAATTTGCAATGAGCAATGTGCAATGTGCAATTTCGGGCGGGCAAGCCCGCATCCGGTCATATTTAATGTGCAATGTGCAATGATGTTTTAGTTTTAATGAGCCTATTTTTTGAAACAAATATCCTTCGGGAGCGGGTTTACGCTTAAATATTCAGCATTTATAAACGGGGTGTGGGGCGAAGCTCCACCATTCATTGCACATTGCAAATTGCACATTGCAAATTGAGCTAAGCATTGCACATTAATTATCAGCACAACGCAGGAGGAATCAATCGTATGAAAGTATTGTACGCAGTAAGCGAATGCAGGCCGTTCTCTGCGTCCGGCGGGCTCGCCGACGTGGCGGGCTCTCTTCCGCAGGCGCTCAGACGCAGACTCGTGGGGTGCAGGGTAGTCACGCCTCTTTATGACTGCGTTCCCGCGGAGTACCGCGAGAAAATGACGTTCATCACCCACATCACCGTGCCCGTCGCGTGGAGGAGGCAGTACTGCGGCATCTTCGAGCTGAGGATGGGCGGGGTGGTCTATTATTTCATAGACAACCAGTACTATTTCAAGCGCGAAGGGCTGTACGGCTATTTTGACGACGCGGAGCGCTTCGCGTTCTTCGCCAGAGCCGTGCTCGAGATCATCCCCTATATCGACTTCAAGCCCGACGTCATCCACTGCAACGACTGGCAGACGGCGCTCACGCCCGTCTACTACGCTTCGATGTACGCGAAATCCCCCGACTACGCCGGCATCAGGACGGTGCTCACGATACACAATATCCAGTATCAGGGCATCTACGGCTACGGGCTCAACGGCGACGTTCTCGGCTTCGAGGACACGAGCCTGCTCGATTACGACGGCAACCTCAACTTCCTCAAGGGCGGCATAGAGTGCGCCGACAAGGTAACGACGGTCAGCCCGACCTACGCCCGCGAGATACTCGACCCCTATTTCTCGCACGGGCTCGACAATATCCTTCGCGCCAGGGAATGGAAGCTGCAGGGTATACTCAACGGCATATCTTCCGATTACTACGACCCGGCGAAGGACGACGAGATCTACGCGAAGTTCGGCGTCGGAGATATGGCGGGCAAGGCGGTCAACAAGGCGTCCCTGCAGAAGGACCTCTCTTTGAATGAGGATCCCGACGTGCCGCTTCTGGGCATGGTCTCGAGGCTCGTCGCGCACAAGGGCTTCGACCTCGTCAGCGCGGTGTTCGAGGAAATGATGGACACGCTCGATATCCAGGTGGCTATACTGGGCAGCGGCGACCGCCGTTTCGAGGACTTCTTCAAGGGCATGGCGGAAAAATATCCCGGTAGGGTCGCCCTGAGGCTCGGCTTCGACGCCAACCTCGCCAAGAAGATCTACGCGGGGAGCGACATCTTCCTTATGCCCTCGCAGTCCGAGCCCTGCGGCCTTGCGCAGATGATAGCCCTCAAATACGGCTCCGTGCCGATAGTCCGCGAAACGGGCGGTCTCAAGGACACCGTGCAGGACAGCGGCATACTCGGTCAGGGCAACGGCTTCACGTTCGCGAACTACAACGCCCACGATATGCTCCACGCCGTCCGCAGGGCGGTCGAGGGCTACGCCGACAGGGACGGCTGGGCGCAGCTGCGCGAGCGCGGCATGAAGTGCGACAATTCCTGGAAGGCTGCCGCCAACGAGTACATCAAGATGTACAAGGACATAATCGGTCAGTAAAACATAAAACCGCATAAAACGGAGGAAGATCATGGCGAAGTTTATACTTTCGGCGTTCGCGGACGAAGCCGGCGGCAAAATAGCCGAGCAGATAGACGCTCTCAAGGCCAACGGCATGACTCACATCGAGCCGCGCGGACTCGACAAGGGCAATATATCCGACTATACGGCGCAGAACTGCAAAGAGCTGCGCGCCGTGCTCGACGACGCGGGCATCGGCATCTCGGCTATCGGCTCGCCGTTCGGCAAGATAAAGGTCGGCGACGATTTCGAGGCGCATTTCGAGAAATTCAAAAGGTGCGTCGAAAACGCCTGCATCCTCGGCGCGAAAAACATCAGGATGTTCTCGTTCTATAAAGAGGAGAACGAGAGCTGGGAGCTGCTGCGCGGCGAGATATTCGACAGACTCGGCCGCATGGCGGAATACTCGCTGTCTTACGGCGTGTGGTGCTGCCACGAGAACGAAAAGGACATCTACGGCGACGAGGAAACGCGCTGCTACGACATCCTCTTCCATTTCGACGGCAAGATAAAGGGCGTGTTCGACCCCGCGAACTTCATCCAGTGCGGAGTCGACATCATCCCCGCCTACCGCCTGCTCGAGCCGTATATCGAGTATATGCACGTCAAGGACTGCCGCTACAGCGACGGCTTCGTCGTTCCCGCGGGCAAGGGCGACGGCAGGATCGCCGAGCTCCTCACTCTGTTCGACAAAAAGGAAGGGGAGCGCTTCCTCACCCTCGAGCCGCACCTCAAGGTGTTCGCGGGGCTCGACGCCCTCGAGAACGCCGGCGGCACAGCCGACAGGCTCAGGGACGACTATTCCTATCCCACCAACCGCGCGGCGTTCGACGCCGCGGCGGGCGCCCTTCACGACGTGCTTAAAGAGATAGGCAAGGAATAAGCCATGCGCCTGAGCAAAAAAGATATAAGGGACCTCGCCGAGACGGCTCATACCTCGCCGAACAATACCCTTTATCTCCCGGGCGAGATACGCCTGACGCGCGGACCGGCGGTCTTTCTGACCGGCGAAGACGTGTATACGGTGCTTTTCGTCACCGATACCGCCGGCGTCGGCAGAGTCAAGGTCGGCGGGCGTACGTTCACCGACAGCGTCTGCGGAATCGCCCGGACGGACCGGGTGCACAGCGTCCCCGTGCCGAGGAAGGTCCTCGACGGGGCGGGGGAGTATACCGTTTACGCAAGGCGCATATATCATAAGGGCGATTATTTCTGCATGGCGGGCTGCCGGACGGAGCGTTCGTTCCCCTTCGTCCCCGCGCCGGAGAAGGGCGACCTCGACCTGCTCGTCGTCACCGACGCGCACAGTAAGCTCGACTCCGCGGCTGCCGCCGCGGCGAAGCTCCCCGGCAGGCACGACGCGCTCATACTTCTCGGCGACGAATGCGGCCACGGCAGGACGGCGGAGTCGCTGACCGACTGTATAATAGGACTCGCGCACACGCTCACCGGCGGCGGCATGCCCTGTCTGTACTGCCGCGGCAACCATGAAACGAGAGGGGAGTACGCGACGGTCCTGCCCGGGTATTTCCGCACGGGCACGGGCGGCATGCACTACGCCGCGACTTTAGCGGGCAGGCGCTTCGTCGTGTTCGACACCGGCGAGGACAAGGAGGATTCCCACCGCGAATACAGCGGCTTCGCCGATTTCGACGGTTACCGCGAAAAGCAGCTCGCGGACCTTATGCGCCTCGTTCCCGACGGCAGACCGGTCGTCGCCGTCGCCCATATCCCCGATATCGACGACAGGATAGGCAGGGGAGCGAACGCGAAGCTCAAAGAGCTGGGCTGCTTCCTCGAGCTCTCGGGGCATCAGCATTCCGTTGAGGTCAGGACGGACGGGGAGTTCCCCGTTCTCGTCACCGGCGGGCCCTGCCGCCGCAGATACAAAGAGGGCGCGGTCGAAGGACGGGTCGAAGAAGCCGGAACGCCTGGGGACCCGCTGATGTACTGCGCGTCCGTCGTTCTCAGGGAGAACGGAGAATACGTGTTTACCCTCGCCTCTTCCGCCTTTTGACGCGCAGGGACACAGCATTTCGGAGGAAAAACAATGAAAACACAGAAACGGATCGCCGCGATCCACGATATCTCGGGTCTCGGAAAATGCTCGCTCACGGTCGCCCTGCCGGTGATATCCGCCGCGGGCATCGAGTGTTCGGTCATGCCTACGGCGGTCCTCTCCACTCATACGGGCGGCTTCACGGGCTATACCTTCCGCGATCTCACCGACGACCTTTTGCCCTTCGCCGAGCACTGGAAATCAAACGGCTTCCGCTTCGACGCGATCTACACCGGCTATCTCGGCAGCACGAAGCAGATCGATATCGTCAAAGAGATATTCGATATGATAGCCGACGAGGATACCCTGATCATCTCCGACCCCGCGATGGCGGACTACGGCAGGATGTACGCCCTGTTCGACATGGATTTCGCGAAGGGGATGGCGGGGCTGTGCAAAAAGGCCGACATCGTCGTGCCCAATTTCACTGAAGCCGCTTTCATGCTCGGCGAGGAATACGTCGCCCCTCCCTATGACAGGGCTTACGTCGAGGGGCTTATAAAGCGCCTTTCGGATATGACCGGCGGCGACGCCGTGCTCACCGGCGTGCAGTTCAGCGACGACGGGATAGGCGCCGCCTCTTATTCGAGAGCCGACGGCGAAGTGAAGTACGCGATTTCCGACAAGCTCGAGGGATCGTACCACGGCACGGGCGATGTTTTCGCGTCGGTGCTCACGGCCGCCGTCGTAAGCGGCAGGTCGCTCGCGGACGCGACGGCGCTCGCCGTCCGTTTCACGAGGGACTGCATAGCCCGCACGCTCGCCGACCCCGACCTTTCACGTAGGTACGGCGTGAATTTCGAGGGAGGACTCGGCGGCCTCGCCTCGGAGCTCGCGAAGTAAGGAGCGGGAGATGAACCGCGTAAACATCGTGCTGGTCGAGCCGGAGATACCGCAGAACACGGGCAACGTCGCCCGCACCTGCGCCGTCACCGGAGCCGGACTGCACCTGGTAAGACCGCTCGGTTTCGAGATCTGCGACGCGAAACTCAAGCGCGCGGGACTCGACTACTGGCAGTATCTCGATATCACCTACTACGACAGCCTCGACGATTTTCTCGAAAAAATGAGCGGCGAAAAACTGGTATTCTTTTCCTCGAAGGCGCGCAACCTCTATACCGAGGCGAGCTACCCCGAGGGCTGCTATCTCGTTTTCGGCAAGGAGACGAAGGGACTGCCGAAGGAGCTTATCGAAAGCCGCGCGGACGACTGCGTGCGCATACCCATGCTCGACGACAGGCGCTGCATCAACCTGTCGTCATCGGCTGCTATCGGAGTATACGAGGCGCTGAGGCAGCAGGGGTTTCCGGAGATGAAGTAGCGCGACTGGTCTCGCCTGTCGGCGAACCGTTTTGAGTTTTGCGCTTTGCGGCGCGGGTCTCCGGGGGAGACCTCCGCCGCCCCATACGGCTGGGGTCAGCCGTGCTACCGGGGCGGCGGAAAGCACCGACCGAGCCGACAGGCGAGAATTTGCGATTGCGCCTTTGGCGCGTGAATTGACCTGCGGTCGTGAATTGCCCTTCGGGCATTTCGGAACGCTTCGCGTTGTTTATAATCTTGTCGCGAAGCGACATATCGGATCCCGAAGGGATATATCGAACTTTGGAGCAACGCGACAAAGTATATCGAATATCCGCGCAGCGGATATATATCGAGCGAAGCCGCCGCGTCGTAGACGCGCGAGATTCGCCGCCCGCGTATCCGGATCGCCTGACGGCGATTCGATATATCACGCTTACGCGTGATTCGATATATGCTCACTGCGTTTGCATTCGATATATCGCTTACGCGATTCGATATATGCATCTTCGATGCATTCGATATGTTTGCCTTGCGTCAAACAAGAAACGCAAAACGCAAAACGCAAAACGCGCCGTAGGCGCATTCTGCCATTAAATCCAAGGAGATGAGAACGATGTTCGGACGCAAGGACTCCGCCAAAAACCCGGGCGGGCTGAAGCTCGACGTCAAAAAGACGATACTCACCGGTTTCGGCTTTATGGGCACGAGCATAGCTTGGACGATCTACGACCCCTATATCACCAAGATACTCAACAAGCTGCTGAACGACTCCGCGGTCGTGACCTCCTGGAGCTCGGCTCTTGTCGAGAAGATGCCGGTGCTCACGCGCCGTATGGAGGCGCAGGGCGAGGACGTCGTTTTAGCCGGCGGAGGCTTTACGCTCGTCCCGCTGTTCATCGGCATCATCATGACGTTCGACAATATCTTCGGCGTCATCTTCCAGCCGCTGTTCGGCAAGCTGTCCGACAGGTGCCGCTCGCGCCTGGGCAAGAGACGTCCGTTCATCCTCTTCGGCGCGCCGGTGTCCGCGCTGCTGTTCTTCCTGATACCGATGATATACCTCAACACCTCGAGCCTTCCGCTGACGATGACGGCGATAATCCTTTTCGTCTTTATCATGTCGCTGTGGCGCTCGCCGGTCGTCGCGCTGATGCCGGACCTCACGCCGCCGGAGCTGCAGAGCGAGGCGAACGCCGTCATCAACCTGATGGGCGGCGTGGGCTCCGCGGTCGGCATGATAGCCGGCACCGTCGCGGCAGTCCTGTGCAAGCTCCTGTCCGGAGCGACCGATTCGCAGATAGCCGCCGACGAGACGATCACCTTCCCCTACGTTTTCGCGATAGGCTCGGTCGTCATGATAGCCGGTATGCTCATCGTGATGTTCTTCGTACACGAGAAGCCGACGAATATCATCTTAGAGGGCGACAAGAACAGATACGCCGACGAAAAGGCGCGGCACGAGGCGGAAAAAGCCGCCAAGAAAGCCCGCAACGAGGAGCTGAAGAAGGAGAAGCTCTCCAAGGCTGAGCGCAGGTCGCTTGGCTTTATGCTCGCCTGCCTGTTCTTCCTGTTCTGCGCCTCCAACGCGATAACGACCTTCTTCTCGCTCTTCGCTGCGGAGATACTCCACCTGCCGACCCGCAAGGCGACGACGGTCATGCTCGTCTTCGCCGTGGTCTATATGATCTCGGCGATCCCCGCCGGCAAGATGGGCAGGCGCATAGGCCGCAAAAAGACGATAATGATCGGTCTTGCCGTGTTCCTCGCGGCGTTCTTCCTGTTCTTCGGCATCTTCATGGGTCTGATGGCGGGCAAGGGACTGACGCTCGGCAAATACGTCGCCGTGAACAACCAGTACAACGCCGTCAGCGATCAGATCACCGCGTATAACAGCGAGATATCCGACAAGGCGAAGGCCGAGGGTCGCGCGCTGACCGACGGATCGCTCATCACCTACGAGGGTCTCACGGACTATTACCTGGGAGAGCAGGCTCCCGATGGCATGTACGCGGACTTTGCAGCGTGGCTCGCCGCGGACGGCTTCGATATCGAAAAGTCTACGGTGAGCGTCGCTAAATCCGCTCTCGTGTACGACGCGCAGGGACTCGGACCGGCGCTCGCGGCTATCGGAGACGCGGTCGGCGGCGTCACCGCGATACTCGGCAAGCTCATTTATCCCGTGCTCGTGTTCGGCGGCGCGGCGAGCATGTTCATCACGGTCAACACCCTGCCGCTCGTCCTTGAGATAGGCGGTCCGGAAAAGGTCGGCACCTTCACCGGCTACTACTACACCGCGACGTTCTCCGCGCAGATAGCGTCGCCGATACTCTACGGCTTCATCCGTATGTTCGCGGGAACTTACCTGTCGCTGTTCTATTACAGCCCGGTGATGTTCGCGCTCGCGATAATCATGATACTCTTCGTGCGCCACGGCGAGCCCGTATCGGAGGAGCTCATCAAACAGGCGGAAGCCATGGGGGACTGATAAAATGAAAAAGAAAAAGATAGCCGCGACCGTCGTCTGCTGCGTGCTTGTAGTGCTTATCGCCGCCGGAGCGATCGTCTGGTCGCAGCTGCCGCATCCGCTCAGCTACGACATAGACTCGATAGAGAGCATAGGCGACAGCGAAGTGACTGTGATCGAAAAGACCGACGACGAGGTGGATATCCGGCTTCCTTCCGGCAGGGATATCAAGATCCTGACCTTCACCGATATGCACCTTGACGGCAAGAACGAGACCTCGTCCGTCACTATAAAAAACCTCGTCAGGAACATACAGGCGGAGAAACCCGACCTCGTCATCCTCGGCGGCGACAACGTCACTTCGGGGCTCAACGGCGTGCGCGCCAAGCAGCTCGGCATGATATTCGAAAAGCTCGGCGTCTACTGGGCGGGCGTTATCGGCAACCACGAGGGCGACAATCCCTGGTCCGTGACCCGCCCCGCGATGATGGATATCTTTACATCGTACGAGCATTGCCTGATGCGCAAGGGTTCCGATGATATCGACGGCGACTGCAACTACGTCCTCAATATCTTCTCCGGCGACGGGGATGGCAAAAAGCTCCTTCGCACGTTCTGGTTCTTCGACACGTTCGACGAGATGTCCGAAGAGTACAGACAGCAGAACAACGTGCCGGCGGACGCGGGCAAATACGACGGTGTCCACGAAAACCAGATAAAGTGGTACGAAAAAAAGGCCGCCGAAAACAGGGCGGAATACGGCGACGCCCCGGCGACGGCCGTGCTTCACATCCCGCTGCCGCAGTATAAGACGACCGTCGAGAGCGGCGCAAAACTGCTTTACGGCGTGAATTACGACAGCATCTGCGCCTCCGGCTTCGATACGGGTCTGTTCGACGCCATCAAAAAGGACGGCGCCGTTGATTCGGTGTTCTGCGGCCACGACCACCTCAATTCGTTCGGTGTGGAGTGCGACGGGATCCTGCTGAGCTATATGCAGCCGTCCGGCTACGGCTCTTACGGCGCTCAGAAGCTGGGCTTTGAGGAAAAGGACTGGCTGCAGGGCTATATGGACCTTATCATCCACCCGGACGGCTCCTTTGAGAACAAGGGACACACGAACAGCGATATCTGGGGCGTGAGCGAGGCGGAGACCGCGAGCTGAGAGAACGTGGCCCGGTTTCCGCGTAAGCTCAAAAACGGCCTGCGGACGACCGCAGGTCGTTTTTTCGGCATCTGCGGAGCTTCAGGACGGGTATTTGTCGGCGCCCGTCAACAGTCCGTACTTGAAAAAACAGTTGACGTATGATAATATATATATGATAAAATATTAAAAAAGAATCATTATTTCAAACGGCGGAAGACGGTTCGGAAATGGGCGAGTCAAAACCAAAACGCGTTTTTGACCGGGTCATACTGTCCGCGGGCAGCGCGCAGCAGAAATACATTTTCGACCGTATCCTGCCGGAATACGGGCGACGGTACGGCGTGCCCGTTACCGTCCTCGGGGACTCGGCGGACGGTCAGCGGACAGGCTCCGGCGGGGCGCTGCTCAACGCGGTCAAAGACCTGTCCGGCAGCGATATAAGTCAAAAACGGATTCTTTTCGTCCTGACCGGAGGCGAGAGCCGCCGTGCGCCCGGATATTCGATGAAGGGCAAGGCTCTCATAGGGATAGGGCGGTGCGCTGACGGGACCGAAACGCTGCTCGACCGTATCCTGTGCGCCGCGATGAAGCTCGGCGAGGTCATGTCTCCCGGTCTGCTCGCTGTCTGCGGCGATATCCTCGTCGACGCGGACGCCGTTATCGCCGCGGCAGGCAGGCTGAGTGAAAGCTCGGCGATCTGCTCTTATGACTCCGCCGCCGTCGGCTCGCGTCACGGCGTGATGTTTGCCGGCGCCGACGGATATCTTGAGGAGTATTATCAGAAAGCGGATCCCGGGACGCTCTCAGAAGCCGCGCGGCGGTATCCCCCCGGGCTCATTCCCGTCGACGCCGGGTGGCTTTACTTCGACTCTTCGTTCGTTTCCGCTCTTAAACGCATGGCCTTATCGGTCGACTCTTCCGGAGAGATAAGTCTGTTTTCGGATATCATTCCCGCGGTCGCAAAGCGAAAGACCGGCGGCGCCGACGGCGTCATAGCGCGTGAGGCGGGGGCGCAGAGGCTTCGCGTCATCGCGACGGAGCGTCCGTTCCTTCACTTCGGGACCCCGTTTGAGATACTCTGCGGCGTGCGGTCTCTCGGCTCGGGCGCGGCGTACGTGAACGCCGGCGGCAGCATCGGACCGACCGTCCGCGTCGGGCAGGGAAGCCTTATCGACAACGCGTGTCTCACGGGAGATACCGTCGTCGGTGAAAACTGCCTCGTCAGCGACATAATACTCAGCGGCGCCGCGATACCCGACGACACCTTCGTTTTCGGCGTCAGGCTCAAGGACGGCAGATACGTCGCATGCTCCGCGGCTATAGAAAAGGATTTGTCTGCCGCCGCAAGGAACGCCTCCGGTATCTGGGAAAACAGGATATTCTGTCCCGCCGGAAGCTACGACGCGTCTTATTCCCTTTATCTTTCCGGCGCGGAGGATACGAAAAGGGTGAGTATGGCGGACTGTTTCCGTCTTGCCGATCCCGTCAGCCTCCTCGACCTCGTAAGATACCTTTCCGACATGCTCGCCGGACGCAAAACGGCAAGGTCGGAACGCTACGAGCTTTGCCGGAACATGATCGTTTCCGACTATACCTCCCTAAGAGATGAGATCGGCGTCCTCGAATGCGTCAAGGATAAGGTCGAGCTTTCGCTGCCCGTGAGGATCAACTTTTCGGGCACGTGGACGGATTGCCCGCCCTACTGCGTCGATAACGGCGGAGAGGTGATAAACGCCGCCGTCCGCGCGGGTGGCGAGCTTCCCGTCAGGGTGACGGCGGAACGCATCGACGAAAAACGCATAGAGATGTTCAACGCCGACTATCCCGCGGCTCCGGCGGTCTACGTTCCCGACGGAACGGACGGGGTGCTTTCCGACCATTCGCTGCACCGCGCAGCGCTCAGAACGCTTGGCGTCACGCGCCGCACCGCCGTAAAGGACGGCGTCAGGCTTTCCGTTTCGGTCCGCGGACTCATGAAGGGTTCGGGACTGGGCATAAGCAGTATAATGCTTTCCGGCTGCTTCAGGGCTCTGTCGGAGCTTCTCGGTATAAACGCCTCAGAAAGCGAGACCGTCCTGATGACCCTCGTAGCGGAGCAGCTCATGGCGACCGGCGGCGGCTGGCAGGACCAGGGTGCGCTGATCGGCACGGGGCTCAAGGCGGTATCGTCGCAGCCCGGGATACGGCAGAGAGTATCCGTCGGGCCGCTCGACTGTCCCGACGGATTCATAAAGGAGCTTTCGGGCAGGCTCGCGCTCATATCCACCGGTCAGCGCCATTTCGGCCGCTTCATCGTGACCGACGTCATGAACAGGTACCTTTCGGGCGACGGCCGCTCGATCCGCGCGTTTGCGCGGCTCCGGGAGCTCAACGGCGAAGTGAGGACCCGCGCGGCTGAAGGCGATATCACGGGTTTCGCCCGGTGTATGGACGCCCAGGCCTCGCTGCTCGCGGAACTCTCGCCGATGATATACAACGACGGCATGCTCGCCCTGACCGAAAAGTGCCGCGGATTCGTCGACGGCTGCTGCGTCTGCGGCGCCGGCGGAGGAGGGTACCTTGCCGCCGTCATGAAGGAAGGCGTCGGGACTGAAGATCTGAAGAACGCGCTCGGGCAAAGCGCGCTGACCGTTGATATCCTTTGATCAGGGATCTCCTGCCGGATCCCTGCGAAAAACATTCCGCGCCCGATCGGGTTTTTCACGACAGCACAACAGTATATTAAGGAAAAGACGGGAAAGATATGAAAACGTTCAAAAGGCTTCTGGCCGCAGCGCTGGCGCTGCTGACGGCGCTCATGCTGGTTTCGTGCGCGGCGCCGACGGAAACGGCCGATCTTGTCATCGAGACCGACGTCGCCCTCGTTATCGAAACGTCCGACGTCCGGGCAACCGGCAAAGAGACCGAGACCGAAAAGGCGAACGCCCCGCCGGCGGAAGACGCGACCCAAACGCCAGCCGGAGAAACTACCGAAGCGCCGACCGAAAAGCCGACCGAAGCGCCGATAGACGAAAACGGCGTTTACGACAAAAAGGACGACGTCGCGCTTTATATACGCACCTACGGGCGTCTGCCTTCCAATTACATCACCAAGAAAAAGGCGCAGTCGCTGGGCTGGTCCGGCGGGAGCCTCGAGCCCTACGCCCCCGGCAAATGCATCGGCGGCGACCGCTTCGGCAACTACGAGGGTCTGCTGCCGACCGCGCCCGGGCGCGTTTACACTGAGTGCGACATAGGCACCCTCGGCCGCCGTTCGCGCGGAGCGAAGCGCATAGTGTTCTCCAACGACGGGCTCATCTACTACACCGACGACCACTATGAGAGCTTTACCTTGCTTTACGGGGAGGAGCCTTAAATGAAAGTCATAGTGCTTGACGGCGGGAAGATCGCCGGTATAGAGGACGTATACAAGGCGTTCGGCAAAGCCGTAACGCTGCCGGAGCATTTCGGCAACAACCTCGACGCGCTCCACGATGTGCTGACCGAGAGCAGGGCGCGCATCTGCGTGATCGTCGATTCCCCCGCGGCGCTGAAAAAAGCCCTCGGCAGGCGCGCCGCGGGCTTTGGCAGGCTCATGACGGATCTTCGAAACGAACGCGAGGGGTTTTACTATATCGACGACCTCGACCGGTTCGGAAAGCCGACGATCGATTGATCCTTGTTTGCCCGCAGGGTAAACGTCTCGAATTGCCGCAGGCAATATATCGAACCGTCCGCGAGGACGGTATGAAAAGATCGATGTATTATCGATCCGCGACGTAAAGCATATAACGAAAAACAGCAGGACGGGCGCTTTTACGCGCCCGTCCTGCCTTCATATCTTGCGCACTGCCGGTGATTTCTTAAAATAATATCTTGCGCACCGCGGGTTTTTGTCAGTCTGAGGCCAAAGGCTTCGATTCAAGTTGTCCTCAGGAAATCACGCGACATTGAGGACGTCGAGCTTCGCCGCGGCGCGCAGTATCCCGCGGGCGTCGATGGCGTTTATGCTGCCGTCTCCGTCTGCGTCGGCTGCCGAGGCGAACGGGCCCTCGAGTGTGTCGAGCTTGGCCGCGGCGCGCAGGGCCAGCCTCGCGTCGGAAGCGTTGATGTTTCCGTCGCCGTCCACGTCTCCCAGGACTATCAGCGTCTTCGTTGCGGTCGCTCCGCCGACGCTGACGGTCACCGTCGAGCCGGTGCCGGGCGCCGCGTCGTCCGGGATGTCGTTGCCGTCTTTGTCTTTAACGGTCACGACGGCTCCGTCGTTGGCGGCGGTGATCGCCGCGACGAGCTCCGACTTTGTGAGAGCGGCTTTTGACGCGTATTTGAATGTGTCCGCGGTCTCCTCCGATGTTACTCCGGTATCATCTCCGCCGAAGTCGAACAGCTTGTCCGGTATTGTCGGAGTGTCGGCAGACGTCGAGGCAGTCGTCGCGGGAGAGGTAGTTGTCGGAACAGTTGTTGTCGGTTCCGTAGTGGGGGTAGTTGTCGACGCAGGGGCGGTTATCGTCGGAGCAGTCGTTTCGGGTGTGGTGGTTGAGGGAGCGGCGGTCGTCGGTTCAGTCGCAGGTGTAGCTGTCGTCGATGGCGTTGTTGTCGGGTCAGATGTCGCGGGCGTGGTCGTCGGCGCGGGGATCACGGTACCGCTCGCGAGTTTAACTCCGCAGCCCTTGCAGTATGTGTCGCCGGTGTAACCGTCCGATCCGTCGGAAGCGGCGACGGCGTTTCTGATCTCCGTTCCGCCGGTGTGGTTGTTCGCGTCCTTCACTATGGCTTCGGTCTTTGTATCGCCGCAGACCGTGCAGGTGAACGTCTTAACGCCCCCGGCTGCGCAGGTCGCCGGCGTCGTGACCGTTCCGGCGTTCCACGTGTGGCTTTTTGGTACGACCGTTCCGTCCGACACTTTCACTCCGCAGCCTTTGCAGTATCTGTCGCCGGTATAGCCGTCCTCGCCGCAGGTCGCGGCCTTGAAGCCTTTAATCACGGTGTTCTCGTGCTTGCAATCGGAAAAAGCGACAAAGGCAAATCCGTTATTCCGCGCGTAATCCTGCGCGGCGGAATCCGTATCGCCGTAGATGGTAAAGCCCGTTACGGGTATGTAATCTCCGGCTGCCGTTGTTTCGTAACCCAACGCGTAATCAGCTATGTTCGTCACGCTTTCGGGAATAGCTATCGACGTAAGTCCCGGGCAGTCGTAAAACGCGCGATAGCCTATGGTCGTCACGCTGTTCGGGATCGCCACGGAAGAAAGACTCTCGCTGCCTTCAAAAGCGTAATAACCTATACTCGTCACACTGTCCGGTATAGTTATGGACGTAAGCCCCACGCTGTGGAAATACGCGTAATCGCCTATGCTCGTTACGCTTCCGTCATTCGGGATGACGCTGTTTTTTGAGCCGAGGATCAGTTTTTTCGATGAAGTTTCGATAAGGCAATCACCGGCGGAATGATAAACGGTGTTGCCGGGATCCACATTTATTCTTTCCATACTTGCCGCGCAGCCGTAAAACGCGTGTTTGCCTATGCTTGTCACTTCTGCGGGGAAGGTCAGAGACTTAAGCCCCTCACAGCCGTAGAACGTGTAATCGCTTATACTCGTTACCCCTGCGGGGATTCTTACGGATTTAAGCCCCTCGCACCCGTAAAACGCGTATTTGCCTATGCTTGTCACGCTGTCGGGGAT
>JAFRXS010000012.1 GCA_017443405.1 Clostridia bacterium | reverse complement strand
GGAGACGAAGGATCCTTTAAAAGATTCTTCGCCGCGTACCCTCCTCAGAATGACAAGTTTAAGGTGTTGTAAGATACTACTATACCCGAAAACCCACCCGTCTGCAAGCGCTTTCTCACCCGGCCTTGACTCCCCCCCTTGCAAAATCGCGCGCCTCACGCTATGATAGTCCCGACTGAGACGGGGAGGGGAACGCCATGTATTTCGACACCCACGCGCATTACGACGACAACAGATTCGACTCCGACCGGGATGAGCTGCTCTCTGCCATGCCCGATTCCGGGGTCGGCTGCATCCTGGTCCCGGGCTGCGACGTCAAAAGCAGCGAGAACGCCCTCGCCCTCGCCGAGCGCTGGGATTTCATCTACGCCGCCGTCGGCATCCATCCCGAGGACATGGGCGGCATGCAGGAGGGCGACCTCGAGCGCATCGAGGCGCTGGCGAAAAGGGGAGCGGACGCGATAAGATACGGCCCGATGAAGCCCGTCGGGCTCACCGACCCGGCGACCGGGCGCAGACCGGGGGCGAATCTGCAGCTTCGTAAGGAAAACAGCGCCGGCACGCTCCTGAATCTCGTCGGTTTCCAGACGAACCTGAAATTCGGCGAGCAGAAAAGGGTCTTTTCGATGATACCGGCTCTTGAAAACGCGGAATTCGTCCGCTACGGCGTGATGCACCGCAATACCTTCCTCGACAGTCCGCGCGTCCTGCGCGCAGATTTTTCGGTCAAGGACCGTCCGGAGCTGTTTTTCGCCGGTCAGATAACCGGGACCGAGGGCTACATGGAGTCCGCCGCGGGCGGCATCATCGCCGGCATCAACGCCGCGCGCAGGCTCCGCGGGCGCGGTACGCTCGTCCTCCCGAGGGAAACGATGATCGGCGCGCTGCAGAGATATATCTCCGACGCGACGCCGAAGACCTTCCAGCCGATGGGCGCGGCGTTCGGTCTTCTGCCCCCGCTCGACGAAAAAATAAGGGACAAACGCGAAAGATACGCGGCGCTCGCCGAACGCTCCCTGGAGCTGCTTGCGCTGACGGATACTCAGTGAGGTGTGAAAAATGAAGGTATTTTCATCGCTTGAAAGGCTGTTCGGCGACGGGCCTCTCCCCGAACGCGAAAGGCTCGAATACTACGCGGTAAAAGGCGGGAGCGTCTGTTTTCAGGCGGTCTGCTCGCCCGCGCGCGGCAGCTCGCTGAAGATCGACGCCCCCGCGGATATGACCGTCGACGTTTTCGTCGTCGGCGACGTTCCGGTCGAAAAGGATCAGGACGGCAGCGGCTGGCTGCTGCGCGGCGGCAAAGCGGGGGAGTACCCCGACGTCCTGTTCCCCCTCGGCGGAGGCGGCGCCGTGAAGCTGCCGGACCGCGGCGGGACGCTGCGTTTGTGGTTTGAGGCGCGCGTAGGCGAGTCCGCGAAGCCCGGGATATATGACGTTAAAATATATATAAAGGAAACGGACGGCGAGTCTGAGACCGCGGTGCGCGTCCGCGTGCCCGATCTCGTCCTGCCGCCGCAGAAGCTGAAATTCACCAACTGGTTCCACTGCGACTGTCTGGCGACGCACTACGGCTGCGGCGTTTTCTCGCCGGAGCATTGGCGCATAGTCGGCAATTATATGCGCTTCGCCGCGGCGCACGGGATGAACATGATACTCACGCCGCTGTTCACTCCGCCGCTGGATACAGCGGTGGGCTCCGAACGCCCGACGGCGCAGCTCGTCGGCGTAAAAAAGCCCGCTCCGGGCAGATACGAGTTCGATTTTTCGCTGCTTGACAGGTGGATAGACCTCTCGCTCGCGTCGGGGATGGAGTATTTCGAGCTTTCGCATCTGTTCACGCAGTGGGGCGCGCGTCACGCGCCGAAGGTCATAGCCTCGACTCCGTCGGGCGAAAAACGCATCTTCGGCTGGGAAACGAGAGCGTCGGGAGAGACATACAGACGCTTTTTGTCACAGCTCGCGCCGCAGCTTATGACGTTCCTTGACAATAAGGGCGTTATCGACCGCTGCCGTCTGCACGTCTCCGACGAGCCCGGGCGCGGCGACCTTGCGTCCTACAGCAGGGCTTCGGGCGCCGTGCATGAGTTGTTCCCGGGGCTCCCGACCTTCGACGCGCTTTCCGATCCCGAATTCTTCGAGCGCGGACTCGTCGATATCCCCGTTCCCATCGAGAGCCGTTACGGCGACTTTTCCTCCGTCAAGACTGAACGCTGGGCTTACTACTGCGGCGGACCGAACGAAAACGACTGGCTCAACCGCCTCATCTACTTCCCCGGCGCGCGCATAAGAGGACTCGGCGCCGCGCTCTGGCAGGCGAGGGCCGACGGCTTCCTGCACTGGGGCTACGATTTCTGGTACACGAAAGGCTCGACGCGCGCTGTCGACCCGTATAAGGAAACTACCGCCGGAAGCGCTTTCCCGGCGGGCGACGGCTTCTCTGTCTATCCCGGCGAGGGCGGCGAGCCCGTACCCTCCGTAAGGCTCAAAAACTTCCGCGACGGGCTTACCGATATGCGCGTCCTCGATCTGCTCGAAAGCATGGTCGGCAGAAAAAAAGCGGAGGAGCTTCTCGCTTCCTCCGCGGGGACTGTCCCCTCGTTCAATGATTATCCCCGGTCGTCCGATTTTTACGACGGGCTCGCGGGGCTGATCGGCTGAGGTTCAGACAAGCCCCTTTTCCTCCGCCATCTTCCTGATCTTCATAAAGTCCAGGAGCGCCTCGCCCTTTTTGCGCGGGTCCCTCAGCAGCGCCGCGGGGTGCAGAGTGGCGGTCATCAGCGTGCCGTTCTTCTCGAAGAACTCGCCGTGCTGTTTCGTTATCCTGAAATCAGGCGAGATGAGCTTCTGTGCCGAAATGCGGCCTACACAGACTATAAGCCCGGGGCGCAGACATCTGAACTGCCCGCGCAGCCACGGCAGGCAGGCGTCTGTCTCCTCCTCCGACGGGTCGCGGTTCTCGGGAGGGCGGCACTTGACCATATTGGCTATATAGACGTTTTCGTATCTCGACAAGCCCGCTGCCGCCATATACTGTTCGAGCAGTCTGCCCGATTTGCCGACGAACGGACGGCCCTGTTCGTCCTCGTCCGCGCCGGGACCCTCGCCCACGAACATGATCTTCGCGTCCGCCGGTCCCTCTCCGAAAACGACATTTGTACGGGTTGCACAAAGTTTACAGGCGTTACAGCTTAAACATCTGCTTTTTAAATCATCAAGCGCGTTTGACATCTCGGCCTCCGTGTGCTATACTACTAACCGTTGCGAGGATATTATATTCTCAGCCGCGGACTTCGTCAAGTACCGCGAATGGTTGCAAAATTGTTATAATTTTTTTGAAAAAAGTATTGACTGTCAGCGGCCGATGAGATATAATAGCAAATCGTAAGGCGTGGTTTGACGCCCGAATGTATATATTGGATGCCGAGGCGTCCTTTATATAGAAAACACAAAAGGAAGGTTCTTTCAAATGAAACTTGCAAAGACTTTACTCGCCTGCATCGTAGCGCTCGTGCTCGTTGCTTCCTGTGTCAGCGCTATGGCAGCGACGACGGCAACTGTTAACGCTGTTGCTGACAAGTCCGAAATCAAGATCGGCGACGAAGTTACCGTTACTGTCAGCATCTCCAACGCTGCCGGTTTCGAGTCCGGTGCTGCCTGGCTGTCTTTCGACACCTCGCTCCTTGAGCTCGTTTCTACCGACGAAGGCGACACCAAGGCTTCCGTAGTCACCACTTACGAAGCTGACGAGATCGCTGCTGCGAACGCTGACGGCAAGATCCACAACTCCTTCGCTTACACCAGAAGCGAGACCAAGGACTCCGTCTCCATCTACACCGCTACCTTCAAGGCGAAGGCAAACGGCGTTGCCAAGTTCGGCTTTGTCGCTGATGAGCTCCTCAACCTCGAGGTCGGTTCCGTTGCTTCCGTAACGATCGCCGATCCTGCTCCCGCGACCACTGCTGCTCCCGCGACGACCGCTGCTCCTGCGACGACCGCTGCTCCTGCGACGACCGCTGCTCCCGCGACGACCGCTGCTCCCGCGACGACCGCTGCTCCCAAGGCTGAAGGCACCACCGCTCCCTCCTCTACCCCCAAGACCGGTGACGCTTCCATGGCTATCGTAGCCGGACTCGCTGTTCTTGCCGGCGCTGCTTTCGTAGCCTCCAAGAAGTCCAAATAATCTGACTCTTAACTAAGTCAGGCAAGTTTTTAGGGATCGGCTCCGTCCGATCCCTTTAAACTTTTAAGGGCGCGTTAAAAAGGGGACCGGCACGGTCCCGCCTGCCGTACGGCTCGCTGCGTACGGTGAAGAACGTCAACGGTCAAAGGTCATTACTCTGGGAGGCTCCGATGACAAAAGCTCCGGTGATATTTATCGGTCACGGCTCGCCCGCGAACGCGATAGAGGATAACGGATATACCCGCGAGTGGCGCGGACTCGGTCTTAGCGTCGGGCGCCCGCGCGCCGTCGTCTGCGTATCCGACCGCTGGGTGACGAAGGGAACGCTGGTAAACGGCGCGGACTCCCCGGCGCAGATATTCGACTTTTTCGGTTATCCGAAAGCGCTGTACGGCGCGGAGTATGCCTGCCCGGGCGATCCCGCGCTTGCCCGCAAGGTAAGGAGGCTGCTCGGCAAAGCGTCTCTCGACGCCTCGTGGGGCGTAGACAGCGGCGTCTGGCCCGTTCTCCGGCACCTGTTTCCGGACGGCGGCGTTCCCGTCGTGCCCGTCAGCATCGACCGCCGTCTGTCTCCGACGGGGCATTATGAGGTCGGGCAGAAGCTCGGCGCGCTCGCGGATGAAGGCGTCATGATCCTCTGCTGCGGCAATATCGTTTGCAACCTGCGTCTTATCGACAGTGAGTCGGAAAACGGTTTTGACTGGGCGGAAGGATTTTCATATGAGGTAAAAAGCCGCGTTCTCTCTAACGACGCGCCTGCGCTCATCGAATGGGAGAAGCTGCCGGCTTTTGACTGTCGGGTATTGAGTTCCCCGTATCACTTTTATCCTCTGCTTTACGCTCTCGGCGCCGCGGGAGAAAACTGCCGCGCTCGGGTCGTCTGCGACAGCCGCACGGCGGGCAGCGTGGATATGACGGGCTTCGTATTTACCCGGGAATGATCGCTATACTAAAAAGACCGCGGACTCCGATCCGCGGTCTTTTCGTATTTCTTTTGAAGTATCAGAGCGTCATGACGGCGTTGTAAGCCGCTTCGGTCGCTGCGCGTATCCTGCCGACCTTATTGCTGTCGCCGATATTGAAGGAGTTGACGTTCCTCTTTTCAAGCTCCTTATAAAGGCTGTTCTTCGGGCGCGAGCCGAGCGCGAGGACGAGAGCGTCCGAGGTGATGACCGTGCGCTCCTTACCGTGTACGCTTTCGGTCACGACGTGATCCGCGTAGACCTCGCTGAGCTTTTCGCCGGTCATTATCCTGACGCCCGCCTCTTTGAGCCTGGGCATTATGTCGTCGACGTGCTGCATCCAGGTGCCGGGGGCGACGGTGTCCGCCATTTCAACGACCGTGACCTTGTTGCCGAGCGTCGTAAGATATTCGGCTGTTTCAAGTCCCGTCATGCCGGAGCCGGCGACGGTCACGCGCTTGTTCTCGAGCTTTACCCTGCCGGAAAGTATATCCTTGAACGTGAGCAGATCGCCGTATTTATATTTGCCGCCGAAATACGGGACCGTCGGGTCCGAGCCGGTGGCGCAGATAACGGCGTGGGGCTCAAGCTCCGCGATCAGCTTCGCCGTCGCTTCGGTAGAATACCGTATCTCGACTCCCTGCTCCTCGCACATCGCGAGAAGGTCCTCTATCGCCCAGTAGATCTTGTCTTTATAAGGCGCGTTTTTCGCGAGAGCAAGCTGCCCGCCGGCTTCTTTCTCCTTTTCGAGGACGATGACCTTAAAGCCCCTGAGAGCCGCGAGATATGCCGCGGTCAGGCCGCCGGGGCCCGCGCCGGCGACGACGACCGTCCTGCCGCCGCCGTTTTTCCGTATCGACGCTCCCTCGTTGCCGACGAACGGATTGAGGGCGCACTCGCCGTGCGAACCGCTGAAGGCGTTCGCCTCCATGGATTCGATGCAGTTCAGGCAGCAGATGCAGCGCCTTACGGTCCCGCCGTTTTTCATCTTTTCTGCAAGATGCGGGTCGGCGATATGCGGTCTTCCGAACGAGACCATATCCTGTACGCCTTCCTCGAGCTGGCGCTCCGCCTGCTCCTTGGAGCGGATGAGGTTGGCTGCGAGAACAGGGATGTTCACCGCCTCTTTTACCGCCTTCGCCATGTACGCACGCCAGCCGGGTTCAAAGGACATCGGCTCGAGCCAGTAGTTGAACGCGTCGTAGCCGGCGCAGGAAACGTCTATCGCCGCGACGCCCAGCTCCTCGAGAGCCTTGGCTATCTTTATCCCTTCCTCGAGGCCGTAGCCCCTTCCCGGTTCGCCTATGCGGTCGTAGCACTCGTCGACCGTCAGACGCACCGTTATCGGGAAGTCCTCGCCGCAGTTCTTTTTTATGCCCTCGATGATGTTGGCGAGGAAGCGCATCCTGTTTTCAAGGCTGCCGCCGTACTCGTCTTTCCTGGTGTTGGTGTAGGGGCTTAAAAACTGCTGGATGAGATAGCCGTGGGAGGCGTGGAGCATGACGCCGTCGCAGCCCGCCTTGCGCACCCTGACCGCGGCGTTGACAAAATCCTCCTCGAACCACTTTATCTCCTTGTGCAGCAGCGCCCTGGGGTGCCCGCCGGCATAATACGCGGGCGGACATTTTGACGGCGCGACGCTCGGGAGCGAAACGTCCTTGCTTATAAGATACGGGCCGACCTTCGGTACTATCTTATAAAGAGCCCTGCCGTAGGCGCCCTTCGTCAGCGACTCGGCGCGGATGCTCAGCGGCACGGTGCCAACGAGCAGACCGACGTTCTGCCTGCCGGGATGATGAAGCTGAACGAACAGCTTCGCGCCGTGGGAGTGGATGCGCTCCGCGAGCTCCTGCATCGGGCGGATGTTGGCGTCCTTGCTCATGCTCAGCTGCGCGAACGCTCCGGCGCCGGTAATGTCGCTGACGCGGGTTATCTCGGTGCAGATGAGGCCCGCGCCGCCCTTGGCGCGCTCCTCATAGTAGTCCATCATCTTATCGGTGGGCATACCGTTGAAGGTACCGAAGCCCATGAGCATCGGAGCCATCATTATCCTGTTTTTTATCACGCAGCCGCCGATATTTATCGGCGTGAATAAAAGCTCCTCACTCATCCCAGCGTTTACCCGTCCCGTTCTTCATATTGAGTTTGAATTCCTCGAACTTACGCTTTTCAAGTCCCCAGTAAACCGTCCTCACGACCGGCGCGACGGTCATAAGAGCCTTCGCGAAGCCGAAAAGACCGCACGGGCTGACCTTTTCCCTGCCCGCCTCGATGCCTTCGAGCATCTTGCGCGCGACGACGTCGGGCTGCTGCACAGGGAACGGCTTTTTGAACTGTATCGGTGCCGCGGCGGGGAAGAAGCCTGTGTCGGTAGCGACCGGATACAGGCAGGTGAGTTGTACGTTCTCCGGCATTTCGAGCCGTATGCCCTGCTGGAAGCCGTTCATCGCGAATTTTGACGCGGAATAGATCGTAAATCCCGGCATCGCCATCTCGCCGATGGCGGAAACCGTTATCGCCATGACGCCGCGCCTGCCGTCAAGATATTTCACGTACTTCTGATAAGAATAAATAGGGGAGAATACGTTCGTTTCAAACATGGCGGCGACCCTGTTCCAGTCGCAGTAGTTCATTTCCTCGTAGTACGGGTAGCCCGCGTTGGCGTAGAAGATGTCGATGAACGGGAAAAGCTCCTCCGCCTTTTCAAAGATCGCGTCGACCGCCGCCTCGGATGAAACGTCGATCTTCATCGGCGTTACCTGCTTCGGGTCGAATTTTACGATCTCGTCCGTGTTTTTGTCAACGGCGAGGACTCGGTTGCCTCCCTTTACGAGAAGCTTCAGCACCTCAAGACCGATGCCGCTGTCGGCTCCGGTCAGGACGACGTTCTTGCCGGTTATCAAGACACAGTTCCCCCTTTATATAAACAATCATACATTATTATTGTAAGGTATTCGATATCGCATGTCAAGTTAAGAAAACAGAAAGAGACGCTGAAAACGAAAAGACGCCGCCCGTGATGACGACGCCTTTCCGTAGGAGGATGAAAAAAGTAGAAAAGAACTTAAATGAAAAAGAATATCAGCCGCCGGTGAGCGAGGCGAGCAGGCCCGTGTCGGGCTTTTCGTCCGAGGGGTCCCAGACCTTGTCTTCGGGGCGGTTCTGCGTGAGCTTCATGAAGTCGACCTTCATCAGCGGGGTCTCGGGCAGCTTGTCGACCACGACTATCTCTCTGGGCACGGAGAATTTCGAGAAGTTCTCCTCGATGCATTCGAGCATCATGCGCTTGTAGTCCTCCTCGTTGCCCTGCGACTTGAAGGAAACGAACATCCTGATGAGTTGCTTGCCGTTGCTCCAGCCCTTGACAAGGCAGACGGAGCCGACGAACGGGAATTCGGAGAGCCTCTTTTCGATATCGTCCGGGTAGACGTTGTAGCCGGAGATTATGATGACGCGTTTCTTTCTGCCGACGAAGAAGAAATAATCGTCCTCGTCCTCGTAGCCCAGGTCGCCGGAGCGGACCCACTTCACGCCGTTTTCGTCGGTGTAAAGGCCTTTGCCGGGAGTGTCGTCGCCGTTCTGGAAATAGCCCATCATGATGGTCGGGCCGGAGATGACGATCTCGCCGATGGTCCCGCGCGGGACTTCATGGCAGTCGTCGTCCCAGATCTGCATCGTGACGCCGCTTATCGCCTTGCCGATAGAGTTGTTCTTATAGTCCCAGTTCGTGCAGCAGCAGCAGACGGAGCCGACCTCGGTAAGACCGTAGCCCTGCCTGAGCCTGCCCGGGGCTCCCCACTTTTCGAGCTTCTCGTTGAAAGCGTCGATCTGCGACTGCGGAGCGTCGTCGCCGCCGCAGAACGCCATACGGATGTTTTTGAGTCCCTTGTTTTCGAAGTGCTTCTCCTTCATCAGCTTGTTGAACATGACGGGGATGCCGATAAAGCCCACGACCTCGTTGTGCTTGATGAGGAAGTTGAAATAGCGCGCGTCGAACTGCATCATCGGGATTATCCTCGCGCCGTTGCACACCGCCATGTGCAGACCGACGCACAGACCGAAGCAGTGGAACAGCGGGAGAACGACGACCTCGGCTTCTCTGCCGGGGACGTGTATGCGGTCTATCTGCGACATCGAATAGACGATATCGTTTATCTGACGGGAGCTGAGCATTATCGTCTTGCTCTTGCCGGTCGTGCCGCCGCCGTTGAGGTAGACCGCCGGTTTGTCAGCGTCGCAGTGGTCGTGGACGTTGGCTTTCATGAAGCGCTTGATGACCTTGCTGTACTCGTCGCGGTTCTCGATCTTCGGGAACATCTTCTTGAGCAGCAGCTCGCCGCCGCCTATCGCCGCGCGAAGGGGAGCGATGCCGTACTCGGAGGAATGGCACACGAGCACGGGCAGACCCAGCTCGTTGAGCGTGTCGACGTGCTTTTTGGAGAGTATGTCGAGTATCATGACGCCCTTGGAGTTCGCCTGAAGGACGGATTCCTTGAGGACCTCGGGCGGCAGCAGCGGATGGACGAAGTTGACGATGACGCCGATCTTGTTGAGCGCGTAGAAAGCGACTATCGACTGGACGGTCGTCGGCATGAAAACGGTATATACGTCGCCGGGCATGAGACCGAGCTCTATCCTTGCCCAGGAGGCGAAGGCGTTGATCTGCGACAGGATGACGCTCTTGGAGTATTTTTTGCCAAGATGCTGCTGCGCCCAGTACTCACCGTACTCTTCCGTGCAGCGCATCCAGTAGGAATAACAGCTTTCGCCTTTGTCGGCGGACGGCGCGGGCATCATGATCCCGCCGTTTTCGAGTGGCATTGTTTGGTTCTCCTTCTGGTTAACGAATCGTTAATAAATCTGTACACTGAATATCAAAATGAATTTTAGCACATATCTTCGGATTATTCAACGTCTATTTTTGAGGATTTTAAGACTATTGCCGCGTTTTTCGGCATATAGGCGCGTTTATTCAAATCTTCTGAAGACCGGCGCGGAAGCTGATGTTCCTGTCGGTATCGAGCTCGTCGAAACGCACGCGGTAGATCTGCTTTTTCAGGTCGACCTTTATCACCGTGCCCTCGCCCATGATGCGGTGCCTCACACGGTCGCCCTCGGCAAGCGGCGCGCTGACGGGCTCGAAACGGCTGTCGGTGAGCGCGTACTGCCTTTTGGCGTCCTCGATGAGCGACGGCGCGGGCGGGTCCTCGAAGTGCAGAAGATCGCCGTCTATATCGAAAATGAAGCGGGAGGGGAAGCGGTACTCGCCGTCTATGCCCCTGCCCTCGGAATCCGTAAGCACGAGACCGTCCTTCGCTCTCGTCATCGCGACGAACGCGAGACGGCGCTCCTCCTCCATTTCGCCTATGGAGCGTATCTTCTTGGACGGGAAGACGCGCTCCTCCATAGAGCAGAGGAAAACGTAGGGGAATTCGAGCCCTTTCGCGGCGTGGACGGTCATGAGTTTTACTTTATCCGGCGCGCCCGTCATGTCCTGCGCGGAGAAAAGAGCCGCCCGCGTGAGGAATTCCGAGACCGACGCGTCCTCGCCGCAGGTCTGCTCGTAATCGTATACCGCCTGCTTGAGAGCGGCGATATTGTCGAGTCTTTCGCCCGAGCCCTCGGTGCGGAGCATTTTTTCGTAGCCGCTTTCGACGAGTATCGCGCCGAGGAAATCGGACGGCGTGAGGCGTGAGGCGAGAGGTGTGAATTTCTCGATGAGCGATACGAAGGAATGCGCCTGCGTCGAACGGAAAAGGTCCTCGTCAAGACACTCCTTCAAGGCGGCGTACAGCGACAGCCCTTTTTCCTCCGAGACCTGCTTTATCCTCTGCATCCGCTTGTCGCCGATATTGCGCCGCGGCCTGTTCGCTATCCTCGCGAAAGACAGATCGTCGCGCAGCAGAGCCATGCGCATATACGACAGCGCGTCCTTTATCTCCGAGCGGTCGTAGAACTGCGCCCCGCTGTAAATGACGTAGGGAAGTCCGCGTTTGAGAAAGACCTCCTCGAGAGGCCGCGTGACGTAGTGGGCGCGGTAAAGCACGGCGATATCCGACAGCTTCACGCCGGCGTCCGCGAGGGCGAGTATGGAGTCGGCGATCTTATTCGCCTCGTCCGCTTCGCTCTTGCAGTGGATGTAAAGCGGCTGCGCGCCGTCCTCCCTCTGCGGGATCATATCTTTCTTGATCCTGGTTTTGTTCTTGCCGATGAGACTGTTCGCCGCCGCGACTATCTGCGGCGTCGAGCGGTAGTTCTTCATCATCATTATCGTTTTTGTGCCGGGGAACGCCTTGTCGAATTCCCCGATGAACTTCACGCTCGCTCCGCGCCAGGTGTATATGGTCTGGTCGGGGTCGCCCACGACGAAAAGGTTCCCGTGCCCGGTGCAAAGCACCTCCATAAGGTCGTACTGGAGCTGATCTATGTCCTGGAACTCGTCTATCATTATGTATTCAAGACGGTCCTGCCATTTTTCCCTTATGTCCGGGTTTTCCCGGAAAATATGCATCGACAGTATGATAAGGTCGTTGTAATCCAGAGCGAAGCACTTTTTCTCGCGGCAGAGATAACCGTAGAACAGAATGTCCTCGGTCTTTGTCGCCTCTTTGTACTTCCTGTTGAGCTCCGCGGGGTCGTCGGCTATCATGTCGAGATAATAGTCCTTTTGCGAGAGCGTTTTCCTTATCTCGAACTTATCCCGCGCGTCGGAGAAGGTGCAGTCGCGAAGCGTCAGCCCGCGCTCCTCGTAGATGTCGCGGAGCATCGAGTCTATATCGCTGTTGTCCAGCACCATGAAGGAACGCGGATAGCCTATCGCGTGGGCGTCCTCCTGCAGGACGGTGACGCAGAACGAGTGAAAGGTGCAGATGTGACCGACGTCGTTATCGCCCGTGAGTTTCCTGACCCTGCGGCGCATCTCGTCCGCCGCCTTGTTCGTGAAGGTCACGCAGAGGACGTTTTCGGGCGGGATGCCGATATCGCCGACGAGATAGGCGAAGCGCCTCGTGAGCGCTCTTGTTTTGCCGCTGCCCGCGGCGGCTATAACGCGGACAAAGCCCTCCGTCGACGTGACGGCGGAGAGCTGCTCTTCGTTGAGTGAGGAAAGTACGTCGCTCATCTGATGAAATTCGTCGGCTTCCACGGCTCTCTGACGGGAGTGGGTATCCCCGCTTCGCCGCCCGCCGCGATGCATTTTATCAGCCAAGCCATATTGTCGCCCAGCGCGCGCATGATCTGGAGCCCCTCTTCGTCACGCAGAGCCTCCTCGGGAGTGTTGCCGTGTATCTGGTTCCAGTACTGCGAGGATACTATCGGCATGCAGTTGATCGAAAAATACTTGTTGAGCTGATCGAACGCCGCAGTCGCTCCGCCTCGCCTGCACGACACGACGGCCGCCGCCGGCTTGTAGGCGAGCTTTCCCGACGCCGCGTAGAACAGGCGGTCGAGGAAGGACGTTATCTGCCCGGACGCCGAGGCGTAGTAAACGGGCGAGCCGACCACGAGCCCGGACAGCCCGTCGAGCTTCTCCAGCACGGCGTTTACCGGGTCGTCGCCGAAGGCGCATCTGCCCGTCCTGCGGCAGGCGCCGCAGGCTATGCAGCCGCGCACCGCGCCGTTGCCGAGCCAGAGTATCTCCGTTTCGATACCGCCGCGTTCGAGCGCGCCGGCGACCTCCTTCAGCGCGGTATAGGTGCAGCCGCGCTCGTGCGGGCCGCCGTTTACAAGGAGGACTTTTTTGCTGTCGATTCCGTTCATAGTGTTCTCCCGTCGTTTTTTTTATATTATACATCGGTTTCGCCCCGTTCGCAACCGACGTTTGAAAACTTTTATCCTGCCGAGTGTTTTTCATTGCTTTTCGGCGGGATTGGGTATATAATATATGATCAGAAAGGTATTGTGAAAAGATTTTCCGATGCCGTAGGAGGGATTATGACGTTCAAGAAGATCATAACGGTCCTGACACTCTTAGGGCTTGCCGCCGCGTGCCTTGCCTCCTGCTCGAACGGCTCGACGCTCGGAGAGCTGTCGACGACCGAAAAGCCCACGCGCAGCTACCGCGAGGAGCCTACGGAGGAAGGGACGACCGCCGAGCAGGCGGAACCCGTCGCGCAGGACGCCTCGTGGATGAACAACTATTCGCTGCAGTACTATTACGCCGATACGCAGGGCTCGTCGCAGATAACCGAAACGAGGTCGGGCGGATATTATTCTGCTGTCGACGCGACCACGGGCTACACGACGTTTTTCGCGCAGGGCGACGGCGGCGTGGACGAGTACATCCTGAATATCGTTTCCAAAACGGGAACGCACAAGTTCAGCGAGGGCGACAGCATGGACACCCTCACCTCCGGCTGGATGCAGGTCAGCCGGCTCGACGAGGGCTTTACGAGCTCGAAGGACGTTCTGTACGAGGGCAAGGAGACCGTCGCCGGGCGTGAAGCGGGCAGGTATCTGCAGTCGATCTACGTCGACGGCGCGCTTACCGCCTACGCTTTCGTCTGGGTCGACACGCAGTACGGATTCGCGTCAAAATGCTCGGTCTACACGGTCAGCGGTTCGCTTTACAGCGCGTGGGAGCTCACCTCCTTCACTTCAGGTACCGTGACCGACGAGCAGGCGATGACCGATCTTACACCATATACCATAGCGGAGACGTGAAAATGAGTAAATACGCAATAGGAATAGATTACGGCACACTGTCGGGCAGAGCCTTGCTGACCGACGTTTCGGACGGAAGAGCGGTCGCGTCTTCGGTTTTCGAGTACCCGCACGCCGTCATGGACAAAGAGCTCCCCTGCGGCAAAGCGCTCGGCGAGGATTGGGCGCTGCAGGACCCGCGGGATTATCTCGAGGTCATCTACCGCACCGTTCCCGACGTTCTGCGTCAGAGCGGAGTCTCGCCCGACGACGTCATCGGCGTCGGCGTCGACTTTACTGCCTGCACGCTCCTGCCCGTCAAGGCTGACGGCACTCCGCTTTGCTGCCTTGACGGGTATGCCGACGAGCCGAACGCCTACGTCAAGCTCTGGAAGCACCACGCGGCGCAGAAGTACGCCGACAGGGTCAACGCCGCCGCTCACGAAAGGCGCGAGCCGTGGATAGACAATTACGGCGGGAAGATATCGTCCGAGTGGGCGCTGCCGAAGATCTGGCAGGTGCTCGACGAGTCGCCCGGGGTCTACGCCGCGGCGGATAAGTTCATCGAGGCTGCGGACTGGGTGGTCTGGATGCTCACGGGAAGCGAGTCGCGCAGCGCGTGCTGCGCCGGCTATAAGGAGATATACAACGGCGCGACGGGCTACCCGTCGAAGGATTTCTTCATATCCCTCGACCCGGGGCTCGAAAACGTGACGGACAAGCTCGGCTCCGTTATCTCCCCGATGGGCGAAAGAGCGGGCTTCATCTGCCCCGAAATGGCGCGCCGCACCGGTCTGAGCGAAAAGACGGCGGTCGCCGTCGCGGTCATCGACGCGCACGTTTTCGTCCCTGCCGCGGGCATAACCGAAGCCGGCAAAATGCTCGCCATCATGGGCACGTCCACCTGCCATATGGTGCTGGGCGACGTCGAAAAACAGATACCCGGCATCTGCGGAGTCGTCAGGGACGGCATCCTTCCCGGCTTTTTCGGCTACGAGGCCGGTCAGCCCTGCGTGGGCGACAGCTTCGCGAGATTCATCGAATCGTACGTTCCTCAGTCCTATTTCGACAGGGCAAAGGAAGAGGGCACGGGCATACACAGATACCTCCGCTCGAAAGCGGAGCGCCTGGCGCCGGGGCAGAGCGGTCTTCTCGTCCTCGACTGGTTCAACGGCAACCGTTCGACGCTCGTCGACGCCGACCTTCAGGGCATGATCCTCGGTCTGACGCTTTCGACGACTCCCGAGGAGATATACCGCGCCCTCATCGAGGCGACGGCTTTCGGCACGAGGATGATAACCGACGCGTTCAACGACGGAGGCGTGCCGATAACCGAGTTCTACGCCGCCGGCGGCATCGCGAAGAAGGACCCGATGATGATGCAGATCTATGCCGACGTCATCAAGATGCCCGTCCGCGTGGTCGACAGCGATCAGGGCGGCGCCCTGGGCTCCGCGATTTTCGGCGCAGCTGCGGCGGGCTCCGCAGCGGGCGGCTACGACGACGTTTTCGCGGCGGAAAAGGCTATGTCCGCCCCGACGTCGAAAACCTATCTCCCCGACGAAGAGAATTCGCGTATTTACGATAAGATATACGCCGAATACAAGACGCTTTACGACTATTTCGGCAGGGGCGAAAACGACGTTATGAAGAGGCTCAAAGCTCTCAAATCCAGATGATCTTAACGGGGGGACAAGGCATGGACGGCGACAGGATACGCGCTCTCAAAAACAGAGTTCTCGCGGCCAACCTTTTTCTGCGGGACAATTCTCTCGCGCCGCTGACGTGGGGGAACGCCTCCGAGATAGACCGCGAGCTCGGCGTTATAGCCATAAAACCGTCCGGCGTGCCCTACGACGCGATGACCGCCGACGATATAGTGCTCATCGACCTTGACGGCGCGCCTGTCGGGAGCGGTCTGCGTCCCTCCTCCGACGCCCCGACTCACGTCGAGCTTTACAGAGCGTTCCCGGGTATCGGCGGCGCGGTGCATACGCACTCGACCTACGCCGTCGCGTTCGCGCAGGCGGGAAGGGATATCCCCGCCCTGGGCACGACGCACGCTGACCTCGCGCACTGCCCCGTGCCCTGCGCGAGAGCGCTTACCTCCGGCGAGGTGAACACGGAATACGAGAAGAACACCGGCCTCGTTATCGAAGAGCATTTCAAAAACAACGGCATATCTCCCGACGAGTGTCCCGCCGTCCTCGTCAGGTCGCACGGGCCCTTTACCTGGGGCGCGGACGCGATGAAGGCGGCACAGGCGGCGTTCTCGCTCGAAAAGGTCGCCGAGATGGCGTACCTTACGCTGGCTCTGGGCGGCGGCGAGAGCATACCCCGGTATCTCGCCGACAAGCATTATTTCAGAAAACACGGAAAAGACGCCTATTACGGGCAGGATAAAAAATGACGGAATTCACCCATCTCCACGTTCATACGGAGTACAGCCTGCTTGACGGAGCGTGCAAGGTTAAGGAACTTGCGAAGCGCGCCGCCGAGATGGGTTTCAAATCCCTTGCCATGACCGATCACGGCGTGATGTACGGCGCGATCGATTTTTACCTCGCCTGCAAGGACAACGGCGTCAAGCCGATCATCGGCTGCGAATGCTACGTCGCTCCGCGCAGACTGACCGACAAGGTCCACGGACCGGACAGCGAGCGCTATCATCTGATACTTCTCGCCGAGAACGACCTGGGCTACCACAACCTGAGCAAGATGGTCTCGGCGTCGTGGACGGAGGGCTTCTACACCAAGCCGAGGATAGACCACGAGCTGCTCGAGCAGTACCACGAGGGCATAATCTGCCTGTCCGCCTGCATCGCGGGCGAGGTGCCGCGCGCTCTGCTCGCGAACGACTACGAAAAAGCCAAAAATACGGCTCTCTGGTACGACAGTATCTTCGGAAGAGGCAATTATTACCTCGAACTGCAGGATCACGGGCTCAGGGAGCAGAAGGAAACGAACCCGTTCATCGTGCAGATCTCGCGCGAGACGGGCATACCCCTCGTTATCACCAACGACAGCCATTATATAAGGAAAGAAGACGCCGAGGTGCAGAAGATACTCGTCTGCATCCAGACCAACCACACGATCGACGAGGACACGGGCTTCGGCTTCCAGACTCCCGACTGGTACCTCAAATCCGGCGACGAGATGGCGGCTCTTTTCCCCGACCTGCCGGAGGCGATCGAGAACACCAACAGGATCGCCGAACGCTGCAACGTCGAATTCAACCTCAAGGCGAAAAGCATACTCCCGCACTATGAGATAGAGGGCGATCCCGATCACTTCGAGTATTTCACGGACATGTGCGAAAAGGGGCTCATACGCCGCTACGGCGATAACCCACCGCAGGAGTATAAGGACAGGCTTTCGTACGAGCTCGGCGTCATCAACCAGATGGGCTTTATCGACTATTTCCTGATAGTCTGGGATTATATCAACTGGGCGAAGAGGCACGGCATACCCGTCGGACCGGGCAGGGGCTCGGGAGCGGGCTCGATCGCCGCCTACGCCTGCGGCATAACCGAGATAGACCCGATGCGCTACAAGTTGATGTTCGAGCGTTTCCTGAACCCCGAAAGGGTCTCGATGCCCGACTTCGATATCGACTTCTGCCAGGAGCGCCGCGGCGAGGTCATAGAGTACGTTACGCAGCGTTACGGCAGGGATCACGTTTCGCAGATAGTCACCTTCGCCACCATGGCGGCGAAGGGCGCGATACGCGACGTCGGCAGGGTGCTGGGAATGGGGTATTCCGAGGTCGACGCCGTCGCCAAGGAGATACCGCCCGACCTCGGCATGACTATAGGCAAGGCGCTTGAAACGTCGCAGGACCTCAAAAAGCTCTACGACGGCAGCGACAAGGTAAAAACGCTCATCGACACCGCAATACGTATCGAGGGCATGCCGCGCAACACGGGCATGCACGCCGCCGGCGTCGTCATCTGCCGCGATCCGGTCGTCAACTACGTGCCGCTCGCGCTGTCCAACGGCTCCGTAGTCACCCAGTACTACAAGGTCTGGGTCGAGGCTCTGGGTCTTCTGAAAATGGACTTCCTGGGGCTCAAGACGCTGACGATGCTCCACGACGCGCAGGAGATGATAAGGCTGCGCGAGCCGGGCTTCGACGTGAACAACGTCAACGTCGAGGATAAGAAAACTTATGAAATGCTGGGGCAGGGCGGCACCTACGGCGTGTTCCAGCTGGAATCGGCGGGCATAAGGTCGCTGATGATAAACATGAAGCCGGTGAACATAGAAGACATCATCGCCGTCATCGCGCTTTACCGCCCCGGTCCGATGGATTTCATCCCCTCGTATCTCCAGAACCGCAAGGCTCCCGACAAGATAAAATACCGTACCCCGCAGCTCGCCCCGATACTCGACGTCACCTACGGCGTCATAGTCTATCAGGAGCAGGTCATGCAGATATTCCAGGACCTCGCGGGCTACTCGATGGGTGCGGCGGACGTCGTCAGGCGCGCGGTCGCGAAGAAGCACAAGGACGAGCTTGAGCAGCAGCGCAAGTACTTCCTGTACGGCAGCGACGGCAGCGAAAAGGGCTCCTCGAAATGCGTGGGCTGTCTTGCCAACGGTATCTCGGAGGAGGCCGCCAACGGCATCTTCGACGACATGCAGTCCTTCGCTTCCTACGCGTTCAATAAAGCTCATTCGGCGGCTTACGCCTTCGTTACGTTCCAGACTGCGTACCTCAGGTGCCATTACCCCGCGGAGTTCATGGCGGCGATGCTCTCGATCAACATGAGCAACACCGACAAGCTCGTCCCCTATATCCAAGAATGCGGCAATATGGGCATCGACGTCCTGCCGCCCTCCATCAACGAGAGCAGGTCCAAATTCTTCGTCGTCGACGGTCATATAAGGTTCGGTCTGCTCGCCGTCAAGAACATCGGCTCGTCGTTCATAGACGTTATCGTGAATGAGCGCGAGCACGGCAAATACGCCTCGTTCTACGATTTCTGCTCGAGGACCTACGGCAAGGAGTTCAACCGCCGCGCGGTCGAGAACCTCATCAAGTCCGGCGCGTGCGACGGGCTGGGGGCGAACCGCAGCCAGATGCTTCAGATACTCCCGCTGATAATCGACGAGCTCGATTCCGCGAAAAAGAAGAACCTCGAGGGGCAGATGGGGCTGTTCGACCTAATGCCGGAGGATTCCTCATCCAAAGGGCCGGAGCTGCCCGACGTGCCCGAAATGCCGGAAAAGGAAAAGCTCCTTCAGGAAAAGCTCACGACCGGCCTTTACATTTCCGGGCATCCTCTCAAAGAGTACTCGGATATGGCAAAGAAGATACGCGCCGCGCATATCTCCGACCTGCTCGAAAGCAAGCCCGGCGACCCGGCGTCGGCGTATCACGACGGCGACAAGGTCCTTCTTCTTTGCATCCTCACCACCGTCAAGAAAAAGATAACAAAAAACGACACGACGATGGCGTTCCTCACCGCCGAGGATACCTACGGCTCGATCGAGGTCGTCGTTTTCCCGAAGGGCTACAACGAATACGGCAGCATACTCAGCGAAGACCGAATAGTCGTCATAAACGGGCGGCTGTCGCTTCGCGACGACAAGGCGGCGAGCGTCGCTCTCGAGCACGTCGAGCCCGCTATGGATCCCGCGGTCTTCGCCCGCAATACGCAGCCCGCCGGTATAGCCTTCGAGATGCCGGAATTCCTCAAAAACGCCGTCATCCCGCAGGACGCGCCCGACAGCTCGCCGGCGGATGAGGAAGAAAGCTATCCGGTCGATGAATATATCCCGCCCGAGTATATACCCGCCGAGGCCGCGCCTCAGCCCGCCGCCCCGGCGCACGCCGTGAAGCCGATGACACCCGTCGCGTGCGGCGTCACGGTCACCGAGGCGCAGCTCGACGCGGTCAGCGCGGAGCTCGGTCAGGGCGGCAGGACGGTATACCTGCGTTTCCCCTGCGAAAACGATCTTTCGTTCGGCAGGGCGTGCGCCGCGCTTTCCCTGTTCCCGGGCGACAATCGGGTGGTTTTCTACTTCCGCGACAGAAAACAGTACGATATGGAAACCGGCGTTTCGGTCGCGTCCTCGCCCGAGCTTATCGCGGCGATGCGGCTGCTCCTCGGAGACAACAACGTCGTCATAAGGTAAGGATATCAGCGATGCGAGCCGAAGGAGGCGCTGCGGAATGACGATCATTGATATAATCAAACATAAACGCGACGGGGGAGAGCTCAGCCCCGAGGAGATAGAATTCGTCTGCGCCGGCGCGGCGGACGGCTCGATAGCCGATTTCCAGCTTTCCGCGTGGTGCATGGCGGTGTTCATGGCGGGTATGACCGACCGTGAGACCGCGGACCTCGCCTCCGCGATGGCAAGGTCGGGGGACAGCGTCGATCTTTCGCGTTTCGGCGAGCTGTCGGTCGACAAGCACTCGACGGGCGGCGTAGGCGACAAGACGACTCTGATAGTCGCTCCCGTCATGGCTTCTCTCGGGTGTAAATTCGCCAAGATGTCCGGCAGAGGGCTCGGGCACACGGGCGGCACGGTCGACAAGCTCGAATCGATAGAGGGCTACCGCACCGTCCTCACTCCGGAAGAGTTCATAGCCACGACGGAAAAGACCGGGGTCTGCGTCATCGGTCAGACGGGCAGCCTTGCCCCGGCCGACAAAAAGCTGTACGCCATAAGGGACCTTTCGGGCAGCATAGAGAGCATACCGCTCATCGCGAGCTCGATAATGAGCAAGAAGCTCGCCGCCGGCGCGCATTCGATAGTTCTCGACGTCAAGGTCGGCAGCGGAGCCTTCATGAAGGATCTCAAAGAGGCGCGCAAGCTCGCCCGCGCCATGAACGCGATCGGCGCAGCGTCCGGCAGGAAGGTCATGTGCCTGCTCACCGAGATGGATCAGCCCCTGGGCAGGGCGGTAGGCAATTCCCTCGAAGTCATCGAGGCGGTGGATATCCTCAAAGGCAGGACCGAGGGCGTCGAGGACGTTTACGAGGTCTGCGTAGAGATCTGCTCCCGCCTTTATATGCTCTCGCGCGGGGCGACCTACGAGGATAGCCGCGAAAAGGTCGTCGGCGTTCTCCGCGACGGCACGGCTTACGAAAAGATGAAGGAATGGGTCGCCGCTCAGGGCGGGAACACCGGAATGCTCGACGATACCTCGCTCTTCGCGCCCGCCGGATTCAGATTCGACGTACCTGCGCCGCAGAGCGGTTTCGTTTCGCGCACGGATACCGAAAAGATCGGGCTCGCCGCGCTTGAACTCGGCGCGGGAAGGAAGGAGCTCGGGGAGAAGATAGACAGCTCTGCGGGCATCATCCTTCACAAAAAACCGGGAGAGAAGGTAAAAAAAGGCGAGATCGTCGCGACGCTCTGCTCGTCGAGCCGCTCCAAACTCGACGCTGCCGTCGGCGTTTTCAATGAAGCCGTAAAGTATTCGAGGCTGTTCGTTCCGTCGCGCGGCGCGAGCGTAATGGACGTTATCGAATAGTCCGCCCATTTTATAATAAAGCTGGTAAAAAAAGATGATGATATCGACAAAAGGGCGCTACGCCCTGCGCGTGATGATAGACCTCGCCGAGCATAACGACGGGTCTTATATCCCTCTGCGGGATATCGCGCAGCGTCAGGACGTTTCCGAAAAATATCTTGAGAGCATCGTCCCGCCGCTGATAAGGCTCGGTCTTCTCGACGGTCTGCGCGGCAAGGGCGGCGGCTACCGTCTGACGAGGGCGCCGGAGGAATATTCCGTGGGCAGCATCATCCGCGCGGCGGAGGGTTCGCTCGCTCCGGTCGTATGCCTGTCCGACGGAGGCGAAGCCTGTCCGCGCGCGGACGGCTGCAAGACTCTGCCGATATGGCGGGAGCTTGACAGGCGCATAAACGATTACCTCGACGGCGTGACTCTCGCCGAAGCCGCCGCGGGCGAATAAGGGGGGGGAAAACGTATGATACCTGCTGTGACTTTCGCCGCCGTATGGTCGAAGGCTTGGCCGATACTTCTCGGCATACTGTTTTTCGGTCTTATAATTACTATCCACGAGCTCGGGCATTTCGCCTTCGCGAAGCTCTTTAAAGTCAAAATAAACGAGTTTTCCATCGGTATGGGCCCCGCGATATTAAAGAGGAAAAAGGGCGATACCGATTACGCCCTGCGCCTGTTCCCGGTGGGCGGCTACGTCGCGATGGACGGCGAGGACGGTCAGTCCGAGGACGAGAACGCCTTCTGCAAAAAGGCCGTCTGGAAGCGGATGATAATAGTCGTCGCCGGCGCGACGATGAATATAATACTCGGCTTCCTGCTTTTCTCGATCATAATATCGCGTCAGGACCTCGTCGGCACTACGACGGTCGCCAAATTCGACGACAACGCCGTCAGCTCCTCCTGCGGTCTGCAGGTGGGCGACAGGATAATCAGGGTCGACGGCACCCGCGTGTTCACCAACAGCGACCTTTCTTACGCTCTGACGCGAGGCAAGGACAACCGCGCCGATCTCACCGTCGTCCGCGACGGGGAAAAGCTTGAGCTTGAAAACGTCGGATTCCTTGAAACTGAGATCGACGGCAGGACGTACGTCGTGCGGGATTTCTTCTTCCTCGGCAAGGAAAACAACTTCTTCCGGAGTCTGACTCACGGCGTCGTCGAGACCATCGCGACAGAAAACCTCGTGAGGATGAGCCTTGTCGATATGGTCACCGGCAAATACGGGCTCAAGGACCTTTCCGGTCCGATAGGCACGATACAGGTCATGTCGCAGGCGGCGAGCGACGTAAGCTCCGCGCAGACCAGCGAGGAACGCTCGAACGCTATGTATTACCTCGTATATATAATGGCGTTCATCACGGTCAATATCGGCGTGGTCAACCTCCTGCCGATACCCGCGCTCGACGGCGGAAGGCTGTTCTTCCTCGTCATCGAGGCGATACGCCGCAAGCCCATACTGCCGAAATACGAGGGCTACGTCCACGCCGCGGGGCTCGTGCTGCTCCTGCTGCTGATAGCCGTCGTATCCGCGAAGGATATAATCTATCTGTTCAAATGATCCGGCAGCGTCTGCTCATATTCGCCGCCGCCGTCCTGCCCGCGGCTGCCGCCGCCGCGGCCGCGGCGTACCGCAATATCGCTTCGGGCGATAAGGAGATCACCGAGGGGAAGAACAAAGACGGCAGGATAGAAAAACTCATCGAAGACGTCAGAATTGCGGCGCAAAAGCAGCGCCGCTCCAAATAAATACCGCGGTCAAACCGCGCGAAAGGAAGAATACTATGGCACAGAAAGTCAGATTGGGTATCATCGGTATCGGCAATATGGGGTACGGCCACCTCACCAACTATCTGCGCGGCGCGCTGCCCGAGATAGAGGTAACCGCGATCTGCGACGTCAGGGAGGACAGGCTCGAGCGCGGACGCGCCGCCTGCGCCGATCCGGCCTCCGTCGGGGGAACCGTCGCCGGCTACGACGTCAAGTGTTTCTCGGACGCCGCCGAGCTCTACAGAAGCGGAGCCGTCGACGCGGTGCTCGTCGCCACGCCCCACTATTCCCATCCGCCCCTCGTTATCGACGCGCTGGAGAACGGCCTGCACGTTCTGTGCGAAAAGCCGGCGGGCGTTTATACGAAGCAGGTCCGCGAGATGAACGAGTGCGCCGACAGGCACCCCGAGCTTACCTTCGCGATAGACTACAACCAGCGTACCAATCCGACCTACCGCAAGATACACGACATCGTCCGTTCCGGCAAATACGGCGAGCTGCGCCGTTTCAACTGGTACATAACCTCGTGGTTCCGCACGCAGGCCTACTACGATTCCGGCGACTGGCGCGCGACCTGGGCGGGCGAAGGCGGCGGCGTCCTTCTCAACCAGGACCCGCATCAGCTTGACCTCTGGCAGTGGATCACCGGTATGCCCTCGAAGATAAGGGCGGTCTGCCGCGAAGGTCAGTGGCACGATATCGAGGTCGAGGACGACGTCGTCATCTACGCCGAGTATGCCAACGGCGCCAACGGCGTGTTCGTCTCTACTACGGGCGACTGCCCCGGCAACAACAGGCTCGAGATAAATCTCGACCGCGCGAGGATAGTCAGCGTCCACGGCGACATCCACGTCTACGAGCTTGAGCATCCCACCGCCGAGTACATTAAGGAAGCCAAGGACGGCTTCGCGAAGAACGACGAGCATGAGGTCGAGGTCGAGCTTGAGGGCGAGAACGACCAGCACGTCGGCGTCTGCAACGCTTTCGCGGCGAACATCCTGCGCGGCGAGCCCCTTATCGCCGACGGCAGGGAGGGCATCAACGGGCTTACGATCTCCAACGCGGCGTTCCTCAGCTCCTGGACCGACAGCGAGATAGTCCTTCCGATCGACGAGGACCTCTTCTATGAGAAGCTTCAGGGCAAGATAGCCGGCTCCAGATACAAGAAGAACGTCCGCGAGCAGGTCAGCGACGATATGTCCTCGACTTACTGATCCCTTGTTTTAAAACTGCGTCCCCGGAAAGCTCCGCGCCTTTCGGGGCGCGATATTTTTTAGGACAAAATTACTAAAATTTAATAATATATCTTGTTGTAATTTCTTTGTTACAATTACTTGACAATATGGAATTAAAATATTAAAATGAAGGACGGTACAATAATACAAAAAGGAAGGGTACTATGAAGAACACAAAGAAACTCCTCGCCGTCATCCTGTCGGCTCTCATGCTCCTCGCGGTCGTTCCGTTCGCCGCCGGCGCATCGGGCACCGAGCTTGACGCTGAGGCAGCCGCGAAGATCGCCGGCTGGAAGGCCAATTCTCAGCTTCTCCTCGATAACGTCTTCGACAACACTCAGCACGTCGGCTGGAACTACGTTCTTGCCAATGACGAGAGCATCCAGAAGGAATACACGGCTTACACCGTCTTCGGTCTCTATGACGACGCCTGGCGCAACGGCATCGACGGTTCCGTCGATGAGGCGAAGGCCGAGGCCGTCCTCGTCTCCGTTCTCGACGCCGTCGACACCGGCATGAGCACCGAGATCGAGCAGAAGATCATCGAGATCCTCAACGGCATCGACAAGGCTGCCGACGCTGTCGAAAAGGTCAACGATATCGCCAACATCTCCGACGAGATCGGCGGCGACACCTGGAACTCCGTCCTCGGCTACGTCAACACCGCCGCCAAGGTCGTCAATTCCTGGAAGAACAACAAGGAAAAGTACATTGCCGCATACGCCAAGCTCCTCTCGATCAAGGCCTGCAGCAACTACTATCTCGATTACCTTGATTACGTCATAGCCAACAGCCCCTCCGACGTTCTCGTCGCCGCTGCCGAGTCCATCGAGGACCAGTACGCCCAGACGATGGACGATTTCAAGAAGGACTTCGCTAAGGACGTTATCGGCGACACCGGCGCCGCTATCGCCGAGACCGCCGTCACCTACGCGATGAACAGCAACGTTTACACCGCCGCCGCTCTCAAGATCTACGGCGTCGCGAAGAACGTCGTTGACAAACTCTGGAACTGCAGCAGAGTCGCGGACGCCATCAACTACCTCATTCCGTCCTTCTACGCCGAGAGCGCTGCCAGAGACTGGGCAGCCGCGGCTTTCGCCGGCAACGACGCCAAGGCTCTCTTCTCCGTCAACACCCTTCTCGCTTTCCGTGAGAACACCCTTAAGGGCATCACCGCTCTCAAGAACGCTCAGGCTACCGGCGGCATCGTGAACCTTGTCAAGTCCAAACTCAACGTCACCATCACCGGCGACTTCGTAGCCGAGGCTCTCACCAACGAGATCATCCGCGGCCAGCTCTTCGGCGATGAGGCTGCTGTTCCCGTAAAGGCCATCTACTCCATCTTCCGCACCAACACCGCCGCCTGCCCGATCACCGCTTCTGTCGGCGATTACACCTTCGGCGATGAGGCTGCCGCTCCCGCCGCTATCGACGGCGGCATCGTAGCTTCCGCCTACAATGCCCAGACCAAGGAGTACGTCAAGGTCGCCGCTCTCGTCGACGGCGCCGCTCTCACGGTCAACGCCAACGGCACCGGCAAGCTCACGGTCGTTCAGGACACCGCCGCCGGCACCGACGGCAAGGTCGTCGTCAAGTCCATCAACGCCGTTTCCATCAACGACGGCGACGTCTACGTCTTCGACGGCACCGCCAACTATTTCTGCAACGACATAGCTCTCGTTCTCACCAACGGCTACGCTTATCCCGCGACCAAGCCGGCTACCGCTTCCGACGTTGTCGAGGCAGGTAAGGAAGTCATCAAGGACGAGTCCAAGAACTGGTTCGCGAGCATCATGGCGAGCTTCACCAGCTTCTTCTCCAAGATCTCCGAGTTCTTCGCCAACCTCTTCAAGAGATAATCCCTGACCTATCCGACGGACCCCGAAAGGGGTCCGTTCTTTTTGCCCTCCGCCGCTTTTTCCCGGGCGGGAAAACTCCCGTGTTTTTTTGTTTTATTCTTACTATATCGGCTTGAAAACAGCCGGATACTGTGGTAAGATATAAAGCAAATTATATGAATCAAAGCGCGATCACGTGAATAAAGGGATAGCAATGAAAAGTAACGACGGTTCTGAGGTCCTGCGCCCCGTAGCGCGGGTCCGCGGCGGGGTGAAGGTCCCGCACAGAAAAAACACAGCGTCCATCAAGCCCGTGAGGATATCCATCCCCGAACGGGTGGTTTTGCCGATGAGGCAGCATATCGGCGCGCCCTGCGAGCCGCTCGTCAAGATCGGCGATAAGGTCGCCGTCGGGCAGCCGATAGGCGACACGTCCGCCTTCGTCGCGGCGCCGATACACGCGTCCGTCTCCGGTACGGTCATAAGCCTTTCGCCCGTCAAGCTGTCCAACGGCACCGTCGGCAGCGCCGTCACGATACAGTCGGACGGACTTATGACGGAATGGGAGGGCATCGCCCCGCCCGAGGTCAACGATACGAAGAGCTTCCTGTCCGCCGTCAGGGCGTCCGGTCTCGTGGGACTTGGCGGCGCGGGCTTCCCGACGCACGTCAAGCTCGGCCTCAAGCCCGGCGCCAAGGTCGATACGCTCATCGTCAACGCCGCCGAATGCGAGCCTTATATCACGGTCGATTACCGTCAGTGCATCGACGAGCCCGCCGACGTCCTCGGCGGCATCTACGCGCTGATGGAATATATCGGCTTTACTCAGGTGATAATCGCCGTCGAGGACAATAAGCCGGACGCGATATCCATACTCAACGATATCGCGCAGAGCGACCTCGGCGACGGCAACAAGATAAGGCTGATGACGCTCAAATCGCAGTATCCCCAGGGCGCTGAGAAGATGATGGTCTTAAGCACCACCGGCAGAAAGGTGCCGCCCGGGGGGCTTCCCTCGGACGTCGGCTGCGTCGTCATGAACGTCGGCTCGGTCGCCTTCATTTCCCGCTATCTCAGGACGGGCAAGGCTCTCGTCAGCAGGACGATGACGGTCGACGGGTCCGCTATCGCCAAGCCTCAGAACGTAAGGGTGCCGATCGGCATCAGCATACGCGAGGTCATAGATTTCTGCGGCGGCTTCAAATGCGAGCCCTACAAGCTCATCACGGGCGGCCCGATGATGGGCGTCGCGATCTACAGCGAGGATTTCCCCGTCCTCAAGCAGAACAACGCGATACTCGCGCTTGGCAAGGGGCAGGTAAAGGAGAAAAAGACCGTCGACTGCATACGCTGCGGGCGCTGCTCGCGCGTGTGCCCGATGTATCTTGCCCCGACGCTCATCAAGGACGGCGTCAAGACGGGGGATAAGGAGCAGCTTCTCAAGCTCGGCACCGCGAGCTGCATGGAATGCGGCAGCTGCGCCTACGCCTGCCCGTCGGGCATACCGCTCGTGCAGTACATGAGGCGCGCGAAGGAGCTGATCAAATGAAGTATCTGACCTTCAGCTACGACGACGGCGTCACGCAGGACATACGTCTCATAAAGCTGTTCGACAAATACGGGCTCAAGTGCACGTTCAACCTCAATTCCGGTCTTCTCGGGCAGGAGGGGCACCTGATCCGCGACGGCGTCCGGGTGGATCACACCAAGGTCCCCGCGGCGGACGTCGCCTCCGTCTACGCCGGGCACGAGGTCGCCGTGCATTCGCGCACGCATCCCAACCTCGCGGACCTCACCGACGACGGGATAGTCGACCAGGTCGAGGGCGACAGGCTGAGGCTCAGTGAACTCGCCGGTTATGAGGTCACCTCGATGGCGTACCCCGCGGGTAACAACGCGGGAAGGGTAGCCGACGTCGTAGGCGCGCGCACGGGCGTATCCTTCGCGAGGCTCACCGACTGCAGCGGCGGTTTCGAGCCGCAGACAGATGATATGTTCCGATACAGGCCCACGGTATATCACCGCGATTTCGATCTTATGTTTGAGCTCGGGCGGCGTTTTCTTGATCTTAAAACAGACAAAAAACAGGTGTTCTACATCTGGGGGCACAGCTACGAGTTCGATATAAACGACAGCTGGGGCAGGTTCGAGGAGTTCTGCGAGATGATGTCCGGC
>JAFRXS010000149.1 GCA_017443405.1 Clostridia bacterium | reverse complement strand
CCGTATCAAGGGCTGAAAGATCGACGTTCAGAGGCATATCGCCTCCTGCGGAGCCGATAAGAGAGGTGATATCGATATTTGACATATCGAGTTGATCAAGATCGGGGATATCGATTATATCGCCCAGCCCCGACGCCTCTACAGCTTTCAGGACGGGATGCAGAAGATTCCTGACGCACTGTTCGAGCATACCGTTCTTGACGAACCAGATAAGATTCGGCAGTATCTCGCAGACGGTTGCGATCGGTGTTTCTGTCAGTCTGTCAAGCAGGTCGAGCAGAGGAGCGAACACGGCGGTCACGAGGGCGTCGCCCTGAAGGGCGGAGATCTCCGCGACCGGTTTTATATCCCTGCATCCGAGAGCCTCGTAGATCGGAGCGAGACAGGTGCTGTAACCGTTGCTGCCGCGCAGGACGAACGTATCGAAAAGCCGGAAGTCTTTTCCGCACAGGAGATAAGCGAGCGCCGGAGCGGCAGCGGAGAAGACGCTGTGAAGAGTCCGCTCGAAACCGCTGCGGCTGCCCCTTGCGAAGCCCGCGTTTTCCGCTGCGCTCAGGTTTATTCCGAGAGCGGAAAGAAGCGTTCCCGCGTTTTCGCCGAGCTGTTTTTTGAGCCCGGAAGCGACGGTACGGAAAATATCGGGCGAATAAATCGCCGCGCTCAGCGAATCGCTGAGACTGCCGCCGCCGAATTCCGAGGCAAACTCGTTGAGCACCGAGTCGACCTTGCCGAGCATCGAGGTCGCCTGTTCATAGCTGAGTCCTACGGGCATCTCTACGGTCGAGGGGGTGTGGGACGGGAAGCTCCATTGATATTCGAGCGAAGAACCGAAGACCTTGGTATTGAGCAGTTCTATGAGCTTATTGACTATTGTATCGGTATTAGAGGAAAGAAGCGACCCCATACCGGCGGCGCCGGGGATCGCGTTTTTATTGGCTTTAAGAGCGTTGACCGCGTAGGTCAGAATAAAAATGAAGGCGTCGCCCTTGGTCGCGCATTTCGAGAGAGCGTCAAGATCTATATCGGGGAGGGAGATATCGGCTCCCGCGACCGACGAAAGATCGGCCTTGTTGAGCATACCGGAAAGTCCCGCGGGATCGGAAAAAGCCGAGGTTTTTGAGATCAGACGGGTAAGACCCGGAAGAGGCAAAAGACCTATCCTCACGGTAAGAGGATCGGTCAGCGAGGTTATAAGATTTGAAATACCGTCGTTCACAAGAAAACCCGCGACAGAAGGAAGATTCGAACACAGCCCGTCGACGGGAGGCGTGAGGAGCGCGTCGAACGCAGAAAAAAGCGACGCGACGAGGTATTTGACCATCAGCGACTTATCGGAAGCCGCGGCGGCGGAAAACTCGCTCTGAGCGGGAAGATAAGTACAGCCTATCTGCCTCAGCGCGGGCACGACTGCGTCATTGTAGCCGTCGGCTCCCTGTAACGACACAAGACCGGACACGCGATAGTCGCCGGAGCAAAGCAGGCAGTAAAGAAGCGGCTCGAACGGAGAGAAAACGCAGGAAAGAGCGTCGGCGAACCCCTCTCGTGACGCGACGTTCCACGCGGGAGCGAAGTCGGCTGCAACAAGAGCGTCAACGGTAGGATAAGACCTGACCGCGGCGCTTACCTCAGGATACCGCGAGAGCGAAGCGGCTATACCGTCGACCGAGATCTCGACGCCGATCGAAGAAAGCGTCTCGCCGTTCTCGTTGAGAGCGCCGTAAAAGCCGGTAAAAACGGAATTGAGGGTCTTATCGGATATAATAACAGACTCTATGGAAGATTTCACAGAGTCGGTCCCGATATAGTTTTTTGTAAGATACGCCAGCGCGCTGTCGGCAGCGGGTATGGCGCTCTGAGCGGTCGCGGGAGTCGCTGCAGTGACCTGAGCCTCAGCCGAAAAAGCTCCTGCAATATATACAATCGGAAGGAGCAGAGCCAGGATCAAAGCTACGGTTTTTTTCACGGGGAGACCGCCTTGGTTTAAATAAAAAATCCCCGTGAGCGGGGATTTGATTACTGGTGGACGTTAACGGACTTGAACCGCTGACCACTCGCACGTCAAGCGAGTGCTCTACCAACTGAGCTAAACGTCCCTGCAACGGAAGCTATTATATAGCCTGGACCGGGATTTGTCAACACTTTTTTTTAAAAAAACACAAAAGAAGACTGGTCCGAAGCGCTAATCATCGTTTTTTACAATTTTTCATTTCGGGATTGAAATAATTGTATATTTATGTATAATAACATTAAGGATTATGTATTTACCTGTTAAAATAAGGAGGAACAAAAATGAAGCATTCTTTAAGAAAAACCGTGATCTGGGCGCTTGCCGTTATGCTCGCGTTTTCCTGCGTCGGGCTGACGTCTTTCGCCGCGACAAAGGATAACGTCACGCAGTTCGGCGAAGAAGGCGGCTATCTTGCCATAGGCGACAGTATCGGCAAGGGCTGCGGCAGCGTCGGAGAAGCCAACGGCTACGAAGACTACAACATGCGCAACCCCGAGGGCGCGTATCCCACGCAGGTCGCCGAGGCTCTGGGCTGCCTGATGCCCGACGACAACAAGGATCAGAACGCCACCTACTGGGCGTGCTGCTTCCCGGGTCTGACGACCGCCATCACGCTCGACCTTTTCGGCATCGACGACAACTTCTCGGATACCGCGATAGATTATCCCTACTATGACGAGGTGCTCAGGTATTTCGGCACTCCCTCGTCTTTTGAGGGCACGCGCGGCTACAAATACGTCGAGGGCGAATGCGGTCTGAGCGGCGACATACTCGAGATCGCGAAAAAGGTCGACGTCATCTCTGTCGAGCTCGGCATGTGCGACGTCTTCTACCGCGCCTACCGCATAGCCTCGCACGGAGGCTTCCTCGCGGACGGCATATCCCTTGACATCAGCGATCCCGCCGGGCTCATTGATATCGTCAAGACCGCCATCGGTCTTATGAACGAGGGTTACGACTACTGGGCGAGCCATTACACGATGCTCATCGAAAAGCTTCAGGAGCTCAATCCCAACGCCATCATCGTCATGGTCGGCTCTTTCAACCTCGTCGACAACCTGACCATAACCGACGAGACCGCTTTCCCGCTCGGTAAGATAATCAACGCTTACACGGACCGCATGAACAAGCAGTACGAGGAATGGGCGAAGCAGTACAATGTCCTTTATGCCGATATCGCGAACTGCGAAACTCTGGCGACCGAGAACGACTGGTCGCTGCTCGGCGATTTCAAGGAGGACTCCTTCCACGCGAGCCATCCCAGCCAGATAGGTCACGACTACATAGCCAGGCAGATCCTCTCCGTCCTTCCGCCTGTTGAGGAGCATCACAACATCCACGTCGATCTTGTCCGCTACGATAAAGTCGACCACGTTCTCATCAACGGCATCCCCGTAAAGAACTACACGCTCAACGGCTACGATCTCGATATCGATTACGCCGGTCCCGGCGCCCTCAATATGGTCATCGCGGTGGTCAACGACGACGGCACGATCGCCTTCCAGACATACGACCTGGATTTCAGCATCCGTGACGGTTATACCGTCCACAGGGTCTACGGCAACAACGACGCGAAAGAACACGCCTCGCGTCCGTTCAACCTGATAATCAAGCTGTTCAAACTCATCATCGAGAAGATCAAAGGTCTGTTCTCCAGATAAACCGTCTCAACTGTCATCCCGCCGTTCCCCCTCGGACACGGCGGGATTTTTTTGCGCCTTAAACAAAAGATGGTCGTTAAAGCTATTGCGCGCGGCCGTCGGATGTGATAGAATAAACTATAACTATCTTACAGGTGATCGGAAATGTCGGACAAATTATTCAGAGGAGAAATCAGCCCGGCCTGCGGCTACTGCGCGCGGGGCAGACTCACTCCGGACGGCAAAGAGGTCCTTTGCGTCAGAAAGGGCGTTATGCCGACCGACGGTTACTGTGGCAAATTCAAATACGATCCGCTGAAAAGAGAACCGAAGAAAGAGCCGCCCAGATTTGAGTTCGACCCGGAGGATTTTGATATCTGACGATGTACGAGACCTTCAACACGGACGCCCTCGTTATAGGTGAATCCGGAACGGGCGAGGCCGACAGCGTCGTCACCCTGCTGTCGCGGACAAGAGGCGTCATCACGGCTTTCGCGAACGGCGCGCGAAAACCGAAGAACAGGCTTCACGGCGCGACTTCCCTGTTCTGTTATTCGGATTTCACGATCTTCGAAAAAGGCGAAACGCTCAATATCAGCGGCGCCGCGCTGAATACGATGTTTTTCAAAGTACGGGACAGCATCGAAAAGCTCGCCGCGGCGGAGGCGTTCTGCGAGCTCGCGCGTGTACTCGCTCCGCACAACGATCAGGGCGCGGCGAAATACCTCAGAGTGATACTCAACTCCCTTCATTATCTGTGCGAGGATAAGATACCGCCTGTCGCGCTCAAGTGCCTTGTCGAGCTGCGGTATCTGACCTACGCCGGCTTTATGCCGAGACTCGTCGCGTGCGAGGAATGCGGCAGATTCGAGAGCGAATACATGTATTTCAGCCCGCACGACGGGCTTATATACTGCGAGGATCATCCGGTCAAGGGGGAAAAAGTCCCGCTAGCGGTGATAGACGCCATGAGGCACATCGTCTTCTCCGAGATCAAACCGCTTTTCGCGCTCAAGGTCCCGGAAGAGAACCTGAAGCAGCTTTCGACGCTGCTTGACGTATATTTAAAAACCGTGACGGGAATGCGCTTCCCCGCGGTCGATTTTCTCGCAACGTTCACCTGAACAGAAACGGTACAGTATAATATGAGAATGAGAAGAAAAAAGCACCTGTCGGAGCGCGCGGATAATATAAGCGATTATATCATCCCCGTAGACAGGACGCTCCCGCCCGATACTTCGCTGAAAATCAGCAGCTACAGCGAGCTGCCCGAAAAATTCGCCTCTGCGCCCGTGATCCTTGAAATAGGCAGCGGCAAGGGGCGTTTTGCGCTTCAGTACGCTGCCGCGCACCCGGAATCATGCGTCATAGGCGTCGAAAAATGCATGAACGTGCTTGTCGCCGCCTGCGAAACTCTCAAGGAGTCCGGACTCGACAATCTGCTGTTCATGCACTGCGGCGCGGAATATCTGAACAGATATCTGCGTCCGGCGAGCGTCGGCGGCATCTTTCTCAATTTCTCCTGCCCGTTCCCGAAAAACCATCAGGCGTCGCACCGGCTTACGGACGGCAGATTTCTGAAGATCTACGAGGAGCTTCTTATACCCGGCGGATGTGTGAGCCAGAAGACCGACAACGCGGGTCTTTTTGAGTATTCGATAGAGCAGTTCTCCCTGCGTGGATGGAAGCTGACCGAGGTAACGGTCGACCTGCATTCCAGCAGATACGCCGAGGGCAACATCATGACGGAATACGAGGAGAGATTCACTTCTCAGGGCGCGAAGATATATTCCCTCAAGGCGTACCCGCCCGAAAAAAGCGAGGAACGCGTATGAAAGCCGAAAGAGGATACCCTGCCGTGACCGTCGGCGCGAAGGCCGAAAGATTCATACGCTCGGGGCATATATGGGTATATAAAGAAGACGTCGAAAAGGTCGACGGAGAATACTGCAACGGCGATATTGTCGACGTTTTCACGAAAAAACACGTTTGGCTCGGCGCGGGCTTCATAAACGGCAATTCGAAGATCCTCGTCCGCCTGATATCCAAGAACGCGAACGACAGATTCGACGCCGCGTTCTGGCAAAGACGGGTAAAATACGCGATCGATTACAGAGAGACCGCGATGAACGGCGACCTCGGCTGCTGCCGGCTTATCTTCGGCGACTCCGACGGCTTCCCGGGCTTCATCTGCGACAAGTTCGGCGGCGTTCTCGTGTTCCAGTCGCTGAGCCTCGGCATGGACCTGCGCAAGGATACGCTGATACCCGTCATTATTGCGGAACTTCGCTCCCGCGGAGAAAACGTCAGCGCGGTTTACGAGCGCAGCGACGCGGCAGTAAGAGAAAAAGAGGGGCTCTCCCCTGTCTGCGGTTATTTCTCCTGCGACGGGCTCGAAAGCCCGGACTCCGGCCATACCGTCATAACCGAAAACGGTCTCAAATTCGACGTGGATTTTATCAACGGGCAGAAGACCGGATATTTTCTCGATCAGAAGCGCAACCGCGCCGCCGTCGCCGACATAGCGAAGGGCAAACACGTGCTCGACTGCTTCACGCACACGGGGGCCTTCGCGATAAACGCCGCCGCCGCGGGCGCCTCGTCGGTGACCGCCGTGGATATTTCCGCGACCGCGATCGAGGAGGCGAAACGCAACGCCGGTCTGAACGGTCTTTCGGACAGAATAGACTTCATAAAGTCTGACGTTTTCGAGCTTTTGACGGACGCGGCAGCGTCCGGCAAACGCCCGTGGGACCTCATCATCCTCGACCCTCCCGCTTTTACGAAAAGCGCCTCGACTCTACAGCGGGCGTTCGACGGATACAAGCAGATTAACTACATGGCGATGAGGATACTGCCGCGCGGAGGCTGGCTTGCGACCTGCTCCTGCTCGCATTTCATGACGGACGCGCTTTTCCGCAAAATGCTCGCCGAGGCCGCGGAAAAAGCCAACGTATCGCTTTTGCAGGTCTGTGAAAAACAACAGTCCCCGGACCACCCCATACTCTGGGGCGTGCCGGAGACCTCGTATCTCAAATTCTATATTTTCAGGATAGTCTGACGCTCAGACGTTGAATCTGAACAGGGTTATATCGCCGTCGCGCATAACGTATTCCTTGCCTTCGCTTCGCACGAGCCCTTTTTCCTTGCAGGCGGCCATGGAGCCGTTGGCGATAAGATCGTCGTAGCTGACTATCTCCGCCCTGATAAAACCGCGTTCAAAATCGGAATGGATCTTCCCCGCCGCCTGGGGGGCTTTCGTTCCTTTTTTTATTGTCCACGCTCTTACCTCCGGCTCGCCGGCTGTAAGGAAAGACATAAGACCGAGAAGATCGTAGCTTTCCCGGATAAGGATATCAAGACCGCCGCTTTCGATATTGGCGTCGGAAAGGAACATCTCCCTTTCGTCGGGCTCAAGATCGGAGAGCTGCGCCTCAAGCTCCGCGCAGACGGGAAGCACCTTGCTGCCCTCGGCGTCGGCGATCTTTTTGACCGCTTTATAGCCCTCGTTGTTCTCTATGCCCGCCTTAAAGTCGTCCTCGTCCATATTGCAGGCGTAGATGACCGGCTTGAGGGTAAGGAGATTGACGGTGGAAAGAAGAGCCTTTTCGTCGTCGCTGAGCTCTATCGCCCTCGCGCAGACGCCGTCGTTCATCTCACGCTTGACGCGTTTAAAAAACTCGACGTCCTTCTCAAGAGAACGGTCGCCCTTCGACGCTCTCGCGTCTTTTTCTATGCGCCGCTCAAGCACCTCGATATCGGACAGGATAAGCTCGTAATTGATGGTGTCGATATCCCTTGCGGGATCGACGCTGCCGTCGACGTGGACTATATCGCTGTTTTCAAAGCAGCGCACGACGTGGATGACGGCGTCGACCTCACGGATATTGGCGAGGAACTTGTTGCCTAATCCCTCGCCTTTCGACGCGCCCTTTACAAGACCCGCGATATCGACGAATTCGATCGTCGCGGGGGTGACCTTTACGGGATGATACATTTCGGCGAGGACGCGCAGCCTCTCGTCCGGAACGGGGATAACGCCGACGTTGGGCTCTATCGTGCAGAACGGGTAGTTCGCAGACTGAGCCCCCGCGTTCGTCAGCGCGTTGAACAGCGTGCTCTTGCCGACGTTCGGCAGACCTACGATACCGAGCTTCATCGCTTACGTCCTGTCAAGCCAAGCGCAGGCAAGCTCGAGAGCGGCGCCGAGCCCCGGCTTCTCCGACTCTTTGGCGAGCGGATTGGCCGCCGCGGGGTCGTTGTTGAGCAGATTGACCTTTACCCTGGTCGCGGTAGTCTTGCCCTCGCCGGCGGGTTTGGTCGACACGATGTTCATCATGACCACGTAGGGGTCGTAAAGATTGCCGTAATAAAGGAGATTGCCGCAGCGGACGAGCGGTCTGCCCTTATACATAAGGAATTCTTCAGTCGTTTTTTCTTCAGGCATATCGGCACCTTAATCCTTGTTGAGATATGAACGCAGAAGCTCGCGGACAAGATCCTCCCTGTCAACGGAGAGCATGATCTTTCTGGCGTCCTTGTGCGTGGTGATGTAAGTCGGATCCTGAGTTATGATATAACCGAGGATCTGGTTGATCGGGTTGTATCCCTTTTCCTTGAGCGCGCCGTAAACGTGAGTGAGTTTTTCATACGTGGTGCTGAAGGTGGTCGTGCTGCCGGAAAAAGGATGCGTATCTTTGATGTTGATCGTATCTCCCATAACGATACCTCCTGTATTTATGTTATTTATCCCTGATGACCGCGCCGGCAGACGACAGAGCCGAAACGATGTCGGCCATCGCGCGGTCGGCTTCCTCATCGGTGAGCGTCCTGCCGTCACCTCTGAATCTGAGGCTGAACGCGACCGACTTCTTGTCAGCGGCGATATTGCCGCCCTGATAGACGTCGAAAAGTCTGACGCTTTCAAGGGACTTTCCTCCCGCCTTCTTGATCAGCCGGCTGAGATAGAGGACCGGCGTGAACCTGTCGATAACGAAGGATATGTCGCGGCTGAGCGCCGGGAATTTGGGAAGCGGAGCGTACTCGATCTCCGTGTTCTTGAGCTCGCAGAGCCTGTCGAACGAGATCCTCGCGGCGTAGACTCTCACTCCGATGCCGTAATTCGCGGCTACCGCGGGATGCACTTCGCCGAGGACGGCGATATCCTCGCCGTTCACGACCATTGCCGCCGTGCGCCCGGGGTGGAAGGTCGGGTCGTCGCTGACCGCCCTGACGTCGTATTCGGTAACGCCGGACTTGATGAAAAGCTCCTCGACTACGCCCTTGAGGGTATAGAAATCGACGTTTTCGCCGTACATGCCGAGGACTACGCTCGTCTGTTCAAGCGGCAGAACGTCCGGACCGCCGAGCGGTATGAACTCCGTCGCGAGCTCGAACAGCGACGCCTCGAGATTGCGGTGATTGTAGTTGCCCGCAAGGATCGACATCATTGAGGGCAGCGCGTTCGTGCGCATGACGCCCGTATCCTCGCCGAGAGGGTTGGTGATGACGACGGACGCGCGTTTATCCTCGGGCAGGCGTATCTTTTCATACGCCGAGGGGCTGATGAAAGTGAACGTTTCGATCTGGGTAAGACCGCAGGAGATCATAAGATCCCTAACGAATTTCTCATACTTCTGACGGTCGGTCAGCGCGGCGACGGCGACGCCCGAAAGCGCTCTGTCCGGGATGTTCTGATAACCGTAGAAGCGCGCTATCTCCTCGGAGATATCCGCCTGATGCTCTATATCTATACGGAAATACGGCGAATAGATATTGCCGTCGCTGACCTTG
>JAFRXS010000148.1 GCA_017443405.1 Clostridia bacterium | reverse complement strand
GGGAAGGAAAGTTCTCAATGCAGAATACCGCTTCATTCTATCATAATGAGAGAAATATATCAAATCCTCTTATTATTACAAAAGATAATTTTTCAGCGGGTCGGGGATCGACCGCTCATAGATCTTCGCGATCTCGTCCGGCGTTGTCTCGATCTGCCCCATGATCCACTCGCAGGCAAGGCCCACGAAACCGAAACAATATATTTTTATACACATCATTTCTTCATGCGTCAGCTCCCGGTTGCCGTTGACGGAAAGTATGTACTTTTCCAGAGCGTCGCAATTGATCTGTGCCATATACCGCATGAAATAATCGTGACCGGACGTGTGTTTCAGGAGGTTCGCCAGATATGCTTTATTGTCATTATACAACCGCGCGCCGTCGTAAAGAGTTTGCTTCCATAAATAATCTCCCTCGCCGACCCGGCTGACGATCTCGGCGACGGCACCGGCGTGTTCCCAGGCGATGAGATCGTATTTATCTTTAAAGTAACGGTAAAAGGTCGCCGGAGAATACCCGCAGTTGTCCGCGATCTCCCGGATCGTGATCTTATCGACGCTTTTGGTCGCCGCAAGCTCCTGAAAAGAGGCCGTGAGGATCTCTTTCGGCGTTTGTCGTTTCATAACGGTCACCCGTAAATCCATTTTTTAGTTTTCGGTATTCATCATTCATTTGGGATCTGCAAGATCACCATTACACCCCCAGCAACGCCTGATCGAACGCGAACAGCGCCTCGTTGATCTCGAACACGTCGTAGTTCCCGTTAGTGATGAAATACTCGATAATGATGTCGAACTTGTGACTGTGCGACAGCGCGAAGCCGGCTTTCATCAGCATGTCTTTGGTTTCCGCCAGCGGCAGCTCCAGCGCGATGGCGAAGGCGAGAGCGGTCGTCTTGCTCGGTTTGTAGAGCCGGTCGCTCCTGATCTTTGAGAACAGCTTGCGGTCAATGTTCGCTTTTTTGTAGCACTCTGCGTCGGTCATGCCTTTTTCGTCGATCTTGCGAAGCAGCATCTCCGAAAAGCTCTCGTCGATCTGCTTTAAATAATCGTCGAGCGACGTTTTCGGCGCGGGCGCGGCATTCGCCGCGGGCGCGGGGGCGGCGGCTCCCATATCGCATAGGACCGGCGCGGCCTCATCGAGCTCTGCGCCCTCAAACGGCGCGAACGGACGGGCTTTGCGGGCTTTAAACAGTCGGCCTTCTTCCCGACTTCTGTCATAGAACGAATGTTCGTCTGTGTATTTGTCGTCGATGTAGGCGGTGATATCGTTGTACAGCTTTTCTCCTATGCGGAAGGACTTCCCGTCGTAGATGACGAGATAAACGAGCATATCGCTGTCAGTAAGAAAGTCGGTTATCTCGCCGACGGCGACCTTCAGCGCCCGGTCCTTCGGGTAGCCGTATGCCCCGGAGGATATCAGCGGAAACGCCACGCTCTCGAATCCGCGCTCTTTCGCCATGGCGAGAGAGTTGCGGTAGCAGGAGCGAAGCAGCTCCTCCTCGCCGTTCGTGCCGCCTTCCCATATCGGACCGACGGTGTGTATCACGAATCCGCTCGGCAGGCCGTACCCCTTCGTGAGCTTCGCTTCGCCCGTCTTGCAGCCGCCGAGGGTCCTGCATTCTTCAAGCAGCCCTCCGCCCGCGGCGCGATGGATCGCTCCGTCGACTCCTCCTCCGCCGAGCAGCGAGGGATTCGCGGCGTTCACGATGGCGTCGCATCTCATCTTAGTAATATCGGCTCTTATAAAAATCAACGGCATAACTCTGTCCCCGTTTCCGGGTACCGCGCGGACCCGAATATATCATTATCGTTTTGATTATATCATGTTTTTTCGGAACAATCCATATAAAAAACGAAAACGGATCAAAAACCGGAATGACGTGTATTTCCAAAAACGGTTTGCACGGTTGCCGCACTCCGTAACTTGACAGCCCCCGCCGTACATGTTATCATCAGACAGGAGGCAAATTCGGGAGCAAGGGCGCTTCCGGGTATCAGAACTTGAAAAGGAGGATGAATCGTGCAGTCTGTGCTTGCTTCGATACTTACGTTTGTCCTTATGCTGCAGACCTTCTTCGGTCTGCTCGGTTCCCGTTACGTCGTGACCGAGAATATCCGCTACGGCGAGGCGGAACGCGATCTGGTCACGGTCTACGTTCCGGCAGGGGCGCAGGATCGCGATTATAACGCGTGCGTTCTGTTCATCCACGGCGGTTCGTGGACGGGTGGCGAAAAGGAGGATATGGCCCCCCATTGCAAAAAGCTCGCGATGAAGGGCTATATAACCGCGACTATGAGTTATTCGCTCTGTTCTCAGGGCGAGATCGGTGAAACGACGGTCTACACCATGCTCGATGAAGTCACGCAGTGTATCGCGGCTTTGCGCGATTTCTCCGAAGAGAACGGGCTCAATATCACGAAGATCGCTCTTTCGGGGTATTCCGCGGGCGGTCATATCTCCATGCTCTACAGCTATTCGCGCCCGGAGGAATCCCCGATACCGCTTGCCTTTACCGCAAACCGCGTGGGGCCGTCGGATATGACGACCGACGCGTGGGGCGGCGGAGCCTACATGCTCTCTTCCATGCTGACGGGAACGTATATTACCGACGAGATGAAAGAGAACGGCGAGGGCGACCGTCTGTGCCGCGACATTTCCCCCGTCGCTTACGTCAATGAGGATACCGTGCCTTCGCTGTTCTGCTACGCCGGGAACGATCCGATCGTTACGAAAGGCAACAGGGAAGCGATGGTCAAGGTGTTCGAGGAGACCTTCGGCGAAAACGGCAACGGCTACGACTATATCTTCTATCCGCTTTCGGGTCACGGTCTGCTGCTCGACCCCTGGTCCGAACAAAAATACGACAACACGCTCTTCAGATACTGCGAAACGTATTTCGGCTACTGATGGCCGCGTAAGGGGAGCTGGATCCGCTTTATAGTCCCGTACTGATAACACGCCTCCGGAAAGCGCGCCGCGCTCTCCGGAGGCCGTTTTATATGCCCGCGGCGGCGAAAAAAGTATCTTCAAAATCGGCATATTTTTCTTGACTATCCGCCTGGGTTAACATATACTGATTGTCGCAGAAACACGGGCGGAGGCGCGTATGGCAACACTGAAGGATACGAAGATCGGCGAAAGCGTCGTTGTTGAAAAGCTCAACGGCGAGGGCGCTCTGCGGCAGCATTTTCTGGATATGGGCGTGATCCCGGGCACGAGGGTCACCGTTGTCAAATACGCGCCGATGGGCGACCCGGTCGAGCTTCTTATCCGCGGCTACAAGCTCACGCTCCGCCTTGCCGACGCCGAAAAGATCGAGGTCGGTCCCGTCGGAAAAGATGAGAATTCCGAAGAGATAAAGGATAGATCGAAGGTAACCGACCATCCCGGCTACGGCGAGGGCGGAAAATTTCATCCGAAGGGCAGCGGCGACCCGCTTCCCGACGATACGGTCCTCACCTTCGCGCTCGTCGGCAACCAGAATTCCGGCAAGACGACGCTGTTCAACCAGATCACCGGCGCGAATCAGCACGTCGGCAACTTCCCCGGCGTTACGGTCGACCGCAAGGACGGCGCGATAAAAGGACACCCGAACACACTTGTGACGGACCTGCCCGGCATCTATTCCATGTCGCCCTACAGCAGCGAGGAGATAGTGTCGCGCAATTTCGTGATCAACGAAAAGCCGAAGGCGATCATAGATATAGTCGATGCCACGAATATCGAGCGCAACCTTTATCTGACGATGCAGCTGCTCGAGATGAACGTGCCGATGGTCGTCGCTCTCAATATGATGGACGAGGTGACGTCCAACGGCGGAAGCATCGATATAAACGAGATGGAGGCGGCTCTCGGCGTGCCCGTCGTTCCGATCTCCGCAGCGAAAAACCAGGGCATAAAGGAGCTTATCGAGCACGCCGTGCACGTCGCGCGGTATCAGGAAAAGCCGATGAGGCAGGATTTCTGCGACGAGAGCGACAACGGCGGCGCGGTGCACCGCTGCCTGCACAGCATCTGCCATCTTATCGAGGACCACGCCGCGTCGGCGGGGCTCCCGCTGCGTTTCGCCGCGAGCAAGGTCGTTGAGGGCGACGAGCTCGTCACGTCGCAGCTCATGCTCGATCAGAACGAAAAAGAAACCATCGAGCATATCAAGCTCCAGCTGGAAACGGAGCGCGGCCTTGACTGCAGCGCCGCTATGGCGGATATGCGCTTTTCCTTCATCATGAGGACCTGCGCATACTGCGTCAAGAAACCCGAAAAGAGCCGGGAGAGCATAAGAAGCGAGAAGATGGACCGCATACTCACCGGCAAATGGACGGCGATCCCTCTGTTCGTCCTTATCATGGGCGTCGTGTTCTGGCTGACCTTCGACGTCATCGGCGGCACGCTCCAGGGGCTTCTGGAGTCAGGCGTCGACGCTCTGACGGGGCTGGTCGATTCCGCGCTTGCCGCCGCTCACGTGAACCGGGTGCTGCACGGGCTGATAATAGACGGTATCTTCACCGGCGTCGGCTCGGTGCTCAGCTTCCTGCCGCTCATCGTCACGCTTTTCTTCTTCCTGTCCTTGCTTGAGGACAGCGGATATATCGCCCGCGTCGCGTTCTTTATGGACAAGCTGCTTCGTAAGATCGGTCTGTCCGGCAGAAGCATCGTTCCGATGCTCATCGGCTTCGGCTGCACCGTTCCGGCGGTCATGTCAACGCGCACGCTGCCCAGCGAGCGCGACCGCAAGATGACGATCCTGCTCACCCCTTTCATGAGCTGCACCGCGAAACTGCCCATTTACGCGTTCTTCGTCGACGCCTTTTTCCCGTCGCATAAGGCGCTCATCATGGTCGGGCTTTATTTTCTCGGCATCATCGTCGGCATCCTCGCCGCGCTCCTGTTCAGGGGAACGCTTTTCAGGGGCGAGCCCGTGCCGTTCGTCATGGAGCTCCCGAATTACCGTCTGCCGGGACTAAAAAACGTAGGTCAGCTGCTATGGGAAAAGGCGAAGGACTTCTTGCAGAGGGCGTTCACCGTCATCCTCGTCGCTACCGTCGTTATATGGCTGCTCAACAGCTTCGACCTGCATTTCGATCTTGCCGCCGATCAGCAGGACAGCATACTCGCCGTTGTGGCGGGGTGGATCGCTCCGGTGATGAAACCGCTCGGGCTCGGCGACTGGAGGATATGCACCTCTCTGATAAGCGGATTCATGGCGAAGGAAAGCGTCGTTTCGACGATGGAGATTCTTTTCGGGCAGAACGTGACAGCCGTGCTCTCCGCCTCGTCCGCCGCTTCTCTTCTGGTGTTTTCACTGCTGTATACCCCGTGCGTCGCGGCAATAGCCTCTATCCGCCGTGAGCTCGGCAGAAAATGGGCGTTCGGCGTCGTAGTGTGGCAGTGCGTTATCGCCTGGATCTGCGCCGCCGCCGTACATCTTATCGTGAGCTTATGAATATCTGGGACTTTATTATAGCCGCCGTTGTTATCGCCGCGGTGATCTTTGCGGTAATTAAGATCGCGAGGGATAAGAAGAAGGGCAAACAGGGCTGCTGCGGCGACTGTTCTGTTTGCGGCGGCTGCGGTCGGGAGGAAAGTCGATGAGCGCTTTGATCTTTGATATCTGCGCGGGCGTTGTCCTCGCAGGCATTATCGCGCTTGCGGTCGCTCTTATCGTCAAAAAAGCGAGGAAGGGCGGAGGCTGCTGCGGCGAACATGAAGCCGCGGAAAAAAGCCGCCCCGCCGGGGACGGAAACAAAGCGCATTACCCGTATTCGCTCGAAATGAAGATAGACGGGATGACGTGCGCCAACTGCGCGCGGCGCGTTGAGAATGCTCTGAACTCGCTCGACGGCGTGATGGCGAAGGTGAGCAAGGATACAGATTCCGCGCGCATCTATACAAAAACTCAGCCGGACGTCCGGTTGCTTTGCGGCGCTGTCGCGAAGGCGGGATATTTGGCAAGGCCCGAATGATATACCGGCGCCCCGTCGAATTCGGCGGGGCGCTGTTGTTTTAGAAAAAAGAACGCTCGGGCTTCAGAAATTATATCCGCCGAAGCCCCAGTGCGCGACCTCTTCGTATTTCACGTATATCCTGTCCGCGGGGACGGACAGTATCTCAGAGATTATCGCGGTCGTTTCCTTTGTCATCCTGTCGTACTGCGCGTCCGAGGCGCGGCCGTAAAGGGAGATCTCCGCGATGGCAGAGGGCGCGGCGTCGCCCTTGAAGTACAGGCTCTTTTCGCCCTCGACGCTGACCATGAGCCAGCTCTCGCTCTTGCCGAGAGCGGTTATCGCTTCGCCGAGGCGAGTTTTGAGGTCGTCGGACTGCTGCGCGGAAACCTTTGCGTTTGTTTTAAGATCGATGAAGGGCATGTTTTTCTCCTTTCTTTATCTGTCGAAGTATCAACTGTCAGCAGGAAACGGCGAACCAAAGCCTGAAGCTGTTGAATAACGCCTGCAGCCTGCGGATGAAACGCCTCAGTGCGTTGCCGGGGAGCCTTTGCTGCGTCAGCGTGTTCGTGGTGAAATCGCGGACGCCCATTTTATAAAACTTTTCGGCGGTGTCGACGTCGTCAACGGTCCAGACCATGGTTTTGAGCCCGGCTTCCTTGATCCTCCCGACGTCGTTTTCCTTCCAAACGTAAGCGAAATCGATCCCGTCGAGCCCGCCGTCAAGGCAGCAGTTTATCGCCGCGTCAAGATCGTCGTCCGGGCCGCCTCCGAGCAAAAGGTAAACCGGCGTTTCGGGAAGGAGCTGCTTTATCCGCTTCGCGTGTTCCTGCCCGAAGGTGATGACGGTGAACATATCTTTTTCTTCCCTCGAGCGAAGAAGCGCGGCGAGACTGTCCATCGCTTCGACCGGAGAGCAGGTCTTTATCTCGATCACCGGATGCATGCCGTACTTTTTGCAGACGTCGAGATATTCGACCAGCGTCGGCACCTTCGTGCCCGGGTATCTGCCGACGTTGCTCCCGGAGTCGACCGTCAGCTCCCTTATCTCGTCAAGCGTGAAGTCGGCGACTTTTCCCTTGCCGTCGGTCGTACGGTCTACGGTCTCATCGTGCATGATCACCCAGACGCCGTCTTTAGTCGGGGATATATCGCATTCCGCGCCCCAGAAGCCGTGCCTGCCCGCCTCGCGGAACGCCGGCAGCGTGTTCTCCGGCGCTATGGATGAATAACCGCGATGAGCGATCATCCTCACGGAGCCCGCGGAAATGACCGCGGAGGAGTAGACCGACTGTATCTTGTCGGCGGCGGAACAGTCGCCCGCGCACACGAACGCCAGCAATACCGCCAGCAGCGCGGAGATGGGTTTTTTTGCGGTCATATTAAGCGCCTCCGTGTTTTCGGATTTTTTCAGGTCCTTGAACGATTATATCACAACCGGAAGCGAATGGCAATATCGTAACTCGCGGATGCTCTCGTCCGGCTTGAAATCGTATTCTTCGCGTGATATAATGATTTCGGTTGGTTGTGTTGCTTGTGGAAACATTGTTAACCTCCTTTCTGAAAAGCGGCGCGGGCGGTCCCCGCGTCGCTCTTTTTTGTCGTCCGCCGTGATAAAAACGGCAAAAACCGTTGAAAAGCGGCTGCGCGCGAAGTATAATAAAGCGGTATTATTAACATTGATTCTTGTGCGGGGGATAAGGTATGGAAAAGAAAAAGGTCGTGCTTCTGGGCGACTCCATCAGACTTATGGGCTACGGCGCCTCGGTGCCGGAGCTTCTGGGCGACGGCTACGAGGTCTGGCAGCCGGATGACAACAGCAGATTCGTTTCGTACGTGCTCAGGCAGTTGTTCGACAGCGCCGCGAGGATAAACGAAGCCGACGTCGTCCACTTCAATTCCGGCGAATGGGATATCTGCGAGCTGTTCGGCGACGGGCCGTTCACGCCCGAGGAGTTTTACGTTTCGCAGATCACGCGCATCGCGGGGATACTGCTCGAGCGCGGCAAAAAGGTCATATTTGCTACCACGACGCCCGTGCGCGCGGAGAACGTACACAATCACAACCCCGTGATCGAGCGCTACAACAGCCTCGTCGTGCCGAAGCTCACCGAAATGGGCGTCGCGATAAACGACCTTTATTCCGTCGTCGCCGCGGATATCTACGCGAACGTCTGCGACGATACGATACACCTCTCGGAGCAGGGCATCCGCCTCTGCGCAGAAAGCACTGCCGCCGCCATCCGCAGGGCGTGCGGGGATTGACTTTCCGCGCGTTTTTACCGTCGGTCTGCCCGGTCGGAACGTATTTTTCGATTTTTTGAAATTTCTGAAATTTTTGAAATTTACTTGACTACCGGGCTCGCCTGTGCTATTATAACTGCGTTCTCGCGGGTGTAGTTCAATGGTTAGAATTCCAGCCTTCCAAGCTGGCTGTGTGGGTTCGATTCCCATCACCCGCTCCACGCTATGGGACTTGCTTTCGCGAGTCCTTTTTGTTTTTTTGTTCTTTCGTAAGATCCGGCGATTGAAAAACGGCGGACAAATGTGCTATTCTGTATATGCGAAAACGGATAAGGAGGAAGACACATGAAAACCGTTTATCTCGCCGGAGGGTGCTTCTGGGGAACGCAGAAGTATTTCGATCAGTTTAAGGGGGTCGTTTCCACGACCGTCGGCTACGCGAACGGCAAGACCGCCGATCCCACCTACGAGCAGGTCTGCCGCGAAGGCACCGACCACGCCGAGACCGTGAAGATCGAGTTCGACGAGAGCGTCATCACTCTCTCTGTTCTTCTTGAACGCTATTTTCTCGCCGTGGACCCGCTGTCCGTAAACAAACAGGGCGGCGACGTCGGAAGACAGTACCGGACCGGTATCTACTATACCGACGAAGCGCTCATGGGCGAGATAGAAGCGGCGGTGAAAAGGGAGGAGGAAAAGGTCGGTTCGCCTCTCGCCGTTGAGGTAAGACCTCTTGAAAACTTTTATCCCGCGGAAGAGTATCACCAGAAGTATCTCGACAAGAATCCCGGCGGGTACTGCCACATCCCGTATTCGCTCCTGCATATCGGGGAATAAAACACGTATCCGGAAGCAAAAAAAATAAAAAAACGCACCGCTGCCGTTTAAATTTTTATTGAAATCGTCTGCAAAATGGTATATAATTAATTAGAATAAATATTCGGAGGGATATATTATGGGCCTTTTAAAAGCAGGAGTCGGCGCTCTTTCCGGCGTGCTCGCCGATTCGTGGCGCGAGTACTTCTACTGTGAAGCGATCGACAAGGATATCCTTTGCGTAAAGGGACAGAAGCGCAATTCCAAGCGCTCCACCAACACCAAGGGCGAAGACAATATCATCTCCAACGGCTCCATCATCGCGGTAGCCGACGGTCAGACGATGATGATAGTCGAGCAGGGCAAGATAGTCGAGTTCTGCGCCGAGCCCGGCGAGTTCGTTTTCGATTCCGGCACCGAGCCGACGATCATGTACGGCGGTCTCAACAAGGAGAATCTTCTCAACACGTTCAAGCAGATCGGCAAGCGTTTCACGTTCGGCGGCGACACCGGCAAGGATCAGCGAGTCTATTACTTCAACGAGAAGGAGATACTCGACAACAAGTACGGCACGATCAATCCCATCCCGTTCAGGCTCGTCGACAACCGCATAGGTCTCGACCTCGATTCCGCCATCCGCTGCAACGGCAGCTATTCCTACAAGATAGTCAACCCGATGCTCTTCTACAAGAACGTCTGCGGCAACGTCGAGTCGGATTACAGCAGGGAAGAGATCGATCCCCAGCTCCATACCGAAATGCTCAGCGCTCTGCAGCCCGCGTTCGCGAAGATCTCGGCTTTGGGCATCCGCTACAGCGAGCTTCCCGGTCACACCGACGATATCGTCAACGCTCTCAACGAGGTCCTCAGCCCGAAGTGGACGGATCTCCGCGGCATCGCGATAGTTTCTCTTGGCGTCAACTCTCTGACCGCCAGCGAGGAAGACGAGGCGATGATCAAGGAGCTTCAGAAGAGCGCCGTTTACACCAACGTCAACATGGCGGCCGCTTCAAGAGTCAGCGCGCAGAACGACGCGATGCGCGCCGCCGCCGCCAACGAAGGCGCGGGTCCGTTCATGGCGTTCGCCGGCATGAACCTCGCGCAGAACGCCGGAGGCGACGTTTCCGGCCTTTACGCCATGGGTCAGCAGCAGCCTATCCCGCCCGTCGGTCAGCAGGCTGCTCCCGCCGCCGCAGGCTGGACCTGCCCCGAATGCGGAGCGACCGGCAACACCGGCAAGTTCTGCACCAACTGCGGCAAGCCGAAGCCCGAAGAGGGCTGGACTTGCCCCGGATGCGGAGCCGGGGGCAATACCGGCAAGTTCTGCACGAACTGCGGCAAACCCAAGCCCGACGGCAAGTGGCACTGCCCGAACTGCGGCAGCGAGAACACCGGCAAATTCTGCACCAACTGCGGCAATCCCAGACCGTAAAAGGATATGATACGACACGAGCCGTCCGCGAGGGCGGCTTTTGTTTCCCTTGATTAAACGTTCGCCCTGTGTTAGAATATATACGGTGAGAACATGGAAATAACGTTTTTATCTTACAACGTATCGGGCATACCTCTGCTCGGCGACTTTCAGGGAACGCAGCGCAGGTACAGAGGCGCCGAAAGGCAGCGCCGCATAGGCGCGCTTTTGTCGTGGAGTTCTGGAGCGGATATCATCGGCGTGCAGGAGGATTTCGACCATCACGGCGCGCTCGAGTCCGCTATGTCAGCCGCCTATCCCTACCGCACGGTCTCGAGCGGTCCGCTGCCTCTGGGGAGCGGCGAAAACCTTTTTTCCGCTTTCCCGATCTACAACGTGACGAGGATACCGTGGCGCAGCACGTTCGGAGTGCTTTGCGGCGCGATGGACCGTATAGCCGACAAAGGCATACTCAGCGCGACGGTCGAGATCGCCGGGGGCGTTTTTATCGACGTTTACGTGATACACACCGACGCCGGGGCGGGGGAGCCGTCCGTCCGCGCGCGGGCGGATAATTTCAGGCAGCTCGCCGAGGTGATAAACGCGTCCTCCGTAAACAGGGCGTGCGTCGTCATCGGCGACTACAACACGAAGTATATCCGCAACGCCGGCGACGACGTTTACGGCAATCTCATCATCCCGGCGGGCCTTACCGACGCGTGGGCGGTGCTCCATAACGGCGGCGACAGCGACTACAACGACGGCAAAGCCTGGCTCCCGACTCTGCCGGAGTCGATAGACAAGGTCATGTTCCGCAGCGGCGGCTCGGTATCGGTCACGCCCGTTTATACCGAGTACGTCAAATTCACCGACGCGGACGGCAACACCTATACGGACCACGTCGCGACGAAGACGACGCTCTCATTCGAGATCACCGGCAGGACGGGCAGACCGGAACGGCTCGTCGAGGAAGAGCCCGTCGACGAACGCAAAAGAAAAAAAGACCTGCGCCGGGCGCGGGCGAGGACGGCGGGGCTCGTGCTGTCGCATCTTTACGAGCTCGCGATGCTGCCCTACGACGCGAAAAAGGAAAAGATAAACAACAGATACTGACCGGGGAGGCTTTGCGATGATACACGTTACGGGCGATATCCACGGCGCGGTATTCGAGCGCTTCACGCCGGAGGCGATGCCCGGCGAGGATACGTGGGGTGCGGACGACAAGCTCATCGTGCTGGGCGATTTCGGTCTCGTGTTCTATCCCGACGGCGAACAGTTCAGGTACGAAAGACTGCTTGAACAAAAGAAGCTGGAGTATCTCGAAGCAAAGCCGTACGAGATACTCTTCATCGACGGCAATCATGAGAATTTCGACCGTCTTTTCGCCGAAACGACGGAAGAAGAGCGTTACGGGGGAACGGTCCGCCGCGTGGGGCGGAACGTTTTCTGGCTTCAGCGCGGGCAGATATATACTATAGAGGGCAGGACCTTTTTCTGCATGGGCGGCGCGTACAGTATCGACAAGGATTTCCGCCGGGAGGGTATAAGCTGGTGGGCGCGGGAATCTCCGACGGAGAAAGAGATGGAAAACGCCTCCGAAAACCTCATTGCTGCCGGCCGCAAAGCGGATTATATCCTCACGCACAACTGCCCGCAGGTTTTCATACAGCTCATGGGCTACGCCTCGAACCCGAACGATATCGCTCTGACGAGCTTTTTTAACTGGATTTGGTATGAGATAGAGTTCGGCCACTGGTATTTCGGTCACTGGCATATCGACCGCGACCTTCATCCAAAGGTCACGGCGCTGTACGAGTCGGTCAAGGCGCTCGGGGAGGAATGATGCCCCCGTGCAAATATTTGCCTTGACAAAACGAAAAACGGTGCTATAATAGACAAGTCACGGACGCATAGCTCAGTTGGTCAGAGCGCACGCCTCACACGCGTGAGGTCGACGGTTCGAGCCCGTCTGTGTCCACCAGAAAAAAGCACTTGCGAAAGCAAGTGCTTTTTTCAACTATATTCGTTCCTTCGGAACGAGTTATATTCGACCTTCGGTCGAGTGATATTGCTTCGCAGTGATATTCGTCCTGCGGACGAGTGAAGGAACGAATATAATATCACTTTTCGCGTCAGCGAGAAATATAACTGTCCCGAAGGGACAATATCACTGCGCCGTAGGCGCAATATCACTTGATAATTTCACATCGAGCAAAGCTCGAACTTTCACTTTTTGTGTTTTCGTTCGTTTAGGACGCAAACCATCCCGTAAACTCTGCAAACAGGTTTGTTAGCCCGTTTATTCCGTTTTGCATATTTGTTCGGTAAGCACAAAAAACCAAGCCTTTCGGCTTGGTTTTTTTATCTGAGCCGCCTCTTTGCGGGTCGGGGGTGATCGCCGTAAGGCGTTTGTTATCAAAAACGCCCTTCTATCGTGAGACGCGGCAAACGTCGCTTATCCGAAACACCGGACGGCGTCACATCGGCGACGAGAACCACAGATATCCGATCGCTGCCGTCACGGCGAGAAGTACACCGATAAGGGCTGAGCCGATCTTATATCTCTTTGTCAGAAAAGCCGCCGCAGTCAGGATCAGCAGGACAGAATATAATATCGTCGCCCAAACCGTAAGTCCCATATTCTTCGTATTCGCTCCCTATCGCCAGTACTCATACCCCGGATCATCGATGAACTCCGGCACGGCGATATCTTTCCCGCGGGTATCGACTGCCCGCCAGAAATACGGCTGGTTCATCGGACCGGCGGTTTTGTCGAAATCCATCAGAAAATCGTGTGCGGGGTCCCCGACGAGCGTGTAGACTCTCGAGTTCCTGTTATCCGGGTCGGGAACGGAAGTTATATTACCGTCCATGACGATATAGCCGATGCAGGATTCCGCCTTGTCGCGGCTGAAACGCCTGTTTGCCGTGCCGTAGCCGATATACGTCCTGCCGCCGTATTCGAGCGTGGCGTAAAGCGCGCCGTCGTGTTCCGTGTCCTCGAACGACCCCGTTTTGAACGCGATCGGGTCGTCGGGCAGGGGAGGATAGTCCGGTCCCGCGCAGCCTGACAGCGCGGAGAAAACGAGCAGTAATAAGACGGCGAAGACCGTCAGTTTCATCGTTTGTTTTCCTCTGCCGGTCTGTATTCAAGTATATCGCCCGGCTGACAGTCGAGCGCCTCGCAGAGCTTCGCGAGCGTGCCGACCTTTATAGCTTTGGCTTTACCGGTTTTCAGGATGGACATGTTCGCGATAGTTATCCCGACCCGGTCCGCGAGTTCCGTCACGCTCATCTTGCGTTTCGC
>JAFRXS010000147.1 GCA_017443405.1 Clostridia bacterium | reverse complement strand
TCGTCACCTTGTCCGCCGGGAAATCCTGCGGGCACATAAGCGCTTTCGGCGCCTCGATGAGGCGGCATTTGCCGGCGTTGTCCGCCTTGAAGCCGACCTCGTTCCAGCCGTCGGGATATAGACGGTAATCGTGATCCTCCGCGAAGTATATCGACGCCCTTGTGATGAAGCTCGGTATATATTCCCCGTTTTCGTCGGAAACGAGCGTGACCGTCTCTCCGTCGCGGGTCTTTATGACGAGCTTGTAGACAAGGGATATCTTTCCGACGCCGTGGTCGTAACCCTCCCAGGTGATCTCATGCTCGCCGTACCAGCCGTTGCCGACGTGCACGCCCATGCAGTTGATCCCCCGGCGCAGGGCGCCGGTCACGTCGTACTTCATATAGTATATACGGTGCGACAGCTCGTCGTTGAGAGGATAGCTCAGAGTGTTTATGGGATATTCGACGTAGTCCGACTGCGCGGGTACGAGCAGATCGTCACCGAATCGCTTTCCGTTGAAATACAGCTCGAAATAACCGAGCCCGCATATCGAGAGCGTCGCGGAAACTACTTCGCCGGCGTCGAATTCGCGGCGGAACATCCCCGCGTCGCGGCCCTCGGGGAAGCCGAGCCATTTGCAGCCGTCGAACTCGAAATCACGGTACATGCGCACTCTGCGCACGCCGTGATCCTCATACTCGCAGAACTGCTTCACGAGCCCGAAATTCTCGTAGAAGCCGACCGCCTCGACGCGCGAGCCGACGGACAGCCCGGCGGCGGAGAGCTCCTTCGCCTTTTCGATGCACGCCCGCATGACGGCGGCTCCGACGCCCTTGCCCCGGGCGGCGGGGTCGACGCAGGTCGGCCCCAGCTCGAGGAAGCCCTTTTCCTCCGAGGGACGCAGCCTGCCTATGCCGAGCAGAACGCCGTCTTCGTAAACGCCGACGTTGTGAGCGTCGTATTCCTTTTCGCCGGCGGGGAGGGAAGCCTCCGGATATCCCAGCTCGCCGCGGAAGACCTTTGCCCTCAGTGCCCTGAAGTCGGATATGTCGCCGCCGGGGGCGACCCATTTTATCTCCATTTATTCTCCCTCTTCGATCGGTTCGATCCTGTAAGCAAGCGTCACGTAGCGGGCGTCGCCGTCAAGACGGTATTCCTCCATGGCGTCCGGACCGCAGCTCGCGGAGCCGATGCCCCTGAGGAAGCCGTAGAGAGAAAGCACCGTGACCTCGGGATCGTCCTTCAGATCCTCGATATGACGCGCTTTGTTCACGTCGTCGGCGTAGAAATGATGCGCCTCGAAAGCGAAGGGCTTCTCGCCGAAGGGGGATATTATCCTGATGCCGGGGCCGTCCTTCATCCTGAGCTCGACCCACCTTACTCCCGTGCGTATGCCGCTGCCCTGCGGGAAAACGTAGGGCTCGTGCATGTTCGAAACCCTGTCCTCGAAAATGCCGAGGTGCGACTGCGCCTTGAAGTCGGGCATGTTCTCATAGGGGCCGTAGCCGTAATAGCGCACGTCCTCGAGCGCTCCGTTGAGCGTCAGCACGGTGCCGAACGCCGTGATGTCGGGCAGGGGCTCGCTGTCGTCCTCTCTGACGAGATAAAGATCGACGTTCATGCCGCCCTGCGTGAAGTTTATGTGCTTGTGGACGATATAGTCGGGCGCCATCGATTCCTCGGTCGAATAGCAGGGGATCGCGGCCTCGATGTGCGGTATCGACTGGTTGCCCATGAGCAGGTCGACGCGGTCGGCGAGGGGGGAAGCTTCCAGCTCCGAGTGCTTCGGCACTTTGCCTCTCTCGCCCGGGTCGTTGTCGATTATCGCTCGGTTGATCGTGAAGCGTTCCTGTTCGTCACCCGTAAGGGCTCTGTTGCCGACGATCATGGAGGTCAGCAGACCGCTCTTCGTGTCGAACAGATAATGACACTTGCCCGCCGTGACCAGAGCGGAGCCCTTCGCGGGAAGGATGCCGCCGAAGATCTCCTCGTCGGGATCGATATGCGTCCTGCCGCACTCCCTTACGCCCTCGCAAACGACGACCTGATCGTCCGCGACGGCCGTTTTGCCGTCGAGATAGACGAATTCGACGGTCACGTCGGAGCCCTTGTTTTTATGCTCCCTGAGCGTTTTTTTGAAAACGTCGGTCTTGTATTTGCCAAGGGGCTCGATGTCGGGGGCGAGCGTCTGCTCGCTGACCGGTCTGCCGTCGACGGATACGGTCGCTTTGACCGTAAGATAGCCGGAGGAGCGGAAGCGGTTCGTGTTATGGAAGACGACGCTGCCGTCCGAAAGCAGGGCGGCCCTGACGGGACGGTAGACGTTCTTCATCTCTCTCGCGCCGGTGTGAAGGCGTCTGTCGGCGTAAACGAGAGCGTCGACGCAGAAATGCCCGTCGTGATGCGGCTCGCCGTGGTCGCCGCCGTAGGTGTAGCGGTATTTATATTTCTTTTCGGCGGCGTGGTCGACGACATGGTCCGCCCATTCCCAGATGCAGCCGCCCATGAGGTTGTCGTGGGCGTAGATGAGCTGCCAGTAATCCTCGAGGCTGCCCGGCCCGAGGCCCATGGCGTGGCAGTATTCGCAGAGGAAGAACGGTCTCTTCTGATAAAGGTCTTCCTTCTTCTGACGGGAGAATTCCGTTTTCCTCGTTCCCGCGACCATCGCCCTCATGTCCTGTACCGAGGTGTACATCTCGCTGGTCACGTCGTACTGGAAGCGACGGTTGCGGACTACTCCCTCGTAGTGTACGGGGACCGGCGTGCCCGTGCTCTTGAGATATTCATAGCACTTGTCCTGGCACCTGTAGCCTCCCGCCTCGTTGCCGAGGGACCACATCGCGACACTGCCGCGGTTCTTGTCCCTCTCGTAGAGGTGGCGTACCCTGTCGACGTAATGCTTCGCCCACTTGAGGTCGTGGCTGATAAGGTCGATATTGCCCCAGATCGAGCCGCAGCCGTGGGTCTCTATGTCCGCCTCGTCGATTACGTAAAGCCCGTAGATCTCCGCCATCAGGTTGAACAGCGGATCGGGCGGGTAATGCGACGTCCTGACGGCGTTGACGTTCAGCTCCTTCATGAGCTTTATGTCGTTTTCAAGATCCTGCGCCGAAACGGCGTAGCCCTTCGTGGGGTGGGTGTCGTGGTGGTTGACGCCCTTGAATTTTATCTTTTTGCCGTTGAAATAATAGACGTTGCCGCGTATCCTGACGTCGCGGAACGCGCAGATATCGTGAATGAACTCGGTCTTTTTGCCGCCGGTCTTAAGCGTTATGTAAATATCGCAGACCGCGGGGACCTCGGCGTTCCATTCGGGAACGTCAAGAGAGTCGAAAACGATCTTTTCGCCGGCGGGAGCGGTCTTTTCGGCGACAGTTCTGTTTCCGTCGAGTATGCAGTCGGTAAGCGCGGAGCCCTGCGCGTCGCCCTCTATGACGGGCGAAACGGTGAGAGCGTAGCCGTTTTTCTTCTTTTCGGAAACGAGGCTGTAGTCGTAGATAAAGGTGTCCGGGCAGTGATAGAGAAGAACGTCGCGGAAGATGCCCTGCTCGCGGAACATGTCCTGGCACTCGAGGAAGGAGCCGGTGCACCATTTGTAAACGACGATCAACAGCTCGTTCTCTCCTGCGCGCATCCTGTCCGTAAGGTCGAAGCAGGCGGTGTTGTGGCTGCCCTCGCGGTAGCCGACGAATTCGCCGTTGAGGTAGATATCCGCGCAGGGGGAGATTCCGAGCGTCGCGAGGATATATCTGCCCGAGAGCTCGCCGACGTCGAAGGTCTTTTTGTAGATCGCCGCCTGCATATCCTCCGGCAGCTCGGGCGGCGCAGTGCGGAACTCATAGTCGCAGTTGAGGTAGACCGGGCTCGAATAGCCCGTCCTCTGCCACGTCGAGGGAACGCTCACCTTGTCGAATCTGAGTCTGTCCGTGTCTATTCGCTCCGGGAGTTTCGAAAGGCTCTTATAAAACCTGAGATCCCACTCGCCCGACAGG
>JAFRXS010000146.1 GCA_017443405.1 Clostridia bacterium | reverse complement strand
TTGTTTTTTCAGCCACCTTTTGATGGCTTTATTGTTATACCTTCCAGCCGCCCGAACAAAAGCCAAGGATAATCTCGACTTTTTTTCATTTTCCTCTTGACTTAATGATAGTTGGCTCCTTTTTTGGATTGTATTTTATTTTTTCCCCGTCGCTCCGTACCATACGATCTCACCGAGGTCGGTGAGCCCGAACAGTTTGTCCGACGGAGTATATTCTTCATTGTCCCACGTTCCGTGACCGAACACGTAGTTGTACCCGATCTCGGATTCGAGGGGCTCGAGAACCTTCAGCCGCGTGACGGAACAGTCGTAGAAGGCGTTCTGCTTCGGATATCCGTCGTTCCCTTCGGGATCGAGAAGCAGGCCGACGCTCGTCTCGAACTGATATACGTTGAAATGACAGCGGCGGAAGGTGTTCTTTTCCGCGAGTTTCATTCTTACGGCGACGCTGTTCTTAGTCTGCGCGGTGTCAAAGCGGCACGCCTCAAAGACGCAGTCGCGCACGGGATTCCCGGACGTTCCGCCGTCGATTATAATGACGGTACCTTCGTCCTTCAGCGGATGACCGCCTATCTGGCGGAACACACAGTCGTGCGTCGCGCCGTCCTCGCCGGCCGCCGATTCTATGAGTATCGCGGCTGTTTTCCCGCCTGAGGTTGCAACGTTATTCACGCGGGAGTTGCTCATACCTGTTATTCTTATGGCGTAATCGGCGATTTCCTGCGCGTTCACCCGTATTCCCGAGATCTCGCAGTCGGATATCGGCCCGCGAACGTTTATGACGGCGTCCATACCGGCCGCGCAGGTGAGCTTCGTCAAGGAAAGCGTCATATGCCCGAACGTACCGCCCTCGCCGACAAGCTTTACGGCTTTGCGGCCGCCCTCGCCGTCGCCGATGACGATCGGTCTTTCGATCCTGTAGTCGCCGCCGGGAAGTCTTACGGTACCCCCATCCGCCGGGAGCGCGTCGATCGCCGACTGGATCGCCTCACCGTCGCCGACCCCGCTCAGCGCACCGAACCAGCGTGCGTTAAGGTCCGAGGGGTCGCACACGCGTATGAATCTGCCGGCGCCCTTGCCCGAAGGGGCGAAGACCGTGCCGCCGTTCGGCTCCGCTTCCGACGTCGCGTCCCAGATGAAGGTCCCGCCGCCGCCGTCGTTTCCGTTCTTGTATCCTTCAAGGACAACGATCGCGCGGTCGAAGGCTGGTCTTTCCGCGACCATCGACCTCACACTGCCGAACACCAGCGGGACAGCCCGGCTATCCTCCGCCGTGCGCTCGGCGCCCGGCGTGATCACGAGCGCGGTCACGCAAAGGACAGCCGAGAGCAGGAGGGGCAGAAATCTTTTTTTCATCATTTTATAATTTCAGATCAGTCTCCGATAAAGAACTGCGCCCATACGCCGGTATCGACCTCTTCTCCGTCCTTGAAGGTGCGGATGAAGGGGCTGGACTCAAGATCCCAGATGGCTACGCCGTAGTCCTCTTCGGCGGTGTGTTCACCGTGGCTTCCCGAGATCAGGACGAGATATTCGCCAGCGGGGAGCGGGGTGTCCCACTCGAACGCCTGCCACTTATTGTCCGGGAAATCGACGAGATCCTTCGACGCGAGGGGCTCTCCGGCGACGGTCGTGTCATAGTCCTTGTCGAAGCCGTACACCTTGACGGTGATGGTGCCGAGATTGTTGTCGTAGCTCGAGCAGTAAAGGTTGAGCGCCTCGAAGGTCCCCGAGAGATTAGCGAGTATTCCCCAGACTTCGCCGGTCGCGGCGAGATTGTGATGCTCCTGATGCGTTCCCGAAGTATAGGCGTCGACGTGCTGATTTTTCGGAAGCGGACGGAGTCCCGACTGACCGTAATCGACCTTCGGCGCGGTCGTGACCTCCGGCTCAGTTTCCGTCACCTCGTCGGTCTCAACGCCCGCCGTCGTGCCCGCCGGCGCCTTGTCCGTCACGGAGTCCGCCGGGGTCTTTGCAGTCGTTCCCGCAGGCGTTTTTCCGCCGTCCCCGCAGGACGCGAGCATCGCGACCGCCATCGCGGCGGCGAGCATCAAGGCAAGTATTTTTCCTGTTTTTTTCATTTTATTTACCTCCCGTTTTTACGGAATAGATTCTTATTCTGATATTATCTCCGCCCAGAGGCCTCCGTCGACCTGTTCGCCGTCAACGAACGTGATCGCGTAGTCGCAGGCGTTTTTGGTCCAGACGGCGACGCCGTAGTCGTCGGCGGGACCGGTCCCGGTCATAACGATCAGATAATATCCCGAGCCGAGCCCTTCAAAATCGAACTGCTGGTTTGCGTTGTCCGGGAAGTCGGTTATCGTCGCGCTCGCGAGCACCGCGCCCTTCAGGGTCTTGTTATAGTCCCCGTCCCATTTGTACACGCTCGCCGTTATCGAGCCGATCGCGTTTCCGTACGACGACAGATAGGCGATGAGACTCTTAAAGGTGCCCTTTACGTTGACGAGGCAGGCAACGACCTTCCCCTGTTTGAGATTGTAATGCGTCTTTACCTCGGAAGTGCCGTCGAAGGTGAATCCGTAGGTGTAGTTGCGTCCGCCCTTGGCAGGGAGCCTTATGCCGCCGTCGTCGGGCTGTTCAGGCGCCTGGTGACCTCCGCCCCGGAAAACGTCGAGCGCGTCCATGTTGAAGGTCTCACCGTGATCGGTGATCCCGCGGAGGCGGGAATCGAGCGGGATCTCTTCCCCGTCCTCCGTACCGAAGCCGTAGAAAT
>JAFRXS010000145.1 GCA_017443405.1 Clostridia bacterium | reverse complement strand
GTAATCGTACATATTGTAAATATCGTTGACGACGTCCGTTTCGGCTATCTTCTGCCACAGCGCCATATCCTCCGACAGTTCTTCCGCCTGTATGACGGTATAATCCGCGTCGACTATCTTGTAGTTGAATTCATAGCCGTACATATCGGTAAAAGGCTGGTCCTCGCTGTCCGCGACCTCGAGCGTTCCGACGACCTTGATCGCCTGATTGGTGAAAGCGAATGGCTCGTTGTCCTTAGCGTACACCTCCATGGTATTGGATAGCTGCGAGGTGTTGGGAACGCAGAACGGGCAGCTCTGATACGGAAGGTTCATGAGGAACATGAACTTTCCGTCGACGGGCGAGCTTGTCGCCATATAGCCGCTGATGGCGACCTGCGTCCCGTTCAGAGTTTTAAGGTAATCGTAACCCGACGCCGCCTTGAAGCTCAGCTTCGTCACGCCGTCCGTTTTTTCCGCGTTTTCGGCTCCGCCGTTTTCCGTACCCCCGCATCCGGCGAAGGCAAGGATGACGGCGACCGCCGCGAATAGAGCGATGATTCGTTTTTTCATATTTTTCACCTCGGTATCAGTCTGTGATACTGTCCTTACGGGACATGGAGAACGTCCGGATCACCGTGGGCAGAACGCTTATAAGGAACACCGCGAACAGGATGACGAACTCGAGCGGATAGACCTTGCCCATGTCGAGCACGACGCCCATCGACTCGACGTAGCCGTTCATCAGCCGCATGCAGAGCCTTGAAACCGCGAACGCCAGGATGACCGAGCAAAGCCCGATGATGCTGTTCTGGATGATATACAGAAGATTGATCTTGCCCATGCCGATACCGATAAGGCGCATGAGGGATATCTCTCCGGCGCTGTGGTACATATTCAGCAGCGTGATAACGGAGATGATCATGATGTTCATGACGAGGATGACCGCGCACAGCACGAACACGATGTATTTGGTGTCGTCCGCGTCGTTGAGGACGCCCCGCACGACGCTCATCGGCTCGATCGCCTGCAAGGTCGCGCTGTCGCCGTCCCCGTCCGTGACGATCTTGCCGTCGTACTCGCTCACGAGCTGCATCGCGTAGCCGGGATTCTTCGTGCTGACGAGTATCGCGCAGACAGTACCGGCGTGATGGTGATGCTCTTCCTCCTCCCCTTCCTCTTCGTGTTCCTCCGCGTGCTCATGCACCTCCCAGAGGGTCTTGATCTGAGTAAACACGATATTGTCATAAGAGGAATGGCTCTGCTTCAGTATGCCTACGACCGTCAGCCCCTGCGCGTGCAGGTCGGAGCCGTTGGCGGAATGGCTTGTATAAATGACGTCGCCGACCTTGAGCGAATTGTATTTCGCGATATTCGAGCCGACGACGGCTTCCATGACGCCGTCCTGAGCGAACATTCCGCCCTGTTCGACTTCTTTGCCGTCAAGGAATGCGGGAGTCGTGCCGACGACGCCGTAGCCGTTGTAATTGTCCGCCATGGCGAACGGGATAGCGGAGGTGACTCTGCTGTCCTGCTGCAGCGACGTGACAACGCCGTAAGGTATGGTACCGACGGGCTCGTCCGTGAAATACATGGTATTCATAGCGAGCTGCGTATTGCTGCCGGCGGGACCGACTATCGCGGAATAGTAGCCCGCGTTGCCGGTTATGCCCTCGTCCACCTGCATTGCCACGTTATAGGCAAGCACCGCGATACCGGCGGAGATCACTATCGAAAAGACGACCAGAATGACCTGCGCCTTTTTTATCGCCATATTCTTGAGCGCGAATTTAAGCATTCGGGGCGACCTCCTCTCCGGCTGCCGCGTCCTGCATGCCCGAGGTCACGGTGTTCATATCTATGACCTCGTCAAAGTATTTGCCGAGGCGGTCGTCATGCGTCACCGCGATGAGCGTCTTGCCCGCGGATACTTTCACGAGCTCCTTGACCACCTGCTCGCCTATCGCGAAATTCAGGTTGCCCGTCGGCTCGTCCGCGAGGATGATATCCGGTTTTTTGACGAGCGCGCGGACTATGGCGACGCGCTGCTTCTGCCCGCCGGAAAGATGCCTGATCTTAGAGTTTTTCTTGTCGGCGATCCCGAGCGACTCAAGAAGAGAGTCCGTACCGGAGATATCGACGCCCTCAAGGCGGAGGATGCCGATATTATCAGCCACCGTCATATCCTCGATCAGCTTGAAATCCTGAAAGATATAGCCGATTTTTTCGATCCGGAACCTGTCCTTTTCCTTCTGCGACGCGGCGGTCATGTCCCGCCCGTCTATCTCGATCTTTCCCGACGTGGGAGAGAGAACGCCGGCTATCATATTGAGCAGCGTGGATTTTCCGCACCCCGACGCGCCGAGGAGCATATACGAGCGGCCGCTCCCGAACGTCATATCGCGGTAGGTTATCCGCGTTTCGTTATGAAACTGCTTTGAAAGATCGGTTATCCGTATCATTTCGCGTCACCTCCTGCCTCTCCGGCGGCGTCGTTCTCGCAGCAGTTGCCATGGCCGCAAACGTGATCCTTTCCGTGTTCGCGGCATCCGGCGTCCGGATCGCAGGCGAGCCTGCCCGCGAGAAAGTCCCTCACCGCCTCATCCGCGCTGCCGGCTGCCCCGGGAAGCAGCTTTATCCCCGCGGCGTCAAGAGCTACCCTCGCGCCCATGCCGATACCACCGCAGATCAGAGTCCCGACTTCCGCGGCGCGAAGGAATCCGGCGAGCGCGGCGTGCCCGGTGCCCGCCGTATCGACGGTCTGCCAGGACACGATCTCCCCGTCGGAGATATCATATATCCTGAACTGTTCGGTCCGCCCGAAATGCTGACCGACGTCTCCATTGTCATAAGTCACCGCTATCCTCATGATATCCTCCCCTTTTTCTTTTATTTCTCGCGACGCGGGAACGCCGTCGATACAGTAGGCTCCCCCCGTGATGCGGACGCGCTTCCCGTTGACCAGAGCGTCCGCGAGTTTAAACCGGGCGTTCTCGTAAATTGCGGTCACGGTAGCCCGCGAAACGCCCATGACGGAAGCGCATTCCATCTGCGTCAGCCTGCGGTGGTCGATCAGCCGTATCGCTTCGAATTCGTCCAGCGTGAGTGGGACCGTTCCGGCCGGCTGAGCCCCTTCGGGAGCGAAGCTCCAGTAATCGGGATAGCCGCAGATGCGTCTGCATCTCTTAGGTCTCGGCATAAAGGATCCTTTCTTGCTTATGTTGATGTTTTTTCCGATAATATAGCACTGTTTCTGGCATATGTCAATTAAAAAACCGGAACTTTTCAAATTCCGGTCCATTCGGTCGATCCTTTTTATTGAGACGCCCCGTAAAACCGCGACGGTCGGCGGGGCGGGCGCTGCGGTCGCGTTTTACGCCTCAGCCGAGAGTTACTTCCCCGTTGCCGGTAATATCTATCTTTTCGCCCCGATACGTCGGCAACGGTTTGAAAATGCACCAGACGAGGTCCTTGACCCTCGCCGCGGCTTCTCGGACTTCCCAGACGGGCTGCGCCTCGAAGGTATGACCGACCGCGACGGCCCCGATGACTTCGATATCGAAAGAAGCGGCGTCGTAAAGCGCCCTGTAAAGGTGGTATTTCTGCGTCACGACGACGGCTTTTTCAACTCCGAAAATATCTTTCGCGCGGTACATCGTCTCATAAGTGGAGAATCCGGCGTGATCCATGAAGATATCCTCGGACGGCACTCCGCGGTCCATGGCGTATTTGCGCATGACGGACACCTCGTCGTAATCCGTCCGCCCGTGGTCGCCGCTCATGAGCAGCTTGGGCGCCGCGCCCGCCTTGTAGAGCGCGACCGCAGCGTCGAGACGGTCCGACAAAAGCGGAGAAGGGTCCTCGCCCCAAACACCGCACCCGAGGACGAGTATACAGTCGTACCCGCTCTCGCCGAGACACTCCTCGACGCTTTTCATCTTGCTTTTCGACGAAAAACACACGACGGCGTTCGCTCCCGTGACCAGAACGATAGGAACGATGAGCGCGACGGCGACTATCGGCAGCAGAGTTTTTTTGACGAAGATCTTCATTTTTCAAAGCCCCCTTTCACACGTTTGAACGGTTAAGGTATAACAGGAGAGCGCGCCATGTCAAATAAAGACCGTATATTGCTCGGACCTGCATTTAAGATGATATATCAAGCGCAAGCAAAGCGATACCTGCAGATCCCCTCTTTGTTTTCCTCGATAAACCTGCGCTTTTCTTCCATTTGATGTTTCTGCTCTTCCGTAGGGCCCTCCAACGCCTCGAGATATCTCATCATGGTCGCATCTATTTCCGCATCCAACGTCGGTTCATAACGCTGAAAGACCCCTCCGCATTTTTC
>JAFRXS010000144.1 GCA_017443405.1 Clostridia bacterium | reverse complement strand
GCTACGTCGGCAGCGTGGAGTTTTCGGAGGAAGATTCTCTGTTTTTCGGCAAGGTTTTAGGTATCCGCGCCCTCGTTTCCTATGAAGGTGAAAACGCGCGTGATCTTGTAGAAGATTTCCACGGCGCGGTAGATGATTATCTTGCCTTGTGCGAAGAACAGAGAACCGAGCCGGAAAAGGCGTATAAGGGCAGCTTTAACGTCCGCATCTCTCCGGAGCTGCACAAGGCCGCCGTGATTGCTGCCCTGCGCGACCGGATCTCACTGAACAGCTTTGTGGAAAACGCCATCGCAAACGCCGTCGGATCTGCCGGATAAGGTTTTTATACCGTTTCCGGCGGCAACAGTTTGGCAACCAAAAATCGGATAGTCCGAATCCTTCGGATAATGTGGGGAACCCTGATAACTTGTGTAAAATCTCCTAAACACAATTGTTTAGAATCAGATTTGCAGGAGCGAGTGGGAGTGAAGCGCGAAGCGGTGTTTATGATCGCCTTCGGCGAGTTTTGAGCCGCCTGCGGCAGCCTTGACCGTGTCCGGCGACCAAATCAAAAGGAGGGACAATCGTGAGAGGAGAATATATCAAAGGCCTTCGGGAGCGAAGAAAACGCTCCTTTTGGAAAATACTGATTCCGTTCGTCATTTTTATCGTTCTCGCGACCGTTCTCGCGGTCCGCTTCCGGCCCGGACCGGCCTCCGGCGTCAGGCTGACCCTTGACGACGTAAAGCGTCTTGCCGGGAAGGGCGACGCGCTCACGTGGGAGGATTTCGAAGGGTACGAAAATGAAGACGTCGGTTCGGGGATCTTCGTTTACCGTTATCCGATCGACGGCCGTTTCGATCTTCTGATCGGGTCGCCGCAAGAAAGAGGCGAGATAATGTATATCTATCTCCGGGATCTTGACACGGGAGCCTCGATAGATATCCGGACGGAAGACACGGAGGCCTTTCTCCGCGGAGATCCGTCCGTGAACGCCCCGTCCGGCACCTTACCGGAGTTCAGCTCGGCGGTCGCGTACGTGAACTGGACTCAGGGCGAGATGATACCCGGTTGCCTGAACATGGATAAGATGATGATCAGCTCCGTCCGCCATCTCCCGGTATATAAGCTCGATACGAAGGAGGACCTCGACCGGTTCAAAGCGAACAACGGGGATAAGCTCACGCTTGATCACGGCTATAATGAAGCGCCTTCCTTCAATGAGGTCGTTTCCTCATACGACGAGAGTTTCTTCGCCGGTCACACCGTGATCCTCGCCTACGTATCGGCAAGCAGCGGATCGTTCCGATACGCGCTGAAAGGCGTTTGCGCGGACGGCTCCGCGCTGTGCCTGGACGTGATACAGACGAACGACCCCGAGGTGTACACCGGCGATATGGCTGGCTGGTTGGTCATTGCGGAGCTTTCGGACGCTGACGTCGCGGGGTATTCCGAATTCGACGCGCGGCTCGTCGATCGATAACCGCGTCCGTTCCCAAGACCGACCGCGATACTGATTTATCGGCACGACCTGAGTTCTGCCGTCAACACAAAAAAGAGCCGTCCGGCCTCCGGTCGGCTCTTTAATTGTGTCCGCTGACTCCGTCAGTCAAGCAGGCCGATTATCGCCTTGAATTCAGGCCTTGATCTGAAGCTGTCGGACAGCGGATAATGCTCCGTCATGAAGGCGGTTTTGCTTTTATATCTGCAGTCGACCGCTCCCCCGACCGGCCAAGCTCGCCGGGAACGCGGTCAACGGCTTACAGATCCTCGTATTCCGATTCCTTGAAACCGACAATGACAAAGCCGTCGCCTATCAGGAGCGGACGCTTGACGAGCATACCGTCGGACGCGAGCAGCTTAAACTGCTCGTCCTCGCTCATTTGGGGCAGACGGTCCTTCAGATCCAGCGCCTTATACTGAAGGCCGCTTGTATTGAAAAAGCGCTTGAGCGGCAGACCGCTTCTCAGGTGCCAGTCGCGCAGCTCAGCTTCGGTTGGGTTCTCTTCCCTGATATCCCTGAGATCATACCGCACGCCGCGGTCGTCCAGCCATTTTTGCGCTTTCTGACAGGTCGTGCATTTCGGGTAGCAAACAAACAGCATTTTACGTTCCTCCGATCGGTTCGTTCTCAGCTTCTTTTCCATCCTGTAAAACTTGCCGTAATCGTCCTCAGCGGTATCATAAACCGAAAAACCGAGTTGTTGATACAGCGAAAGAGCGGCGGTATTGTCGCAGTTGACGCCGAGGGCGATCTTTTCAAATACCTTTCCGGTCTTATCCGAGCAGCTGCAGCAGATCCCGGAAAAAGGCGTAAAAGCCCCGATCCACACTGTTATCCTCAAACGAGGCGTCCGGCAGATCGTAGTAATACCGCCCCGTCCGGATATCGGCGGACAATGAATCGAGCGGATATCCTTTTTCACGTTTCGCGTGCGGTTTATCCGTCAAAAGGAACGGTTCGCTCGCGAGGGTGTCGTCGGCTCGCTCCGACACGATCTCACCGTCGGCAACAAAGCAGACCGCGTTGCGGTATCTCGCGGTCAGCGTTCCCCCGTGCGCACGGGCAAGGCCGCCGTACCAATCGATCATCTCATCGTCAGTCAGATCCCTGCCGTTTACCCGGCGCACATGCGTGCCCGGCTGCAAGGAATCCTCGACACCGTCAAAATAGAGGCCGCTGTCGCAGGAAAATACCGGGATATGAAACGCCTGCCAGTAGGCGCGCGCTTTGAGCTCGGCGTTTTTCAGGATATCACGCCCGGATTCCTCGATTTCCGGCAAAGGCAACCTCAGGTCGGAGAGGCCGATCAGCTCTATCCCCATATCATCCGTAACGCGCCGCATGGACCGGAGCTTACTCTCGTTTGTCGTGCCGAACAGGATCTTCATTTGTTCGTCTTTGCGGATCGGTTTATTTATCATGAGTTTGTATCATTCCACAGTAAAAAATGAATAACAGATCTTGTGCCGGACTGTGAACTGCTCCGGACAGCGGTCGAGGAATCGCAGATGCGCCTGTTCCCATTTCCTGAACGTTTCCCCGTCCATGGAAGCGAGCGTGCCGCGGCAGGCGCACATCCTGCCATGCCACTTCTCCCTCGTGAAGGGCGATTCGGCGTAAAAGGCGTCCGTTCGCCGCCCGGGGAAGAGGTCGTCAAAGATATCGGAGCCTACGCCCTTTCCTCCCGTCCAATCCGGGTTGAACTCCTTTACGATCCCGATACTGCGCGCGGCGATCGGGTCGGAAAGATCCCAATCCATCACTATCTTGATGAACACGCCGCCCGGCTTCAGCAGCCGGCGGATCTCGGCGCGCATTTTCTCCCGGTCGAAATACCAGAAGCACTGCGCCGCGGTGATCGCGTCGAACCAGTGATCCGGCAAACCGGTGGATTCCGCGGGAGATACGATATAATTTATATTCCATCCGTTTTTATCGGCTTTCCATCGGGCGAAACGGATCTGCTCCTCCGAAATATCGACGCCGGTTATGGACGCGTTGCGGTTATACAGATTCCCCGGCAGAACGCCGGTCCCGGTCCCCAGATCCAGCCACGCCGTGCCGTCGGAGGCAACGCCGAAGGATCGCAGCAGATCGTAAAGCTCCTGCGGATAGATATCACGGTACGCGGCATAAGCGGCCGCGGTTTTCCCGAAATCAAAAGCTTGTCCGTTGTCGATCCTTTTCAGTTCCATAACTTCCCCGAAAAACGGCGCTCCCGATACCGGAAGCGCCGTCAATGATACCTATAATGCCGATACGGGTCAGCGGGCAAACAAAACGGCGCGTACTGAGTTGTGACGCGGGGAATATGTCATTTTGTCAGACTCGCTTTCCTATATTACCGTATCAGTTTAGCACATTACCGGGGATAAATCAATACGGAGATCACGAAGCAATATGCGTTTTACCGGTCCTTCCTGCTGCCGAGCGCGGCGATGAGCACGCCGTAGAGCACGCCGGCGACCGGCCAGACTATCCAGCTCCTGTCCCAGCGCATCGTGATGAAGCTGTAGGCGAGATAGCCGGCGGTCACGACGCCCCAGTAGATCGTGGCTATCGGGGCGTATTTTTTCTGAAGGAGCTTGTTTTCGCCGGAATAGTCCCCTTCCTGCAGCAGGACGTTGTAACCTCCGCGGACTATCGCCGCGCGGACGATCAGCCACACGCCGGCGGCGACGGCGCAGAGCAGCGCGCAGACCGCTAAATGGTAGCGGAAATCCGACGGTCCGACTGTTACCGCGCCGTCCCAGCGCATGTCGGGTATCCCCTTCGCGGCGATGTAAACGTCCCCGGCGGTCGCCGTGCCGTCGGGCATGAGCATCGCGACGAAGACCGGCACGACGGACAGGACGCAGAGGACTATCCCGCTGACGAGCCGCGCGACGAACGAGCCCTGGCCGCGCTCGCGCTGTTCGCGGACGAAGCCGGTCACGCCGTATTCGGTCTCGAAGCATTCCTTGTCAAGAAAATCGAACTTTTTCCCGGCGAGACCGGAAAGGACGAAAAGCACGACCGCGACAGCGACGAGCAGGAACAGCGGCAGCAGACCGACCGCCGCCGCCTGATCCTCGGAGAGTCTGTAAAGAGCTGCTCCCCAGGGCTTAAGGGCGAGGAAGCCCGTCTCGCGGCCGCCGAAGACAAGTATCATGACTATGGGCGAGAGGATGCAGAGAAGAACGCCGAGAGAGATACGCCGCGCGTTTTTCGCGCGGATGTCGAGATACTCCCTCGCTTCGCTCATTGAAACCGTGCGTAAAGTTGCGCCGGCGTCCTCCGGCAGCGGCGCGTCCGGGCGCCGCGGCTCGCCGAGCTCGTCTTTAAGCAAATAATCGGTGGATACTCCGAACAGCTCCGAGAGCATAAGCACGCGGTTCATATCCGGCACCGACTGCGCGCTCTCCCACTTCGAGACCGCCTGACGGCTCACGTCGAGTTTCTCCGCGAGCTCCTCCTGCGACCAACCGTTCTTCTTTCTGAGTTCGATTATCTTATCCGCCAATATCATCATACATTCCCCTTCCGGCCTCGCCGTTTTCTGCACCGATCATACCAAAAACCGCGGTTGCAGTCAAGAAAGTCAGCCTTGAAATCCCGCAACCGGCGGTTGCGAAAGGCAAAAAGGTCAGATGAATGCAGCTTCTCTGTCAAGTTTATACTATCGGATGCGGGATTGTCAAATTAAATCGGGAATACGCTTCGGTTTTTCGAAAACAGCCTGAAGAACGCTCGACTTCGATGCTCCTCAGCCCGCCGCTCTTGCTTTCCTGCGGCGCCTGATCTGAGAAACGCCTTTGACGGACAGGAAGACGTTGACCGCCGCGACGCATGTCAGTACCGCACCGGCGGCGCAGACGGCGCGGAACAGCAGGGACATGCTTTCATAATAGTCCGTCGTTTCCTTGAGCGGTCCGACCGTGACACAGCCCTGCTCGCCGAGAGCGGTCCTCGCGGCGTTCACGTCCATCAGATCGTTCATGCAGATATACATGCTGCAGCCCGAGAACCAGGGATGCTCGAAAACGTCCTCGACGTCCCGTACGCCGTCCGGAAGATCGTCCCGCAAACAGACAGCGAGCATTTTAGCCAGCGTCGGTAAGGTCACGAACAAGACGGGTCTTCCCGAATAAAGCACGTCTTCGCGTTGGGTCGGCGTCATCGACTCGAAGAATACTTCGGTGAAGCCCTCCGGGCTCAGCCCCGACTGCGTCCGGATCGGATAATCGACCATATCATACGCGACCAATCCGCTCGATCCCTCCGAGGTCTCCGCCCTGACGACGTCCAGCTGAAGGGTCATGGCGTCCGACTCGGCTTCAAACATATAACCGACGTCGTCTTCCATGCTTTCAAGTCCGAACAGGGCGCAGTCCTTCGCGTCGACGCCGTAGACGAACGCGGCGCGATAGTCGTGATGTGTGAATGACGATATGCCCATGACGGGGATGACTTCAAAGCCGTCGAAACCGCAGGTCGACAGAAGCCCCTCGATCTCTGCGGCGTCCGACGGGCGCGGAGGGGTATAGGGTTCGCCGTTTTTTCCGACGGCGGGCATATCAATGACCTCCAGAGTGCGGGAGGCGAGGTCGCGCCCCGCCCTCTTTGTTATGCCCTCGTAATCCAAAGCCATATTCGCTCCGAAAACACCGGTGAGCGAGACCGAGAGCGCAAGCAGGAACACGGTCAGCCCGATAAGGAGCTTGTAGGGGGCTATCAGGCGCAGCCGCGGCTTTTCCCCGGGCTCCAGCGCGCGGTTTATATGCCTTTTATAAAGGACGTAATACAGCGCGAACAGCAGCACGAGCGCCGCAACGATCGCGACGACGATGATCATTACGTTGAAAGTGTTCATAGTCCTTCCTCCCGTTCAAATATGAAAGTATTCCTTGAAAGCGTAGTAATAGGTCCGGGTGACGTCCGCCTCGCTGCCGTCAGACATCGTAAGAATGAATCTCATCGAGAGCGTCGGCTTGATCTGACGGATATGCCTCACCGCGACGATGACGGAATTGCTTACGCGCAGGAACGAGCGTTCTTCGAGCATCTCGTCGAGCTTATAAAGCGGCATTGAGACCGAATAGGTCTTTTCGCGCGTCCGCACCTCGACCGTATGCCCGAAGGCGGCGAACTGAACGACGTCGGCAAGCGGAACGAGCACCCTCTCCTCGTTCTTTAAGTCCCGGACGGTCAGCAATCCCGACGACACCGTGACCTCGCTCAGGATATACGGAGCCTCCTCCGTGATCTCGACCGGCTCTTCCCTCAGCGCCCGCGTGACCTCCTGCACGGATTCTTCCCGTACGTTCAAGCTGATCTTCACATTATCATTCCTCCCTGTTTTTCTGTTTTTTATCGTGTATCTGCATATTACTACCGAAATGACCGTATTTCAAGCGATCTGCACACTTCGCACCGAAACCTGCGCAAGTCGCAGCGGACGCGCCGGAGGACAAGCGAATGATCTTAAGTATATTGCACTTATTAAGAAATACTTGATAACTGCCGCCGAAAAAAACGATCCCCGGTCACTCGCGGAAGCGGGTGACCGAGGATCGTTGGGGATCCCAAAAGGGAGGATATTATTTCGGAGCCCGATGGAACGACGTTTATCTCAGACCGAAAAGATGCGCGAAGAAGTAAAAGATTTTATGGAAGAAGCCGACTATCCTCTGCCAGAAGCTGACGGAGTGATCCGCGCCGCACCATTTGCAGAGACCGTCGCCGGCGGGTTCGGTGGTAGGTTCGGTGGTAGGTTCGGTCGTGGGTTCGGTTGTCGGCTCCTCGGGCGCTTCGGGAGCGGTGACCCAGCCGATAGCACTTTCGTAATCACGCAGATCTTCCCCGCTCATATCTTCGGGATCCATCAGCCAGGTTTCACCGCCGATGGTATAGAATACTTCGAAAACGGTCTCGCCGTTTTCTTCACGGCCCCAGACGCTGACGTGCGTAAAGAACGGAAGGGTCCGATGCTCATCCGGGACGACCAGATAATAACGCTCGGAGGAGACCTCCTCGGTCAGTTTGTATGCGCCGCAGACTTCGCAGACGCCGTCGCCGTCCTCATCCGTGTGACATCCGATCCAGCCGTACCCGATACCGTAGTCTCCAAGCTCGTCATAGGACAGCGCGGCGACAATCGTATCGCCGTCGCAAACAAGGATGCTATAGCATTCAAAGCAATAATAATACGTATAAGTCAGATACGCGGGATCGGTCACGTTATCCAGGATCAGATATGAGTATCCGCACCGAGCGCCGACGAAAACGGGAGTAGTGAGCGAATGCGGACAAACGCCGTGCTGATACAGAAAATCGAAGAAACCGTTCGGATCGTTATCGGCACAGTACTCCTCCGTACTGCCGTCAGTGAAGACGACGCGGATGACGGACGCGTCCTCATTGATGAAATACTGCGCATTGTAATAATCAATAACCTCTTCGGGAGTGATGAGATCTTCTGCGCGCCAAGTCCCGGTCAGCTGGTCCACTTCAAAATAATAGTCGCCGTCGTTCAGTTCGTCGCTGTCGCCCTTGGGAAGAGGACTGAACCCGTCGATCCTGGGCGCGGTGATCCACCCGGAAAGGATCGCGTATTCCGCATCCCAGCCCTCGTCGTTGCCGTGACCGAATACGTGGCCTTCAAGAATCATACTGAATTCTGTCTCTCCGTCCGTTTCAAGCGCCCAGATCTGCGCGTCATGGTTGGCATATGTCCGCTCATCTTCGGGAATGACCAGATAATACCGCTCGGCGGAAACCTCCTCTGTAAGTCTGTAAGCGCCGCAGACGTCGCAGACGCCGTCTTCGTCCTCGTCAGCGTGCCACGCGGAATAACCGGCGATAAGGCCGAACTCTTCAGAATCGCTCACTGTCGGCATACCGACCAACGTATCACCGTCATAGATCAGCAAACGTAAACAATCTAAGCAGAAATAATAATCGTAAGTCAGGTACGCGGGATCGGCGTCGTCGCTCACTATCACATATTCGCCGCAGCCGCAATACTGAAAACCGACGGGAACGGGAAAAGCGTCTTCATGCGCGCACGCGCCGTACCGATGCAGGAAATCGAAGATTCCGTCGGTATTCTCCGCAGCAAAGTATTCTTCGTAATCGTCCTCGCCGAAGACGATGCGGATCACGGACGCGCTGCCGTTGATGAAATATTCCGCATCCTCATAGTCCGCAAGGAACATGACGGGCTTGATCCCTTCCGCAGACCAGTAATCGAGAAGCTCCTGAAGGTCGAGCCAGTAGTCGCCGTCGTTCAGATCGGCGCTGTCGGCGGTGGGAAGCGGCGCGAGATCGCCGGAAACGTGGACATTAAGGAAATAGAAAAACGGTTCATTTTGAGAAACGCTTAAATACCAGTCTTCGAAGGAACCGTCTTCGAATAAAACGATGATATGACCGTTGCTGTTGACCGGGAGATAATACGACGCGCCGAGGTAGGCAGCTTCAAGCTCGGGCGGCATACCGTCACTGAGAGCCCAGTCGATAAAACCGTCCAGATCGAACCAATAGTCGCCGTCGTCCAGGTCGTCGCTGTCTTCGGTGGGAAGCAGATAATAGCCCGTCCAGTCAGCCTGATGCGTATGCAGGAAAGAAAGCCACATGATCTCGTAGTCTTCGAGTTCCGGTGACGCCGGGTCGATCGCGCAATACCTTGTGCCGTCATCGGAATAATACAGGACATAACGGTCCGGCGCGATATAGAACTTTCTGTTTTGCAGGAGCTCGGCGAGTTGCAGATATTCTTCGTTATCCGTACCGCCGCATTCTTCCGCAAGCGCCGCCAGCTCGTATTCAAGGAAGCCGGCGAAGTCGTACCAGTACGCGCCGGGCGCGAGGTCGTCGCTGTCTTCCGTCGGCAGCTCGATCGGCTCGACGAACGCCGACGACGTAACGCCGAACACGGACAGCGCCAGCACGAGCGAGAGCAGGATGCTGATAGCTTTTTTCATTGTGTTTCCTCCGTTCTAAAATATTTTCGTTTTTTCGGTCCGTTTTTCGCGGGGATTCGGGACCCTCCGCTTTGTGTCAGTATCATAGCACATATTCCGCAAAAAAAACGAACCTTGCAAAAATGCAAGGTTCGGCGCCGGAGCGGCGGCGTCACAGCCGCGTCACACCTGCTCCAACGCGTACCCTTCTCCCCGGTGCAGCGTCACGCGCAGACCCGCGCCGGCGTCGTCAAGCTTGCCGTTGAGGCGCGAGATCGCGGTGTAAAGCGCGTTGTGGCTGCCTCCGGGGTCGGAGCCCCAGACCGCGCGGTAGAGGTCGTCCTTGCTCACGAGCGAGCTGCCCTTTTTGACAAGGGTGAACAGGATCGAAAACTCCTTACGCGTCAGCAGCAGGTCTTCCCCGCCGCAGCGGGCGATGAAGGATACCGTGTCGAGCCGCAGGGCGCCGAGGGTCACGACGCGCTTGTCGCGCCTCGCGGAGCGCAAGCGGGCCTCGATACGCGCGAGCAGCACCCCTATATCATAAGGTTTCGGGAGATAGTCGTCGCCGCCGGCGCGCAGTCCCTCGATTATCTGCCCGCTCTCACCGAGAGCAGACAGGAAAAGCACCGGAGTGCCGTACTGCTCCTTGATACTGCGGCAGAGCTTCAGCCCGTCGCCGTCGGGCAGCATGATGTCGAGCACGATGAGATCGACGTCATTTTCGGCGAGACGCTCCATGCATTCGCGCGCGGTATACGCCTCAAGGACGGTATAGTCCTCCATGATCAGCGCCTCGCGGTTGATCTCCATGATGTGGGGATTGTCCTCGACGAGCAGAACCGTGCCGCTCATTTTTCTCCCTCCTTCGGGACGGTGAACCGGAAGCAGGAGCCCTGCGGACCGGTGGATTCAAGCTCCAGGGTACCGCCGTGCAGGGCGACGGACTCGGAGCATATCGCCAGACCGAGCCCCTTGCCCTCGGTGGTCGTGAAGCCCTTTTCGAATATATGCGGAACGATCTCCGGCGCTATGCCGGTTCCGGTGTCGCGCACGCGGAACGCGACGTACGCTCCCGCGTCTTCGGTTTCGACCGAGATCTCGCCGCTCTCTGTATGGCGGTTCGCGTTGACGACAAGATTGATGAGCACCTGAAGAAGAAGCTCGGAATTGCCGTGGACGGTCACGCCCCCGGCGTCGGAGAAGCTGAGCTTATTGCCGCGCTTGTCGCAGACCGGACGCAGCACGGCGCCCGCGCTCCCGAACAGCTCCCGCACGTCGACGGACGCGAGCTCCGCTTCCCTGTCGGCGCCGTAGGTATAGTCCATCAGCCGCGTGACGATCTCCGCCAGGCGGTCGGCTTCCTGCCTTATGGTATCGAGTCGCTGCGGGGCGTTTTCGGCGAGCGCTCCTTTATCGAGCTGCCTGCCCATCAGCTGCGCGTAGCCGGAGATGACCGTAAGCGGCGTTTTGAGCTCGTGCGCGACGGTACGCAGGAAGTCGCGGTTCATCTCGTTCGTTCTGCCGAGCAGCTCGTTTTGCAGGCGCGTCTTCTCGAGCGCAGCCGCCTGCCTGCGGACGCGCGAATTGATCACGACGCTGAGTATCATTATGCAAATGACCATCGCCGCCTGCGAGATGCCGAAATGGTTCATGACCGAGTCGCTTGAGACGTTGAGCCCCTCATAGACGAGCATGCCGATCAAAACGGCGATTGCGGCTATAGTGAGCGCGTCAAGGGAGGTCATGCGCTCCCCGCGGAAATGCCGGATGAAACGGTAAACGAAGAGTATGAGGAACGGCACGCAGCACATGCAGCAGACCACGCAAAGCGGCACGAGCTGTTTCGTCCCGACGATGAAGTGGCACAGCAGCAGCGCGGCGTACAGAGAAACAAGAACGATGACCGAGCGGCTCTTTTTGCCGCAGACCTGCGGGAAGAACGCCGCGAAAAGTATAAGCGCCGAGAACGGGATGAGCGAGGCGTCCAGAACGATCAGTCTGTAATGAAAGACAAAATCGTACCCCGGACCGAGAAGATATTCTCCGAAGAACAGGTGGTCGCGGAACGCTATCACCGCGCAGCACAGCGCAAGCGCCGCGTACTCGCGGTTTTTCCGTATCGCCGCTCCGAGCAGGAAGTACAGAGCGAAAAAGATAAGCCCGCAGCTCAGCAGCAGCGACCACAGGGTGAGTCCGCGCTGATATTCGTCTATATTTTCCGGCGTGGAGATGAGCGTATTCTGAATAAAGCCGCCGTCGTTGTGGATGAAGTTGGAGTACTGATAGACTATCTCGAGCCGCCCGTCGTCGCCGGTATACAGCGGCAGCGTCATATACCGCAGCATCGGCGCGGCCTCGGCGGGATCGGCGGACACAAATCCTATATTGCGGACTTCCCTGCCGTCGACGAAAACGCGTGTGCCGTAATCTATCGAAAAGCCGCAAAGAGAAAGATAAGTCCCGGGCCTTGCGAGCAGCACGAGCCGCCACGTGCCGAGCCGGCTGTCGATCGGAGCCTCGCCGTTTTCCGGCGCGTCGGACAACGAAAACTCCTCGGGCGAAAGGATCTGCCCGGGCCGGTATTCCCAACGGTTGACTATATGGTAAACCCCGTCCGTGAAGTCAACGCCGCGCGCGTCGAGAACGCCGTTTTGCGGCTCGAGCACGGGGAATTGAGTCTGCACGCGTCCGCGCGCTGTGAGGAAAAAGCCCGCCAGAACGAGCAGAGCCAGAAACGGCAGCGCACACTGCCGCAGCAGGCGAATCAGCTTATTGCCGCGCACGTCGATCCCTCCCTTCGGTCTTACCGGCGACAGTATAGCACATATCGCGGCGAAATGGAACAATCTTGCAGAATTGCAAGAAACTATCCTCAAAAAGCATTTCGGTCGGCAGGTTCCGTTTTTCCGCATTAAAATAATGCTTGATTGTCAATTTGTTATATGTTACAATAAATTGAATATATCCGTATATTTCATTATCTACAGTAACGGAGTGATTTTTTGATGTTTGACGGTTTTCTGATGAGTCTGGGCGTCGCGGCAGGCAAGCTGGTCTATTCCGGCTTCGAAAAAATCACGGCAAAAACTGCAGAAACGCAGGAAAAGCTCATCCTTGACCATCTTAAAAGGAACGCGGAGACGGAATACGGCAAAAAATACGGTTTCGCCTCGATAAAGTCCGTAAAGGATTATCAGGATAAGGTCCCGCTTTCCGATTATTCCGACTACGCCGACTACGTTCAGCGTATGATCGCCGGCGAACACGATCTTATCATCAGCGGCAAGGTCAACAGATACGTCGAGACCTCCGGCAGCTCCGGCACGCCGAAGATAGTCCCGATGTCGCCCAAGGGCGTTTTCAACGTCCAGGCGATGGGCTTCTGCGGACCGGAATACTGCACGTGGCGTTTCCACAAAAAACGCGGCACGAAGATGTATCTCGACAAGAACCTTATGACATGGATCGTCATGGAGCGCAGCCTGCCCAACGGCGAGAAGATCTGCGACGGGGCGAGCATCCCGATCAGCATCATGCGGCCGTTCATGGGCGCCTATACGGTCAGCCCCGCCAACGTCATCTTCACCGATTACCCCGATAAGATCGACGTGAACTACCTGCTTCTGCGCTTCGGTCTTCCGTATAAGAACGTGTCGAACATCGGCGCGATACTCGTTTCCTCCGCCGTTTCGATGTTCCAGTATCTCGAGAAGAACTGGCAGGTGCTTTGCGACGATATAGAAAAGGGAATTATCAACGACAGCGTCGAACTTGAGCCGGAGTACAGGCGTTCTCTCGAGAAACGTCTGCGCCCGATGCCCGAGCGCGCCGCGGAGCTTCGCGCCGAATTCGAAAAGGGCTTCGACAACGCCGTCGGCAAGCGCATCTGGCCCAAGCTCTCCTGGGTATACGGCATGGCGTCCTCGACGCTCGCGCCCTACGCGGAGCGCATCCGTTATTACGTCGGTCCCGACGTCCCGCTCCACAATTTCGGCTACGGCGCGTCGGAGGGGTATTTCGCTATGCCTCTGGAACCGGACGCGACGGACGCCGTCATGCTGCCGAGGAGCAATTTCTTCGAGTTCATCCCGCAGGACGAGCCGGCGGGCGAGCGTCCGCTGCTCATGCACGAGCTGAAGGTCGGGCAGAAGTACGAGGTCATACTCACGAACCTCTCCGGCTTCTACCGCTACAGACTCGGCGACATCGTCGAGTGCACAGGCTATTACAACACGGCGCCGAAGGTCAGGTTCCTCTACCGCAGCAACGTCACCGTCAACATCACGGACGAAAAGACCACGCAGAGCATGCTCGACCAGGCGATAGCCGAAACGTCGCAGGCGTCGGGGCTCAGCTTCAGGGGCTATTCCGTCTACGGCAACACCGACGACAAGGAGATACACTACACGCTTCTCGTCGACGCCGAAAAGGACCTTGACGAGGACGAGCTCAGGAAGCTCGGTGATATCTTCGACGAAAAGCTTTGCGGCATAAACGTCGAATACAACCGCTACCGCGTCAATCACACGCTCAAGCCCGTCGACGTCCATCTGCTGAAGCCCGGCGCCCACAACGCCTACCGCGAGATGCTCCGCGCGCAGGGCAGGGACACGAGCCAGGTCAAGCCGGTCACGATAATCAACACGCCCGAAAGAAAAGAGTTCTTCTTCTCGAATATAATAAGGTCGTCGAAATAACGGCGGAAAAAGCGGGATCCGGTCATTTTTGGCCGGGTCCCCGGATTAACGCCGGAGACCCGAAGCGCAGCAAAAAACCCTTTTGCCGGAAAAGCAAGAGGGTTTTTCATGTATACGAAAGATCACAGTTCTATATAGTACGGGCAGATGTTCTCGTAATGCCCGTCCTTCATCCTGAAGCCCTTCGGGATGACGCCGAGCTGCCTGAAGCCGACGCGCTCGTACAGGTGCCTGGCGTGGATATTGCTTTCGACGACGGCGTTGAACTGCATTATACCGAAGCCGAGCAGCTTCGCAGTCTCCAGGCAGTGAAGCACCAGCTTTTCGCCGACGTGCTTCCCGCGGCAGGCGGAGCTCACGGCGTAGCTCGCGTTGCAGATGTGGCCGCACCTGCCTATATTGTTCGGGTGCAGGATGTAGAGCCCGACGACCGTTCCGCCGTCGTCCGCGACGCCGCAGAAATCCTGCGCCGCGAAAAACTCCGCGCCGGTTTTACTGTCAAGAAGCTCCTCCTGCGGAAAAGCGATCCCGTCCTCTACGACCTCGTTCCATATAGAGATCATGGCGGGAAGATCGGATTCGGTGTATCGGCGGATAGTCATGGGAGCACCTCGCTATATTGTTTTGCGTTTTGCGATGACGCGGGCGGATAAAAGCGGGAAAAAACCGGATCGGTCAATTTGCCGCGGTGTTTTTCTTGGCGGTATTGATGGAGGAGATAAGCATTCTGCGTATCGAATCGCAATCGTGAAGCAATGTTCCGGTACGCTCCGATTTGCAAATACCGGATCTCTCCATAAGTTCAAGCCAATACTCGGTTTCATAACACTCTTTAAGCGCTATCTGAAGCCTGGCTGCAAAATCCGCTTTACCGTGCGCATATTTTGCTTCTCTTATGTTTGCGCCTATGCCGGTCGCGGCTCTTTCCAATTGATTCTGCAGAGAATAATGACCTCTGATCTCATCACAAAGAGTCAAAACTTCAACTGCAAAATCCATCGAGAGGTCCGCGAGTTTGTTTTCCGACATTCAAATCAACGACATGATTATATACCAACGGATACTAAAACAATAATGAAATCGCGCCGTCGGCGCGTTGAAATCTTCGGGCGTTGCCCTCAGATGAAATCGGATGCAGTCGCATCCGATGAAATCAAATCCGTCCTCCAACCCCGCGAAGCGGGATTTCATCGCGACGCGATTTCATCCGCCGTAAGATGGATTTCATCCGTCCGCAAGGACGGATTCAACTGAAAAAAGCACGCTTCCGCGTAAAAGCGAATAATGGACAAACAGAATATCCTTTTGCTGTTATACTGCGCGAACTATCAATTGAATGAAATCGCGCCGTCGGCGCGTTGAAATCTTCGGGCGTTGCCCTCAGATGAAATCGGATGCAGTCGCATCCGATGAAATCAAATCCGTCCTCCAACCCCGCGAAGCGGGATTTCATC
>JAFRXS010000143.1 GCA_017443405.1 Clostridia bacterium | reverse complement strand
AGCCTGTTTGCCTGTGATGTTTTCGATCTTGAGTTCGAGCAGCGTCACGTGCGAAATCGCGGACTCTGCCTCTTTTCCGCAGCCCCCCGGCGTCGGATGGCGAGTATTTCATGCCCGGGGTAAACAGCTTTTTTGCTATTTCGCCGTATCCTCTGAGATTCGTATCCTGCCGTAAACTATCACGCTTCGGCAGACGGTCGCGGATATCCGGGGACGTCGCCGTCAGAAACGAAACTCAGCGGCGCGCGGCGCACGGAAAGTCCTCCCCGCTAAGCGCGAGGGCGCCCGAAGCGCAGCGCTCGAGTATCGTTTTCACACGTCGGTTTCAAGACTTTGCCTGAATCGTCTCATTTTTTGTTTTCCTCCTTGACAAAAGGCCGTCGTTTTGGTATTATATTGTGCGTTGGACAGGTATCGAAGTGGTCATAACGGCCCTGACTCGAAATCAGGTGTACGGAAACGTACCGTGGGTTCGAATCCCACCCTGTCCGCCAGATAACCGCCGAAAGGCGGTTTTTTTTAACGTGATCCGGCCCTGCGGACGTGTGAAACCCGCCTATATGAGTGAAACCGCTTCGCTATCCCCGAGCCCTTACCCGGTCCGTTGCCCACGCGAACGCCTTCGCCGTTCTCATGTCGGCGTCGCGGAAATGATTGCCCTCATTCCACTCGAGAACGCAGCTGACGCCCCGTTCTTTTAGCAGGCCGTACGCTTCTCTTATCCTGTCCCCGACGGTCGCCGTGACGGGATTGCGCGCCTTTTCCTCTTTGTCGCCAAGGCTGAGGTAAACGCCGCGGCATTTGATCTCATTCGATCTCATATAGTCCGTAAAGCCGGGGAACCACATCGACGGCGAGGCGGCGGCGACGCCTGCGAAAGCGTCCGTCCTGTACGCCGCCCACAGGGCGAACAGCCCCGCCAGGGAATAGCCGCCGATAAGATAAGCTTTGCTTTTGTCGGCGCAAAGCGCAAGTATCTCCGCTAGCGTGTCCTCCGCTTTGCCGCCGAAGGGCTCTTTACCGAAGACCGGCGGCGCTTCCCACGGCGAGAGATCGCGGTTCCAATCGCCTACCTTTACCGCGATCAGCCGGAAGTCTTCGCCGCTGTTTTTTGCGATAAGCTCCGCCTCGTTTTCGATCCCCTCGAGGTCGTGATCGTCGACCGGTTGGATAAGAACGGTATCGGAATCCCTGTTGCCGAATTCGAACGCTGTCATATTTATGCGTCTTTGATAAATTGATTTCTATGTCCGTCGTAGGAATAGCCCGCGGCGGACAGTTTTGATTCTATCTCGCGGCGGTCCTCGCCGAGGTCGTCGCAAAGTGAGTCGAGGTCCGGGTAGAAATCCCGAAGCCTTGTATTCACTACGCTCATCAGCAGCAGCGGGTCTTTCGGCAGACTCATTGCATATCCCTCACCGACAGTCAGGTCACGCCGCTTTGCGCGTCGTTTCGACTTCCTCTCCCGCCGCGGGAGCGTACTGCTGTTTGGCTTTGACTATTCCCTCGGGATAGATCGCCGCGAAATCGTTCTTCATCGAAACGGGGATAAAGCCCTTCGCCGCGTATTCGGCGGACTTCTCCTCCCAGTTCTGCGTTCCCCATTCCCTCACGTCATCGTCTGCTACGATCATATAAGCCTGCGCGGGGTAGGGATTGCGGTCGTCGATCGTATAGTTCATCATGCTCGTGTCGCTTCCGCTGTTGCCGAACGCGAGCACCGGACGGCGCCCTATCTCCCTTTCGATATATATCGATTTGTTGCAGTTGAGGTTCTTCTGCACGAAACCGCCGGTCAGCACCAGCTCGTCGCCGTTCTCGTACTTATAATCCATATTGGACGACTCGTCCTCATGCCCCTTCTGCTTGACCTCGAAATCCGTGCCGATGACGTGCTCGGGCGTGACGTAGTCCGCAATGGGCGAATTGGCGACTATCGCTCTTGTCGTCGTGCGCTCGGTACCGCTTATAACGTAGATGATGAAGCCGTTGTCGCAGAGGTATTTCACGAGCTCGACCATCGGCAGGTAGAAATTGTCGCAGTAGCGCATATTCTCGAAGCTCGAGGTCTTTTTTTGTCCGAATTCCACGGCGTAGCTGTAAAGCTCCTCGACGGTCATGCCGGCGTATGCCTTCGCGAAATTGCGCGCGAGAGTTTCGTCCGCGACGTAGCCCGGCTCTATCGACGCTGCGACCTTTTTGAGCGAATCCGATACGCGGTCGGGATGATCGTTAAGGCAGTACTCGATGAACATCATCGTGTCGTAATAGGTATAAAAGGTCTCGCAGGCGAGAGTGCCGTCCATATCGAATACGGCTATGCGGTCCTTCTGCGGTATGAAATCCGCGGTGCGCTCCGGGTCGGTGACCCTCGTAACGTAATCCACAAGACTTTCTGCGGCCGACGAACCCTCCGTCAAGT
>JAFRXS010000142.1 GCA_017443405.1 Clostridia bacterium | reverse complement strand
TTGTCGGTTTCCTTCCATGGCATAATCTCCACCTCTTTCGTGGCCATTATACCTTAAGGCTTACCTATGTGCTGAACCTTTTACTTACCTATGTGCTGAGCTTTTCCACTTACCGATGTGCTGAACCCGCACCCTCCGCCCTCACCCGGTCTTAACGCCGCGCCGCGGGCGCGGCTCATAACTGCGCGCTGTGCGCGCAATGACCGCAGGTCAATTCATGCCGAAAGGCAATTCACGCCGCAGGCAATTCATGCGCCGAAGGCGCCGGCGCAAAACGCAATTCGCAAAACGCAATAAAAAAGGAGGGCTCCCGCCCTCCTTTTATTATCCGGTATCAGAAGCTTTCCAGCTTCGCGGCTACGCGCAGGATCTTCCTCGCGTCTTCCGCGTTGATGATGCCGTTGCCGTCGACGTCCGCGTTGGTGAACGCCTGACCGGTGAGCGTGTCGAGCTTGGCCGCCGCCCTGAGCGCGAGACGCGCGTCGGTGGCGTCGACTTTGCCGTCGAGGTTCACGTCTCCGAGGTTTGCGCCGGGAGCGACCGGCATCACGTAGCCGCAGGCGTCGCACTTGCCGTCCTTGTTGTCGTCGTAGTGGGCGTAGACGGGGGACTTCACGCCGCAGCGTGCGCACTCGCCGTAGTGGCCGTTTTCGCCGTCGGGCTTGGCTTCGCCTGAGAAGTCGTGACCGAGAAGCTCGATCTCAAGAGAGGCGTACGTCAACTGGACGGTGCCCTCCGCGTCGGCGAAGAGAGCGCCGCACTCCTTGCAGCGGTAATGCTCTTCCATGCCGGGCGTCGTGCATTCCGGCTCGACCTTTTCGATCTTCTCAAGGACGTGCGCGTGATCGAGCTTGGGTATGGACCTGAACGCGAGTCTGCCGCAGACCTTGCAGGCGGAACGCTCCGAGCCCTCGGCTTCCGTCGTGGCTGGGGAAACGACCTCCCAGGTCTCGTAGATATGCGCGGCGTAGCCGTCCTTTTCGGAGTCGGCGGTTATGTCGCAGCCCGCGGCGGCGCACTCATGCCAGTGATGCGAGCCGTTGTACGACCATTCCTCGCTCCAGGCGTGGACGTGATCGGGGTTCGGTATCGTGTAGGTGAACTGGCAGATATATGACTTCGAACCGACCTGCAGGAACTGATCGCCCGCTCCGTAGGCGGCGTCCGCGTCGACCGTGTTCCAGGTGGCAGAAACGGCGGCCGGGTCGAACGTGTAGCCGTCGGCGATATCGACGGTCACGACGACCCTGACCGTGTCGCCGGGCTGCGCGGAGGTGATGCTGTTGTTGACCTTGTCCGCGTAGGCGACCTGCGAGACCGTGACGCCTTCGGTAGCCGAGGAGGCGGAGGTGTCGAAGGCGGACTTGCCGTCCGGCGCGTCAAGATCGGTGATGACGACGTCGGTGATCGGCTTGTCGGGCGCGGTCAGCGCCGGAAACGTATAGGTAACGGTCGCGCTGTTCTTGTCCTTGACGGAGATCTCCGCCGTTTTGCCGTTCACGGTCGCGGTCGTTTCGCCGACTCTGAAACCGTAGTTCGTTCGGGGCGTGACCTCGACCGTAAGCTTGTATTCGACGCCCGCCTTGAAGGCCTCGTCGGCAGGCGACCAGGTGAGCGACTTCTGGGTAAAGTTAAGGGTCGCGAACTTCATTTTCCCCCCGCTGCCACCGACTTCCGACGCGATATCCGTATCGGGCGCGGCGCCGACCTCGGGCTCGTCGACGATGATCCTCACGTTGGAGACCGGGATGCCGTCCTCGGGCACGGGGACCTTGTAGCTGAAATAGAACGCTCTCTTGCTGCCGTCCTCGTTGAGCTTCACGTTGCTGTCGTACGTCGCGCCGTCGAGGGTCGCGGTGACGTCCGAGGTGAATACGTGATTACTGTCCGTTTCGACGACGACGCGGATGAGGATATTATCGTTCGTCTCGAATACGTCGAAGGACTTGTTGAACATGTAGTAGCCGACTTCACTGACGGTGCAGCCCGAGGTGGAGGTCGAAGCTTCTGCGTCGACCGTTACCCCATGCTGCGGAAGGTCGAGCTCGGTAATCTCCACGCTGCTTATGCTGGCGATCCTTTTGATCTTTACTCTGTTTGAGGTGACATCCTCATAGCCGAAAGAGGATACCTTGCAGAAATAGCTGATATAAGTGACGCCCGGATTGGTGGCGGTGAGGGTGGCCGTCTTCGTCCCGGAGAAGGTCTCGTTGTCCGAGAGCGCTACGTTTTTCGCCGTCAGCTTGCCGCCGCTGTAGGTCATCCTCCTCGCGTACCACTGATAAGTCGTGGCGTTCGTCGCCTTGACGGTGAATTTGACGGGCGCGCCGTCGATCGAGGTCTGATCCGTCGGCTGGGTCGTGATGACCGGAGCGGAAGCGGACAGCTTCGGGAAGGAGACCTTGACGTAGTTTGTCGCTTTCGTGGTGTTGCTTCCGTACGCGAGACGCTCGACCGAGGTCGCGTTCGCGGGACGCATCGCGTTCATATCCATTCCGCCCGTGGAGCAGTAATACCCCCTGAGCGCGGCGATGGTGACGTTGGCGGTGTAGGTCTTGCCCGCCTCGACCTTTGTCGCGGGTTTGCCGTCCGCGTACCAATCCGCCTTGGCGACGAAGCCGATGCCGTCAAAAAGGGTCGGGAGCGCGGCGCCGACGGAAATAGCCGGGAACGCCGCGGCGAAATTCGCTTCGGGGATATTGACGAGCTTCCTGCCGTTCGTCGGCGTCATGAACATCGAGTAGCTGTAGCCGTTGATGACGGCGCCGTTAAGCGCGCTGTACGGGCTCACATTCTTGGTCTCGGTCTTCGCGCCGTAGCCGTTCTTCGTCCTGTAGTACGCGGCGCCGGTGAAGGTCGCGTTGTAGATGACCTCGTCGAAGAGATAGAGCGTCTTGCTCGAAATATCCTCGCAGTTCAGCTCGTTCCAGAACATCGCGTTGCCGCCGAGCTCGACCGCCTTGTTTGAGCCCTTGTAGTTATTGTACTTCCACGCGCAGGAGTAGATGTAGTTGAACGACACGTCGACAAGCTCGAGCTTGCCGTCCATTAGCATTATCGCATGCGGATCGTCGCTGCCGGTCCAGACACGGAGATTGACGTTGACGGTAAGATCCGACCCCTGAGTTATCTCGTTGAACTGAATGGCGTCGCCCTTGAACACCTTGATATCCCTGTCGACTCTGCTGCCGGTGGTAAAGCCCGGACTGAAGTTGCCGTTGAGGTTGATCACGGCGCCGGGAGCGGCCGAAGTGACGATCAGGCTCCTGTTGGTGCCGAGCGCGCCGCTCCACGTGTTGACATTGCGCATCGTGATACTGTTGCTGCCTTTGGCGTATACCATGGCGATATAGCCCTTCGGCATACTGAAATACATTGACCCGCCCGTATAATTGGCAAGATTCACGATCAGAGTCTTGCTTGACGAGTCGACCGACGCCGTCACGCCCGTGGGCAGGAGGTTAAAATTCGACTGCGAAAAACTTCCGATCGAAGAGCCGTTATCGATGTAGATCGCACAGTCATCCGCAGCGCTGACCGGTATACCCAGCGCGAGCAAAAGACTCAGCGCGAGTATCACTGACAGTACTTTTTTCATGATGATACTTCCTTTCCTGAAAACGGTTTCGCCTGTTTGATTCTTTTTTGTTTACCATCTGTTTTCCACGTATTCGCAGAAAGCGTACATATCCCTGATCTCGAGGACGGTGCCGTCGTCAAGGACGGCTTTGCCGCTCCACAGTCCGTGCACCTGATGCGAGTGCATGCGCATAACGAGGACGTTGAGGTCGGAATGATGGTCGCAGACCGGTTTCATCGTCATGTCGAAACGGCCGTCCTCGGAGATGAAGTGCCAGTCTTTGAGGTATCCGTCGGGCTTGGGGAAGACCTCGACGTCGACGGCGCCGAACTTGTGCGCCTTGCCGTCGTAGAAAATGCAGGTCTCGGTCGCGTTCCTCTCGCTGCCGATGCCCCAGGTTATCTCGAAGCCGAAAACGTGCTTCCCGCCGTCCGGACCGTCGATATAGGCGGAGCCGTTGCCCCAGTACCAGACGAGGCGGTAGGGAGTGCAGACCCTGCCCCAGTCGAGGACGCAGAACGTGTCGGAGTCGGAGAACTCGTAGGTCTTGCCGCCCGCCCTGACCGTACCGCGGCATGGCATGCAGTTCTGCTTGGTGGTCATGAAGTACCTGTCGGGGAAGCCGTCGAAGGGCAGGACCGTCGTGATGTTCTCGAGCCCCGGGGCGATATCCATCGTGAATTCGCAGGTCATATCGCCCTTTTGGAAATAAAGCCTGCGCGACGTCTCGCCCGTTTCCGACAGGAACCGGGCGCCGGAAACCGTGAAGTCGACGGTGTTGGGAGCGTCGCCCCGTTTCGGGAGGACGTATTTGTCACCGCCGCCGAGGAAAAGCCCCATCTGCTCGGCGATCGCCTTGCCCGTCGAGAGGTCGATGAGCGAGGCGGAAGCGTAGCCGCCGAGGGTTATGTTGGCGAAGCTTATCTGGACCGTGTAGACTCCGTTGGAAAGCTGGTAGAAGTCCCACTCCTTGCGGCGCGGCTTTTTCGCAACGGCGTTGCGGTCGTAGTCGAACACGTTGCGCCTCGCCCAGCCCGCCGCCTGAAGTTTGCCGTCGGGGGAAAGCAGCGCGGTCTTTTCGGTATACTCGCGCTGAGCGCTCTTAAAGTCCCAATCCTGCCAGCCCTTGTAGGTTTTTTCCATATCCATGCCTCCCGGATCATATAAAAGACATTATGATAATAACTCTTTCGCCGTCGGGATGAATCCTCCAAACAGACGATTTCTCAAAATAATATATATCCTATATATAATATACCATTCCGTCGGCGCTTTGTCAATATTTCATAAAAAAATCAAGTTCTCCTGTTAAAAATAATATAAAAAGGAGTGACGCCGCAGCGTCACTCCCGGGTTTCCTCCGTACTCCGAAAAACGGCAGATAAGGCCGCGTCCGGCGACCCGGTATTTTATTCCGCGGCTGTCGCCATGCTTGCCGCGACGGGATATCCACGCTTTTAGGTTTTTCCGACCGATAAGGATAAAAGGCATTAAAAAAATCAAAGCCGTCCCCGACCGCCGCGAACACGAATATTAAAAAACTCCGCTTTCGCGGAGCCGTATCATCCGTTTGACCGGTTGAGTTTGATTTTTTCAAACGCCTTGACGAGGGCGCAGCCCAGTATCAGACCGGCGGCGCCCTGAACGCCGTTAGCCGGGATATTCACGGCGGCGGCGCCGAAGCCGTACAGAAAACCCTCGAAAACATAATAGCCGAAGATCATGACCGCCTCGGCGATGAGGCCCGAAATGATGCGGGACGGCAGGCCGGAAAGCTTTTTATTGAGCAGCCTGAAGCCGAAAAAAGCGACGAGGGCCATCGCGCCCTTTACGGCAAAGGTCGCGGGCGCGTAGACCGCGTAGCCCGACAGCAGGTCGGCGAGCGCGGAGCCGAGTCCCGCCGCGAGAAAACCGTAAACGGGCGACAGCAGCCACCCGGCGAGCAGAACTGCGCAGTCGCCCAAATTCAGGTAGCCCTTCAGCGGGGACGGGATCCTGACGGCGAACGTCGCCACGCAGATTAGAGCCGCCATCAGGGCAGCCAGAACTGTTTTTTGCGTCGTGTTTCCGGTTTTCATTCTGCCTCCGTTCACATCAGGCGGGGGTCGTAAACGGCGCGCTCGCCGCCGATAAACCTCGGTCTCGTGCGCGCGGCGGCGACCGTCGCCTCACCGATCCTGTTGTTTTCAAGACGGACGGGTACGGCGACCCTTTTGAGATGCATGCCGATAAGCGTAAGACCGATATCGATCCCGGCGTCCGCCTTTATTTCCTCAACGACGACGGGATCCTTAAAATGCCGGTACGCCTGCGCCGCCATCGAGCCGCCGGCTTTCGGCTGCGGAACGACGTTGACCGTTTCCGCGAAAGGCGCGGTCTCCCTTTCGGTCACGATCGCGCGGTTCAGATGCTCGCAGCACTGAAAAGCAAGGCGCCACCCCATCTTTTCCGCGTACCGGCTGATCGCGTCAAAAACGACTCCGGCGACGTCGGGGTTCGAGTTCGTGCCGATAGCGGAACCCGTTATCTCACTGGTGGAGCAACCGACCACGACGGTGTCCCCGGCTTTGAGTCCCGCCTTTTCGCCGAGCTCCGCCATGACGGCGGTCGCCTGCTCAAACAGTTCATCCATTTTTACCGATCTCCTGTTGATTTGCTTTACGCGAGAGTATATAATAGATCTGATGATATTAAAATAGTCAAAAAAGGAGAATTTTATATAACCAGATGAGGTATACGATCGACAAAACCGCCGGCGTTCCCGCCTATCTCCAGCTTTACAGACAGGTCCGCGACGATATCGTCGGGGGCGTTTATCCCTGCGGCGGCAAGCTGCCGTCGAAGAGGACCGTCGCGGACGACGCCGGGATCAGCTCCGTGACGGTCGAGCACGCCTACGCCCTGCTTTGCGACGAGGGTTATACCGAATCGCGCGAGCGCAGCGGCTATTTCGTCATATTCCGCGCCGACGACGGCTTCGCGGCTCCGTCAAACGACGCGCCGCCCGTTCGTCACGCCGGCCGCCGCGAAAGCTCCGCGTCCGTTGATTTCCCGTTCTCCGTTCTCGCGAAAACGATGCGCAGGGTGATAAGCAATTACGGCGAATCGATCCTCGACCGTTCGCCGAACAAGGGCTCGGAGGAACTGCGCGAGGCCGTCAGCCGCTATCTCGCGAGAAGCAGAGGCATCCGCGCGCTGCCGGAGCAGATAATCATCGGCTCCGGCTCGGAGTACATGTACAATCTCATCGTCGGGCTTCTGGGCAGGAACAAGGTCTACGCCGTCGAAACGCCGTCGTATAAAAAAATAGAACAGGTCTACGGTTCTTCGGGCGTAAAACTCGAAAAGCTCCCTCTCGGACGCAACGGCATCGATTCGGCGGCTCTCAAAAACTGCTGCGCCGACGTACTGCACATCTCACCCTACCGCAGCTACCCCAGCGGAGTCACGGCGTCAGCGTCAAAACGGCACGAATATCTGCGCTGGGCGGCGCGCGGCGACAGATTTATCGTCGAGGATGATTTCGAGTCGGAATTCTCGCTTTCGCAAAAGCCCGAGGAAACGCTGTTTTCGCACACGGACCGCGGCAACGTCATCTATATGAACACCTTTTCGATGACCGTATCGCCTTCCCTGCGCGCCGGCTATACGGTCCTGCCGGAACGCCTCACTGCGGCGTTTGACGAGCGGCTGGGCTTTTACTCCTGCACGGTGCCGACCTACGTTCAGTTCGTGCTCGCGGAACTCATATCCAACGGCGATTTTGAACGGCACATCAACCGCGTCCGGCGCGCGGAGCGAAGAGCGCTGCAGGCTGAAAAATGACCCCAAAAAAGGGTTTGAATGAAGACGGCGCGGCAGGCTGAAGCCTGCCGTCGTATGATATATCGTCCTTACGTTGTTTTGCCGATATTGACCATAATATTAATTATCGGGACCCGATTTTTTCCCCAATCGTTCAAAAACCGATTATTTTGATGATTTATAGGTTGACAAATCAAAAATCGATGATATAATAGTTAAGCGCTTGGGCCTGTAGCTCAGTTGGGAGAGCGTTCGGTTCGCATCCGAGAGGTCGTGGGTTCGAATCCCTTCAGGTCCACCAGAAAAGGATTGCTATCTTAACAAAGGTAGCAATCCTTTTTATTGCACCAAAAATGGCACATTGCGACTGATATATTTAATTACACCGCATAAATTGAGGGGGTAATTTATCATGGCAAATAGTGATTTTCTAAAGCAATTGGCAAATTATATGTTTTCTCGCAAAGGCCTATATGGTTTGTTTTCCAATCCGGGCTTTGGGAAAACAACACTTATGATTCATCTTATCCATAAGTTCTCTGGATTTGGAGAAAAGTGTTTGTTGTTTTCTTTGGAACTGTCAAAACAACAGGTACTTGATAGAATGAATCGGTTTAAGTTAAGTCCAGATGGCTTGATGGTTTTAGATAGCCCACTATGCAATTTTGAAACAATTGCAAAAAAAACACAGATGGAAAAACCACAATGTGTTTTTATAGATTATTTACAATTAGTTTATGGAAACAAATGTGATCTGATTAAGGATCTTAAAGAAATCACAGAACAATTATCTGTGCCTATCTTTTTTACAGGAACACTACCCAGAGAATCCGGCGATTATGATTTGTTTAATCGCCCCGAATTATATGATTTAACATATTTATTCCCACCGAATACTTCTTTGTCTAACGCAAGACATACACTGGAGAAGATGGATTTAATAATGTTTCTTCATCGTCACCACGATTGCGATAGAAATATAGGGACAGCTAATAGATATAATATCAGCAACCGTGCGGAACTCATAATAAAGCAAAGATTTGTCTCAGATTTGCCTGTGTCATTTCATTGTGACTTTACTAAAATGATAGATTGATATTATGTGCTTGTTATAAGTTTTTCCATTCAAGCGTACGAAATTTAACGATACGGGTGTTTTTGTTAAAATAGCAATCTTTAGGCAAATAAAAAACCGCCGAGAGGCGGTTTTTATTTGCCCGACGATGTGTTACGCCTACGCGGGTCAAAGGGAAGCGCGCCGTCTCCTCGCTCCGGGACAGAAAAAGAAAGCGTTGAAACGTTTCGTCCGCAGAGGAAAGCGATGGCTGCGCAACAGAAAAAAACATTAGTCGCAGTTGCGGTATCCGGTTCGAGACGGATCTGACCGGGTATTCGTACGATCACGCTTCACAGGATATATCAGCCGGGCTTATGGGTCCGGCTGATCACGTTTCACATTTTACCATAAAAATGTCGGGCGTCCTAAAATACTGTTTAGCTTATTTGTCTATTGTAATTATTCGCGCGGGCGTTTATAATGACAATGTATCTTTACGATATTTACCATTTACCGCAGACAAGGAAAAGGAGCGTAAATATGAGTTCTCTCAACAAAAAGACAGTCGAAGACGTCAACGTATCCGGCAAGCGCGTGCTTGTCCGCTGCGATTTCAACGTCCCGCTCGCGGACGGCGTCATCACCAGCGATAAGCGCATCGTCGCCTCTCTCCCCACGATAAAATATCTTCTTTCCAACGGCGCGAGAGTCGTGCTTTGCTCCCATCTCGGCAGGCCGAAGGGCAGCCCCGATCCCAAGTACTCCCTCGCTCCCGTAGCGAAGAGGCTCTCCGAGCTTCTGGGCATCGACGTCAAGATGGCCGCCGACGTCGTCGGCGAGTCCGCTCAGGCTCTCGTCGCCGGTCTTGAGGACGGCGGCGCCGTCCTTCTCGAGAACGTCCGTTTCGAGGCGGGCGAGACCAAGAACGATCCGGAGCTTTCCGCGAAGTTCGCGGCGCTGTGCGACGTTTACGTCAACGACGCTTTCGGCAGCGCTCACAGAGCTCATTCCTCCACCGCCGGCGTAGCCGACGTTCTTCACGCCGACGGCAGGCCCTGCGTCTGCGGCTACCTTATCGGCAAAGAGATCAGCGTCATGGGCGGCGCTCTCGAGGATCCGAAGCGTCCGTTCGTCGCCATCCTCGGCGGCGCGAAGGTCTCCGACAAGATCGGCGTCATCAACAACCTTCTCGAAAAGGTCGACAGGCTCCTCATCGGCGGCGGCATGGCTTACACCTTCTTCCGCGCCCAGGGCTTCACGACCGGCACCTCCATCTGCGAGGAGGACAAGATCGACCTCGCGAAGGAGCTTATGGCAAAGGCCGCCGAAAAGGGCGTCTCCTTCCTTCTTCCCGTCGACAATATCGTCGGCAAAGAATACGACAAGGACACGGAGTACAAGACCATCGACTCCGACTCCATCCCCGACGGCTGGATGGGTCTTGACATCGGCCCGGCGACCCAGGCGCTCTACGCCAAGTCGATCGAGGACGCCGGCACGGTCGTCTGGAACGGCCCGATGGGCGTTTCCGAGTGGGAGCATTTCGCTGGCGGCACCGTTGCCGTCGCGGACGCGATAGCCAAGTCCGGCGCCATCTCCATCATCGGCGGCGGCGACTCCGCCGCGGCGGTCGAAAAGCTCGGCTACGCCGACAGGATGACCCACATCTCCACCGGCGGCGGCGCCTCGCTCGAGTTCCTTGAGGGCAAAGTGCTTCCCGGCATCGCCTGCCTCGACGAAAAGTGATACGCTGCGGAGGTATATATAATGAATAAAGCAAAACGCGCCGCCGTTATCGCCGGCAACTGGAAAATGAACAAGACCCCCGCCGAGGCGAAGGCCCTTCTCGAGGAGATCATACCCCTCGTCGCCGACGCGAAGTGCGAGGTCGTCGCCTGCGTCCCCTACGTCGATCTTCAGATCGCGCTTGAGACCGCCGCCGGCACCAACGTCAAGATAGGCGCCGAGAACGTCCACTGGGCGGAAAAGGGCGCTTTCACAGGCGAGATATCCGCCCCGATGCTCGTCGCGATGGGCGTTCCCTACGTCATCATCGGCCACAGCGAAAGAAGGTCCTACTTCGGCGAGACCGACGAGACCGTCGCACAGCGCGTCCGCGCCGCCATAGACGCCGGTCTCAAGGTCATCCTCTGCGTCGGCGAGTATCTCGAGCAGCGCAAGGAAGGCGTGACGATGGAGATCGTCCGCAAGCAGGTGAAGGTGGCTCTCGGCGGCGTTTCCGCGGAAGAGCTTAAGAACATCATCATCGCCTACGAGCCCGTCTGGGCTATCGGCACCGGTCTCACCGCGACCGACGATCAGGCGGCGGAGGTCAACCACGCCATCCGCGAGCTCCTCGCCGAGCTTTACTCCCGCGAGGTCGCCGACGCCACGACCATCCAGTACGGCGGCTCCATGAACGCGGCCAACGCCGAGGGTCTTCTTTCCAAAGAGGACGTCGACGGCGGCCTTATAGGCGGCGCTTCTCTCAAGCCCGCCGATTTCGCGGCTATCGTCAAGGCGGCGTCCAAATAATCAGAACGACATCTCCCGTCCGCCGCCCTGCGCGAACGGGAGATTTTTCCCTTTTTCCTTATATAACATTCAAGCAAGTGAGGCGCGACATGAAAAAACCCGTCGTATTATGCATAATGGACGGCTTCGGCATCAATCCGTCGGAGTACGGCAACGCGATCAAGGCGGCGAAAAAGCCCCGTCTTGACGAGCTTTGGGCGAAAAACCCGCACACTCAGATAGAGGCTTCCGGTCTGTGGGTCGGTCTGCCCGACGGTCAGATGGGCAACTCCGAGGTCGGTCACACCAATATCGGCGCCGGAAGGGTCATATATCAGGACCTGGTCAAGATATCCAAGGCGGTCGAGGACGGCACGTTCTTCGAGAACAAGGCGCTGTGCAAGGCGATGAGGAACGCCGCGGACAACGGCAAGGCGCTGCACATGGCGGGCCTGCTGTCCGACGGCGGCGTCCACAGCCATATAACCCACGTGTTCGGTCTGCTCGAGATGGCGAAGAGGTTCGGCGTCGGGAAGGTCTACGTCCACTGCATTATGGACGGACGCGACGTCGGCGTAACGACCGGCAAGGGCTACGCCGCGCAGCTTCAGGCGAAGATGGACGAGCTGGGCGTCGGCAAGATAGCCTCCGTCATGGGCAGGTACTACGCGATGGACCGCGAAAAGAAGTGGGACCGCGTGGAAAAGGCGTACGCCGCGATGACGCGCCTTGAGGGCGAAAAGTTCACGAGCGCGGTCGAGGCTCTCGAAAAGTCCTACGCGGAAGGCGTGACGGACGAGTTCGTCATCCCGACGGTCGCGGCGGACGCGGAGCCGGTGCGCGACGGCGACAGCTTCATCTTCTTTAACTTCCGTCCCGACAGGGCGAGGGAGATAACGTCCGTTTTCGTCGATCCCGCGTTCGACGGCTTCAAGAGAGAGCAGCTCAGGGACCTTACCTATATCTGCATGACGCAGTACGACGAGAAGATGCCCAACGTCGAGCTCGCCTTCGGCCCGGAGCGCATCGAACACGTTTTCGGCGAGGTCGTCAGCGACAGAGGGCTCAAGCAGCTGCGCATAGCCGAATACACCAAATACGCCCACGTCACCTATTTCCTCAACGGCGGCGAGGAGACGGTCTACCCCGGGGAGGACAGGATACTGATAGACTCCCCCAACGTCCCGACCTACGACCTCCAGCCGGAGATGAGCGCTTACATAGTCGCCGAAAAGATAGTCGAGGTCGTGAAAGCGGAAAAATACGACGTGATCGTCGTCAACTTCGCCAACTGCGACATGGTCGGCCACACCGGCGTCTTCGAGGCGGCGGTCAAGGCGGTCGAGGCGGTCGACGAGTGCGTCGGCATGGTCTACGACGCCGTGACCGAAAAGGGCGGCGCGATGCTCATCACCGCCGACCACGGCAACGCCGACAAAATGATAGGCGACGACGGCAAGCCTTTCACGCCGCACACGACCAACCCCGTTCCCGTCATCCTCACCGGCTGCGGCGAGCAGACGCTGCGCTCCGGCGGCAAGCTGGGCGACCTCGCGCCGACGCTGCTCGACGTGATGGGCATAGAAAAGCCCGCCGAGATGACCGGAGAATCACTGATAGTCCACTGAACGCCCCTCCCGGTAATCACGCGTTTTCGGCGGTTTTTGTCATTTATTCACAAAAGCGCGGTCGATTCGTTAACGTTTCTTTAAAAATTAAAGATAATATTACCATTGACATCGGCGTTCGGATTTGCTATAATCCCTTTTGTACTTGGATTCCGAGCCCTTTTCAGGGCGCAGCGGCATCCTCACCAGAACACATAAACAAACGGAGGTTTTCTTCATGAAAACAAGCTACAAGAAGTTTCTCGCGATATTCCTTTCCGTACTGCTTATCGCCACGGTCAGCGCGGTAGCTATTATCGGCGCGACGGCTTCCGACAATGCTGTTGATGAGGCCGGCACCACTGCCGAAGGCAACACCGACGTTATCGACGAGACCACCACTCCCGACGAGCCCGATTACTGGATCCTCGGCGACCTTGACTGCGACGGCAAGATCACGGCTAACGACGCCCGCATCGCTCTTCGCCTTGCTGCCAAGCTCCCGACTCCCGACAAGAAGGCTCCCGATTATGTCGGTGATATCGACGTCAACGGCAAGATCAATGCTATCGACGCCCGTATGATCCTCAGGGTCGCCGCCAGGCTCTCCACCTTCGAAGAGATCGCCTCTACGACCGAGATCGAGCCCTATCAGCCCGTTCCGACCTACGTCCCCGGTGACGGTAGCGTCAGCGCCGACTGATTCAGTTCAACAAAACAAAAACGCCGCGCCTGCCGCGGCTTTTTTGTTTTGTGCTTTCTCACAACGGCGGTGCCTTATATGCGAGCGGATTTCATTCACGTTACTCTTGTAATCCGCGGCGGCATATGCTATAAATAGTATTGTATTTTATTATGGTAACTATTTCCCGGAGGTAAACATGAAAAAGCTGATTGCTATACTGCTTGCCGTGATACTTGCCTTCCCCGCGGCGCTCGTTACGTTCGCGGAGGACGGAACGACGTACTACATCGACAGCGTCGGCGGCAGCGACTCCAACGACGGCAAGTCGCCTGACAGCGCCTGGCTCACACCATCCAGGATCTCCGAGCTCACGTTCACCGCGGGCGACAGTATACTGTTCAAGCGCGGCGGAGTTTACACTCTTGAATATACCGCCGTAGGCGGCGGCACGAAGGACGCACCGGTAGTGATCGGCGCCTACGGCGACGAGGACGGTCCCGCGCCGGTATTCGCGACGCAGGACGACAAATTCGTGTTCACGTTCATCGACGTTTCGTACTGGACGATCCGGGATATTGAGTTCTCCGGCCCCTCGAACGGCAGAGCGATCCGCATAGACGTCAAGGACGGCGTCGCGAAGGGCTTCTCCATACTCAACTGCTCCTTCCACGACATGCACCATGAGCCCAGCACCAGCTACGACGCGGGCGACTACAGCGTAATAGCCATCGACGGCACCGCCACCGGCGGCAACGGAGCGCACGTCGAGGACATCCTCATGGACGGGCTTTCCTTCTACACTCTCGGCTACGGCGTCGACATAAACGGCAACGACGCGAACACTCCCGAGGAGCCCTACAACAAAAACATAACCCTCAAAAATTCCGTTTTCTACGATATTATAGACGACGGCTACATCCTCGGCAACACGAGCGGCTTCCTCATCGAGAACTGCCAGTTCGTCGACGTCGCGACGATGACCGACCACTACACCGCCCCCTGCTGGTTCCACAGAGTCGAAAACGGCATCTATCAGGACTGCGAGGTCAGCGGCTCCACGAACACGATGGACGGCATGGCGATAGACTTTGACAACATGACGCAGAACGTCATAGCGCAGAGGATCTACTCGCACGACAACAGCCGTTTCTTCTGGTGCTGCGTCTGGGGCAATCAGCATCAGTACAATAATATCATCAGATACTGCCTCTCTGTCAACGACAACGCGACCTACAGCGGCATCTGCGGCTACGGCTACGAGATCAACTTCGGCCTCTATAACAACACGATCTACAACAGCAACGGCATAATCTTCCGTCAGAAGAACAGCGCGAACTACGCGCAGTTCAAGGATTCGTTCGTCCAGAACAACATCTTCTGCATCAACAAGGCGAGGCTTTTCACGCCCGAGCTCGCGATGAACAACGTGTTCTCGAACAACTATCTCATCGGCACGTTAGGTCCGCAGATATTCACCGACGACGGCGCTCACTCGAGCGACTTCCTCAAGGATTCCAAGGTCGTCGTCGACGGCAATATCAAGTTCAGAGACTATAATTTCAAGAAGCTCCTAGGGATCGCGGCAACGGATTACGACAATAAGGACAGCTTCAAGCTCGTCTGCACCTCCCCGCTGCTCAACGCCGGCGTTCAGGTCGGCGCGGACATGGGCGAAAAGGACTTTTTCGGCAACCCGCTCAGAGCCGAGCATAATATAGGCTGCTTCGACGCGATGGTCACTCACGAATGGTCCGAATGGACTCAGGTCAAGGCCCCCGCTCCCGGCGTCGCCGGCCAGAACAGCCGTGTCTGCTCCATCTGCGGCAGCGCCGAAACGCAGGAGGTCCCCGCGCTGCCCGTACCCACGACGCAGCCGACCACGGTCCCCTCGACCGTCCCGACCACGGTCCCCACGACCGTCCCGACTACGGTCCCGCCCACCGTTCCCACGACCGTACCGACTACCGCCGAGACCACCGCCGTACCGACGACCGTTCCCACCACCGATGAGACCGAACCCGGCACGACCGAGCCCGAATACATCTTCGGCGACGCGGATATGAACGGCAAAGTCGACGCGACGGACGCAAGGCTCGTCCTCAGGGCGGCGGCCAAGCTCGACACACTCTCGGCGATCCAGGCGCGTTTCTGCGATATGGACGGCAACGGCAAGATCGACGCGATCGACGCGAGAAAGATCCTCCGCATCGCCGCCAAGCTCGACTGAACCGGCTGATAACAAATAATAAAAACGGTCCGCTTTACCGCAAAGCGGGCCGTTTTCGTTTAAAAAAGCTGAATTGTTCGCTTTACAGCTCGCGGATCTTACGGTATTCCGCGATCACGCTCTCGCGCGGCGACTGACAGCGCAGACGGATATTCTGAAGTTCCTCACCGGACATAACGCGCGTTTCCGTAAGCATACGCTCGTCCGTGATCCTCACCTCATACCGCGCGCCGGGCTCCGTCGCCTGCGGGGCGGGCGAAAACTCCGCGTCGGGACAATCCCCGCGGCGGAAAGCGTATATCACGCCGCGGTCCCCGAGCGAAAACTGCCACGACGCCCATATATCGGCGGCGTTGTCCGGCTCGGTCAGCGGATAGAAATCGCCGTACCAGTATTCGCGCAGACGTTCGCACTCGTCTACGGCGGGTATCACCGCCTCCGCGTCGAAATCCGGGGAGAAAACGTCGAGATTCATCACGATACCGCCTGAAAAAACGGAGCGCACGTCGTACGGCGCCGCGGTCCAGCTGCCGCTTGCGTGGTAGGGCAGATAGCGTGTAAGGGCAAGGATGTGGTTCTGGCTCCACACGTCGCCCGGGCGGTCGGGGGTCACGGGCGAACAGCCGGTGTCGCTGCGCCACAGAACCACCGCGCGCCGGCAGGTCTCGAGGTCTATGCGTCTGCCGCCGCTCGCGCAGTTGTCGATCACGACGCCGGGGAACTCCGACTGTATCTCGTCCCACATTTTATAGTGCCCCTCGACGAAGCGAATCTCGGTCATGCCGCGTCTGCCGGGGTGTTTCGCGTCCTCTGCGTCCCAGTAGCCGGACGGTGACATATTGAAATCCTGACGGTAAACGTCGAGGCGATGCTCCCGTATCATCTTTTTCAGTATATCCGTCACCCTGCGGCGGACCTCATCCCTGCCGATATCAAGCAGGCAGTCGACGGTATTTTTGCTTTTCGGGACGATCACCTCGTCCGCGTGATCGCGGTAGGTCTCGCTGTAGCAATTGACGCGCTCAGGCTCGAACCACTGCACGAAGCGCAGCCCCTTTGCGTGCGCGTATTCGCCGACCTGCGAAAGACCGTCCGGGAAGCCCGGTCCGAAGCTGTAATTCCCGACGCCGACGGGGAAGCCGTCCTTAAACCAGGCGGCGTCGAGCCACAGGGTATCCATATGACACCGGGCGGCGATATCGGCGCATCTTTTCTGTCCCTCGACGGTCGCCCAGTCCGCGCGTTTGCCGAAATAGCGGTCGAAGCTCGTCTCGGCGACAGGCATCGTCACGGGCGCGCCGTCCGCCGTATGAGGACTGAAACGGTCGAACATCAGACGGCGGAAAGCGCGCCGCGTCTCGGGCACGCTGTCTCCCGCCAGCCACAGGACCGACGCCGCGCGGAACGCCTCGCCGGGACAGAGATACGTCTGCGCCGCCGCGAGCCCCGCCTGCGCGCGGAACCGCGATCGCGTCCGCTCAAGCTCCAGGACCCACTGCCCGCTCCAGCCGACGCCGAAGGTCGCCGCCCGCCCGTCAAGCGAAAGGTCGAAGAACGGGAAGGCGCAGGTATCGGACGGCCTGCCGCCTCTCGGCTCGACGCGCAGCGTATCCCCGACCGCGAAGCTCTTTTTAAGCGGGTTGAAGCTCTCGCTGCCGCAGGAATCGCCCTTCAGGCTTTCCCAGACGGCGACGCCGTCCGCCGGCAGGACGAGGTCGAGGCTGCGCGCGCGGGATATCTCGCCCGAATCCGCCGATCCCCTGTTCTCGAAGCGCAGCAATTGATAACGCGCGTTTTCCGCGGGATCATCGATTTCGAGTATCGCCGTCAGCCCGTCCGGCAGCGTTTTTTCATAGTTTTTTCCTTTGCGCGTCATCCGCGCCGGGATCAGTTCAACAAAGTCTCCGTTATAATAAAACGACGCGGCGCGCCTGTTAAGATCGAAAAACATACGTTGCTTCACCTCTGCCTTTTTCATATCATAAATAAGAATGTAAGTCAAGAAAACGATTTCACGTCGCGCGGACGTTCCCGTGAGCAAAACCGTATTGAACTTTTCCCGGCTTTGTGATATTATCGGACTATACAGAAAATGAGAAAAAGAGGGGTATCGAATGGAACGGTTCATAGTCGACCAGATCAAGTACGGGCTCAGGTATCTGCCATCCAACCTCGCGAGATCCTTTGTCATTCCGGACAGGAGCTATGATTCCCTGCGGCTGCGCAAGGAATTCGTCTGCGGGGTCTGCCACCCGGACGAGAATTACGACCTTCTCAAAGAAGGGAACATCGGCTGGGTGCGTTTCGACGTTCCCTTCCCCTTCGACGGCGACGGAAACGAAACGGAGAGCTACAAAAGCTTCAAGGAGCGCTGCCGCGGCTATGCTGAAAACGGCATCAAGGTCATGGCGGTCACGCCCTTTCCCGCCGATTTTCTCGCTCACGGGATAGACTGCCGCGAGGAGTCCGCCGAAGCCGAGATCATGCGGATATCAAAGTTCCTCTACGACGATCTGCGGCCTCTTTGCGGCGGCTTCCAGATAGCCAACGAGATAACCATCCCCCGCTTCACTCTGCCGTTCACGGTCAGGGAGGGCGCGAAGTTCCTGGGTCTGTGCATGAAGGCGATGTACCCGCACGACAGCGACTTCCTCATCGGCTACAACTGCGCGGGTCCCGCCGCCGACCTCAACTTCTATATGAAGCCGTGGCTGAAATACGCCGACTATATCGGTCTCGATATGTACCTCGGCTGCTTCTTCAACGCCCCGGGATTTATGTGGATGCTCGACGCGCTCGTGCGCTACCTCTGGTCGTTCACCGGCAAACCGGTGCTCATCGAGGAATTCGGCTATATCGGCGCAGGCGCGCCCAAGACCGCGGAGGAAAAGCGCGCGATACTCGCCCGTTACGGCTTTTCCTCGAAAAAGGAAGCTCTCGCGGACCCCGAAACGTTCATTTCCCGCATACCCGAAAGGCTTAAAAACGAAGCCCTCAAACGAGCCGGCGGCGATCCGCTCGAGTGCGCGAAGCTCGTTTTCGGCGGGGAGCTCAGGAACCATCTCTACAGCGAGCTTCCGCCCACGACGAAGATACCCGGCTACGACCATACTCCCGAGGGTCAGGCGAAGTTCTTCACCGACTCCATCACAATGTTCTACAACAGGAAGTACGTCATCGGCACGATCGTCTACTGCTGGAAGGACAGCGACATGTGCTACGTCTGCGGCAACAACGACTGCCCGACCGAGACCCGCTGGGGACTCGTGGACTGCGAAGGCAAGCCGAAGCCGTCGTTCTACGCGGTAAAAGACGTTTTCGGCAGGATAAAGGCGCACACGCTGTAAGGAGACCGTAATGGCGTTCATAAGATCCAACGATGAAATGAAGACCTGCCTGCAGCTGAGCTGCGACTTCGTGCCTCAGCTTGACTACGGCACGGATTTTGTGCTCGTCTACGGCGCGGGAAGACCGGATTTCCCCGACCGCATAAGGCAGTACCGCGAGCAGGGCTACAAAATCGTGGCGATGACCGGCATCGCCTGGGGCGCGTATCAGAGCTACCTCTACGGCGAATACGACGGCACGAGCCACGAGGACGAGAGCCAGCAGGACAGGAGCGGCAATATAATCTGGCACGGCGAACGCATTCCCTATATCGCGCCGACGGTCGAATTCGCCGACTATATCACCGAAGCTCTCAAACCCGCCGTCGACGCGGGCGTTGACGGTCTGTGCCTCGAGGAGCCGGAGTTTTTCGACCGCGCGGGCTATTCGGAGGCGTTCAAGCGCGAATTCCGCAATTACTACCGCCGCGAATGGGTGGCGCCGCACACGAGCCCCGAGGCGCGTTCCGACGCCGCGAGGCTCAAGGCGTATCTCTACAAAAGGACGATAGAACGCGTCTGCGCGTCGCTTCGATCGTATTCGATGAAAAAATACGGCAGGCGTCTGCCCGTCTACATAGCCACGCACAGTCTGCTCAACTACACGATGTGGAAGATAGTCAGCCCGGAGAGTCTGCTGCGCGGCATAAACGACGTCGACGGCTATATCGCGCAGATATGGACCGGGACCGCGAGGACGCCGAACTGGTACGACGGCGAATTCGCCGAGCGCACGTTCGAGACGGGGCTGCTCGAGTACGGCATCATGGAAGGTCTCGCCGCGGGACGCGACATGTCGATGTACCTGCTTCACGACCCGATAGAGGACAACCCCAATTTCGGCTGGGACGATTATCGCAAGAACTATTACGAGGTCGTCACGGCTTCGCTTCTCTGCCCGGGATCGGACAAGTTCGAGGTCTGCCCCTGGCCCAACAGGATAATAAACAACAAATATCCCGCGGGCGCCGAGGACGCGACCTATATCCCCGCGGATTACAGAGCGAGCCTTAGCGCGGTCTTTCAGGCGCTCGGCGACGTACCGGCCTCCGAGGACGACGAGAAGCTGCGCGTCGGCATCTTCATGGACGATTCCGAGATGTTCCACCGCGGGCTCGCGGACACCGAGATAATCGGCGAGCCGGACCTCAGGACGGGCACCGTCCTTCCCGACACGCCCGAAGAGGTGGAGGAGTACCGCAAGCTCATCGGCATGGACCCGGACGACCCGCTGCGCGAAAAGCTCCTCAAGGCGTTCAAGGCGAGCTCCGCCTTCCCGTCGTTCTTCGGCCCCGCGATGTCGCTGCTCAAATTCGGACTCAAGCTCAAGCCCGTCCCGATGGACCTCTGCCTCGACGCGCCGCAGACGCTCGACGAATTCCACGCGCTCGTGCTCACCTACGACTTCATCGATCCGCCCTCGCCGGGCGTCGACGCGGTCATAGCCGCCTGGGTCAAGCGCGGCGGCACGCTCGTCTACGTCGGCAAGCGCGACCGCTCGGAGGCGGCTGAGAGGCTCTTCGCCCTGCTGGGCGTCGACTTCGCCGCGGGCGTACAGCGCGCGGGCTCCGGCATAGCCGCCTACTACGACTTCGACCCTGCGGAGATATCGCTCTCACACGCCGCGTCCGCGGCGTTCCGCAAGTTCACCGCGCAGGCGATGGCGGCGGGCGGGAAGTTCTGGAACTACAAGAACCACTTCACGCAGAGGCGCGGCAACTACCTCGCCGCCGCGGTCATGAAGGGCTCGATAACGGACCGCCCGCTCGAGATAACCGGCACGTACGCCGACATTTTCTCGGTCGACCTCGACGTCGTGACCGAAAAGACCGTCCGCCCGGGCGAGACCGCGCTGCTGTACGATATCGACGCGATCAGGGAAGAAGCCGCGATCGTCGCGACGGGAACGAGGGTATACTCGTTCGATTGCTCCGGCTCCTCCGCCTCGCTCGACGTCAGAGCCGCCGAAGGCTTCCTGTGCCGCATGAGGATAAAACTGCCGTTCGTCCCGACCGAGGCGACAGCTTCCGACGCGGACGGGAACTCGATCCCCGTCGGGACCGTGTGGGACGGCCGCTCCGGCACCGTTCTGCTGAGATTCGACTCGAAGGCGAGAAAGATAAGTATAGCGTAAATAATATTTCGGCAGATTATTTCAGAGGCTCAGACAAAAAACAGGCGTCCGCAGAAAATCCGGCGTCTGTTTTATTTGTGCATGAAACGATTTTCTGTTATCCGATAACCTTTTTCGCTTATTCCGGACGGCCTCTATGGAAAAGTGCAAGATTCAAGCATATTTCCCATGGAAAAGTGCATGGAAGAGTGTATTTTTTGATTGATTTTTTTCAGGATAAGTGTTAGAATGTTACCGTGATCGAACATGGAGGGAAGAATATGCTCCAAAGAAAAATAACAAAACGCATCGAAGATTTTTATAAAAACAGATCCAACAAAGCTCTGATGATCGTCGGCGCCCGACAGGTCGGCAAATCCTTTATAGTGGAAGAATTCGGGAAAGCTCATTATGAGAGCTTTATAAAAATGGATTTTATCACGAATCCAGAATATGTCACATCCCTTGCCGGAACAAAAAGTACGCAGGAGATCCTTTTGCGGCTGTCCGCGATGTTCGGCGAAAGGATGATCCCGGGCAAAACGATGATATTCTTCGATGAAGTCCAGGAATGCAAGGAACTGATCACTCACATCAAGTATCTCGTACAGGAGGGCTCCTACGATTACATCCTCAGCGGTTCTCTGCTCGGGACCGTTTTCAAAGACATCGCTTCCGTTCCGGTCGGATACATGGATATCGCCCGGATGTATCCTTTGGATTTTGAAGAGTTTGCGATAGCCAACGGCGTAGGCTCGAACGTAATCGACGCGCTGCGCGGTTGGTTCGAAACAAAAACGCCCGTGGACCCCTTTATCCACAGACGTATGATGCAGTTGTTCGAGTTATATCTTATCATAGGCGGAATGCCGGCGGCTGTTTCAGCTTATCTGGATACTGAAAACCTGCGTCAGGTAGCCTCAGAACAGCAAACGATACTGAGTCTGTACCGACAAGACATATCCAAATACGACGCTCAGGATCGGCTGTATCTTAACGAGATCTTCGATCTCATTCCCAGTGAATTGGACTCTAAAAACAAGCGGTTCATTCTGAAGGATCTGAAAGAAAAAGCCCGCTTCGACAAGTATTACGACAGTTTCCTCTGGCTGAAAAACGCGGGCGTCGCGCTGCCGGTAAACGTAGTGGACGAACCGAAAGTCCCGCTGCTTCTATCCAAATCGCAGAATCTGTTCAAGCTGTTTTCCAACGACGTCGGTCTGCTAGCTGCGCAGTACGGGGGAGATATCCAGATACAGATATTGCGTCACGAAACGTCCATGAATTTCGGTTCGATCTACGAAAACGTCGCAGCCGAAGAGTTGACCGCTCACGGATATCCGCTGTATTATTACAACAGCAAGAAGTTCGGCGAACTTGATTTTGTTATTGAGAAAGACGGAAAGGTCTTACCGATAGAGATCAAGTCCGGCAAGGATTATTACCGGCATAACGCCATGGATAATGTGCTGGATCACCCCGATTACGGCATCGAAGAAGGCTGCGTTTTCTGCGGCGGCAACGTTGAAACGGCGGGCAAGATAACTTATTTTCCGATCTATATGCTCATGTTCCTGCAAAAGAAGGAGTTGCCCGATGTAATTCTATATAAAACAGACTTTTCCGATATGGAAAAATATCTTCCGGGTCAATGAGATATCAAAAGGAAAAACCCTGAATATATGAACAAAAGCCCCCTTGAAGCAAATGACTTCAAGGGGACTATTCGTATAAGAACGTGATAATAACAGACAGCGCGTTACCTCCCGTTTACCGCCGCGGACGGGCAAACGGCGGACAGCGGGCACCCGTCGCATTTCGGGCTGCGCGCGGTGCAGACCTCGCGACCGAACATCACGACGCGGTGGCAGAAGCTCGCGCTCTCCTCGGGCGGGATGAGCGGCAGCAGGTCCTTCTCTACGCCGCGCGGGTCCTTCGTTTTTGTAAGCCCCAGGCGGTTCATTATCCTTATGAAATGCGTGTCGGTCACGACGGCGGGCTGACCGAAAACGTCGCCGAGAATGAGATTCGCCGTCTTGCGCCCCACTCCCTGCAGCGAGAGCAGCTCCTCCATCGTGCCCGGGACGTTTCCGCCGTAACGCTCGACGAGCTGACCGGACATCGCGACTATATCCCGCGCCTTTGTGTGAAAAAGTCCGCACGAGGCGATGAGGCGCTCGACGTCCTTTACGTCCGCCGCCGCCATCGCGCGGGCGTCCGGGTAAGCGGCGAAAAGAGCCGGCGTCACAAGGTTGACCCTCGCGTCGGTGCACTGCGCGGAGAGCCTTGTGGCAACGAGCAGATGAAACGCGTCGGCGTAATCGAGCGAACACGCCGCGTCGGGATAGCGCTCCTTCAGCGCTGCGACCGCGAAGGCGGTCCTTTCTTTTTTATTCGTCGCTTTTTTCATTTCAAAGCCCCGTCTGTATGCAGAACATATACTGCTGCGCGACGCCCTCGTAACCGCGGAAGCACTCCGGCAGCCCGTCGGGATAGCGCGCGGACGCGAACCTGCCGATGTGGACGTCCACGGGGAAAGCGTCGAGCCTGTTCATGCCGAAAAGCAACGTGCAGTCCGCGACCTTCGGTCCTACGCCGCGAATCTTCATAAGCTCCGCCCGCGCTTCGTCGAGCGGCATGCGGGAGATGGCGTCAAGGTCCGTTTCGCCGCCCGCGACGCGTTGGGCGGCGTCGCGTATGTACGGCTCGCGGTAGCCCACGCGCACCTCGTCGAGCGCTCCCGGCGGCAGCACGGCGAGCCTTTTCGCGTCGGGAAAGGACCAAGAGCCGCCCGCCCTGTCGCCGAACAGCGAGCAGAGCTTCTCGACCGCCGTGCGTATCGACGGGATGCTGCGGCGCTGCGAGATGATGAAGGAGCAAAGTGCCTCCCACGGGTCCTGGCGCAGTATCCTGATGACTCCGTATTTTTCTATCGCCCCTGCGACCGCGGCGTCGCGCGAAAGACGTTTCGTGATGCTTTCGTAATCGGCGTCGAGCGCGAGATAGGGAACGAAGATCTCACGAACGGTCTCACAGTCCGTTCCGGCAAAAAACAGTTCCGTCCCCGTCTGTTTTATAAACGCTTCATGCCCTTTTACGACCCCGCGCAGGTATTCCCCGTCCCGGGTCCACCTGAAAGCCTGCCCGCAGTCGAGCGTGAGCGGCAGATTCACCGGCGGACAGTCAGTTATAACGGAACCGCCGTTCACGTTTTTTATTTCCACTTTGACGCCTTTCCGTACGTTTTTTCAGCTTGACTGAAAGTATAAATAAAATTCAAAAAATCTTTTCTACAAGGGCAGTTGACGAGATTTCCGACGTAAAGACCGTTGAAAACATAAGGGTTTTCTACATTTTCAACATACTTTTCGACATTTGAACATTACGCAGAGTAATTTTTTGTCAAAAAGCCGTCTCACAGAGCGTACTTGTTGTCTATCCTCTCTTCGGTCTCTCCGCTGCCGATATTCGTGTATCTGACGTACAGCGATATCTTGTTTTCACTGTCGAGAGAGGACCATATCTCCTCCCTGAACTCGTCGATATCGTTGGGTATCGAAACGGCCTCCGGCTCGCCCGCGAAGGAGGGAAGCGGGTTCCCGTCGGTGATATAGGTGTGGATGAACCTGCCGGCGCCGGGCTGCGCGGAATAGCTGAAAAAGTATCTGCTGCAGGTGTCGCCGCCGTCGTCGGTCTTTAAGATGCTCTGCGTGAAGCAGCCGTCGACGATATTCGTGACCGAGCTTATCCTAGGCGTGTAGTTGGGGGCGTCGGGCTCGAAGCCCCTGGTCATGAGCGCGTCCGCCGCGCTCTTGCCCGAGCGCAGATAATCGTAGATCGTGTCGGTCTGGTCGCCGTTCGTGACTATGAGCTTGTCCTCATAGACTCTCGCCGCGTTGTAGATTATCAGCGAAGGATCGGCGCACAGCGAGGGGTCGAACGGGACCGTCCTCAGAACGCCGCCGTCGAGCGAAAAGACCCTGTTGCGGCTGTTCGCGCTGCGGCCCATAATGAAGTACGCGCTGACCGTGCGTCTGCCGTCGGGCGCGGTGCCCGTGACGATGCCTCTTCCGACGTAGGGATTGCCCCCGAGTATTTCGGATATCTGCATTTTTTTCATTTCCGATTCCCCTCTTATGCGTTTTTCTCTTTCTGTATGCTCTCCGAGACCTTTTCGGCGGCCTCGGGAAGTATCTTCCATTCCGCCTCGCGCATAACGCGGAGCTGCAGGCTTTCGGGCGTATCGTCCGGCAGGACCCCGACTGCCTTCTGGAAGATTATCTCCCCGCCGTCGGGTATGCTGTTGACGAAATGCACCGTAGCCCCCGTGACCTTGACTCCCCTTTTGAGCGCTTCCTCGTGCACGCGCAGACCGTAATAGCCCTTGCCGCAGAACGACGGTATCAGCGACGGGTGGACGTTTATTATCCTTCCCGGCCTTGCGTCGGTAAACTGCGCGGACAGTATGCACATGAAGCCCGCGAGGACGATGAGCTCGATACCGTTTTCGTCGAGCGTTTCCGCAAGGCGCCGCTCAAAGACCTCCCTGTCCCCGGGCGTCGCGCGCGGTATGACAAAGGTCTTTATGCCGGCGTTCTGAGCTCTTTTGAGCGCGTAGGCGTCCGGGTTGTTGGATATGACGGCGGCTATCGTTCCGCTGCGAATGATCCCCGCCGCTTCGGCGTCGATGAGTGCCTGCAGGTTAGTCCCTCCGCCGGACACGAGCACGCCTATCCTTGTTTTTTCCTTATTCATTTACGGGCTTCCCTCCGCGGTAGTAGACTCTCGCGACCCTCTTTTTGAACGAGCAGATTATCTCGTAGTTCACGGTGCCGGAAAGCTCGCCCAGCTCCTCGGCGGTGACCGCGATATTGCCGTCCGAGCCCATGACTATGACGCTGTCCTCGAGCCGGACGCCCGGGATATCCGTCACGTCTATCATGCAGAGGTCCATGCAGACCCTGCCGATCACCGGCGCGTAATGCCCCCTGACTATCATCCTGCCGCGGTCGGACAGCGCGCGCGGGTAGCCGTCAGCGTAGCCGATGCCGACGGTCGCGACGCGGGTGGGGCGCCGGGTCACAAAGACGCCGCCGTAGCTGACGGGGGTCCCCGCGGGGACGGTCGTCAGATGGACGATATGCGAAATGACCTCCATCGACGGAGTGAGCTTCACCTCGTCCTGCCGCACCTGATCCGACGGATAAAAGCCGTAAAGGGCTATGCCCATCCGTACCATATCGAAAGACTCCGGCAGGTCGATGAGACCGGCGGAGGAGCAAATATGCTTTATCGGGACGCTTATGCCCGCCTTTTCGAGCGCGCCGACGACGCCCTTGAACTTTTCCGTCTGCAGGTCGGCGGCGGCCGTGTCGCTCTCGTCCGCTCTCGCGTAGTGGCTGAAAATGCCCTCCACGAAGATATTGGGCAGAGCGAATATCCTTTTTATCGACTCGATATCGGACTCTCCGACGCTGAAGCCTATGCGCGACATGCCGGTATCGACGGCGATATGCACCCTCGCCGTCCTGCCGAAGCTCACGGCGATATCCGACAGCAGCTTCGCCTCGTCGTAGGCGCTCACCGTCTGCGTTATGTCGTATTTCAGCAGCAGGTGGTAGTAATACGGCAGCGTGTAGGACAGTATCAGTATCGGCGTCTTGATGCCGCTCTCCCTGAGGGCGACGGCCTCGTCGACCACTGCGACGCCGAAATAATCGACCTTGTTTTCAAGCTCGCGGGCGATACGCTCCGCGCCCTCGCTGTAAGCGTCCGCCTTTATGACCGCCATAAGGCGGACGCCGTCGCCCGCCTTGGCTTTGAGCTGTTCGAGGTTCTGATCGATCGCGTCAAGATCTATCTTCGCGTAGCTCCTGAAATGGAGCGCGCCTTCGTTCGGTACGGACATATCAGACCGCTCCTTCCGCGTGCAGCTCTTCGCCCGACGGAGCTTCCGCGGGGACCGCGGGAGCCTTTTTATTCTTCAGCTTCGCGCGAAGCGTCGTGACGCCGGCCCAGAAGGCCTCCAGAAGCAGAAGCAGGAAGAGCATCTGGAACAGGTAAAGGGAGACGAACTGATTGATCTTTTCGGAGTACATCGTGCCCATGACGTTGTAGAAGAAGTTGAACATCACGTCCGTTCCCACGAAATGGTACAGGGTCGGTATCTGCGTGATGAAGAACGAGAAGCAGAACCAGTAGATCCAGTCGACCGCGACGAGCTTCTTGCCCTTGTTCTCGACGAGGAACAGGACGAACGGAATGATCATGAAGACCATGGCGTAATACGAGCTCGTAGACTGTATGTTGAGGATGACGTAGGTCAGCATCGTGACCTTCTGCCACTGTTTTTTAAGCAAGAAGGTCGAGCCGACCGCAAGGAGCTCGGTCAACGCGAAGATGCCCTTGCCTATCATCGGGTTCTCAAGGCCGAAATTGTAGCAGAGGTTCTCGACGCTGACGGAATCGATGACGAAGCCGGACTTTATGACCGCCGTGAAGGTTCGTATGTTCTCGACGAGCTGCAGGGCTCCGCTGACGCCGCCGTAGAACGCGAACGGCAGGAAGAAACATATCACGCCGTAAAGCACAAGGCGCGCAGCGTCCTTGTATTTTTTCTCAAACAGCAGCAGTATGCCGTAGAGTGCGGGATAGATCTTTATGCCCGCCGCCAGCGCGAGACAGACGTACGACAGCTCCCTGACCGCGTTGTTTTTGGAGTTGCGGCAGAACAGGAACACCATCGACAGTATCATCGACAGCATCGTTATATTTCCGCGCTCCAGGCAGTACATCGTCGGGTAGCAGATGAGCATGCACATAGCGAAGATCACGGCGTACCGCTTCTGATCGCGTGTCGCGAGGTAGTGACGAACGAGCTCGTACATGCACAGCAGCATCGCGGCGGCGTAGAACACGTAGAGCATCATGCTCATCTGATCCACGCTCATGATGTGCCTGTAGCGGAAGGGCGTGCTTATGACCTCCGGCGACACGACCTTGGAGGCGATAAAGAACAGAAGGTTCGCCAGCGGCGGATAGATTACTCCCCTCTCGACGTACACGTCCCTCGTTCCAGCGTCACGCATGGAGTTGAAGAAATCCATGAAGTGATCCTTGGGGTTGGGATCGGGATAGAACAGAGTCATCGTCCACGTGTCGCCCCTGCTTATCATCGCGAAGATGTAGCAGACTACGGTATTGATGGCGAAAAAGGCAAGAAATGCCTTCATCAGCGTGTCGTCGCCGCCCTTGCGCTGCTTCAGCGCGCCTTCGGGCGCTTTTGTTTTCTTCTTCTTCACTTTACTGCTCCGTTATTCGGCGTTCCGACTGTCTTTTTCACTGCTGAAAGCGGCTTCGGGATAGCTGCCGAGGTTGACTATTATCATATCTACGTCCTGCGTCACGCTGCCCTTTTCGGGATAGGCGGGAAGGAAGTCGTAGAAGACCGCGCCCCTCGCTTCGGGCGAATTGTCAAGGTCTATATCGTAGCCGAGATAGGACAGGAACTTCTCCGTTTCCACGTTGACGTCGCCGAAAGCAAGCGTCGACCACCCGAGATAGGGGCGTATGCTGTTGCGGATGAAGCGGTAGCTGCCGTCGGGCGAATCTATGAGCGTGCGGACCTTATCTGCGAACTCCTTATTCCCGAGCGCTTCTATCGCGTTCGCGGTGCGGGCGACTATCGGGTCGTCCGTATATACCGATATCTGTTCGGATATCTGGTCCGGCAGCTTGTCGTAGCCGACGATGACCACGCGGTTGTTTTCAAGGTCGTAGTTCGCGATGAGCTCCTCGGCTATCGACGAAGCCAGGCGCTTTTCGTAATCGTAGCGCTGCACCTCGAGGGAGAGCCAGGTGTTGAGGTCGTTGCACTGCGCGAAAACGAGCAGGAAGCACAGAGCCGCGGCGACCGAGCGGACCGTCTTCGTCACGGCGGGAGCCTTCGCCTTTTTCGCGGCGCTTATGACGGCCGTCAGAGCAAGCGTCACCGCAAACGCGATATACAGTGAGAAATAGCTGTGCGACGAGCGCGGCGCGATCGGATGCCCCGCCACGACGCCGAGAACGAACAGCGAGAGCGTGAGAGCGATATACTCGAGCGCGACCGTCGCGTTTTTCTTTCTTATGCCCTCGACGACCGCCGCGACCGTGACCGCGATAACGGTGAGGTCGAGAAGCCTCACGGGAAGGTATTTTTCAAACGGCAGGATATAGTAGAAAACGAAGACCTCGAAATAGTTTTCGACTATCTCTTTGAAGCTGTTTTCGCCGAACCACGCGGGTACCTGCGCGTCGTATGACGTCGGCGGGACGGAGAAAACGACCTGCAGCAGCTTGCCGCCCGCGGCCTCCGCGACAACGGCCGCAGCGAGGGGTATCATTATTATCAGGCCGTTCACTATCGCCTTACCGGGCTTTACATAGCGTTCGTCGCCGGAATAATAGAATTTAAGTATGAAGCGGGCTACCGTCAGGACGATGAACACCGCGCAGAACGATTCGTAAAGAGAGGTCACGCACAGCATGATAAGACCGGTAAAGACGAGATACTTCTTTTTCCGCGTCTCATCCCATTTCTGCGTAAGGTAAACAGCCAGGGCGGTGAGAACGAAGCCTACCGCAGTGTTGAGATTGCCGCCGTAGTAGACGAAGATCTCGTTCACCATCGGATACGAGAGATAGACGCAGGAAAAGACGGTCAGCGCTACAGCGGGCAGCCTGCGCGAGGCGGCGTCATAGAGTACCACGCACATTATCGCGCCCGCGAGGATCATCAGCACAAGGCTCAGCGCGTTCAGGAACCACGGCACGGGTCTGGTCAGCCCGAGGAACATATGCATGAGCGGCGCGGTGAACCGCCCCTGAGAGAAAAGCTCGCTGCTCCAGACGGAATATCTGTCTGCCGTCAGGTCGTCTATGCCGACGGAATCCTGCGCGCAGAAAAAGCCGTACGACAGAGCAGCCGTCAGCAGCACCGGGATGATATACGACGGTTTGAGCAGCAGGGAGCGCAGGTCTTTTTTCAGAGATGAGGACATATCATCATTCCTTATACGGATATACCGCCGCTCCGCGGGGCGGAGAACGGCAGAATGCATATTTATTTAATTTAGTATATCATAACGCGCGGCGACTTGCAACCGGAATCAGCCGTCCCCCGCGTCCTCGTCAAAATATTCTCCGTCATCCTCGTAATCGTAGTCTTCGTCATAGTCTTCGTCGTAGTCTTCGTCGTAGTCGTCCTCCGAGCCGCCGTCGGCGCTCCCGTCCCAAAGCCGCGCGTCGTCCGGGAACAGGGCGCGGACCTCGGAGTCCGAAAGCTCGAGGTACGAGACGAGCTGCCTCACGCAGATGTCGCGGCGTTCCCTCATGGTTTCGCGGATGGAATCTATATTCTCCTCCCATTCCTCAGGGCCGACGTAATGCCAGCGGTCGTACTGCGCGGGGATGCCGGGCCTGAGCGCGCCGGCGAGAGCGTCTATCTTTTCAAGCACGTTGTCGGGCATGAACACGCCGTTGAGAAGCTCGGCGTAGCGTTCGATGAAAAACTGTCTGTATTCGTCGTTCGCCATCAGCGAGCGTATGAGAGTGTTCGAGAACATCCTGTCCGCGCCGTGACCGTTCGGGCCGAGGAACTCGCTCAGGTCGTTGTCGTACGGGTCGCGCGCGGTCATATACATCGCCTGGTCGAAATCGAACATGGTCCAGTAGTATTTCGCGCCGGCGAGCCTCTCGCGGAAGCACTTTATGTTGCCGGAATCCTGATTGTAGAAGAAGATCTCGGCGAGAAGATAGTCGGTGAAGGAGCCTATGTCCATCATCGAGCAGACCGTCTCGTAATTAGCCGGATCGGAGAGGTCGTTGTCGGCGGCAAAGCGGAAAAGCTCGCGGTAGGAGCCGTAGGTGCCGGCGACGGCGAAGGAATCGCCCTTGACGACGTCCACGTTGTCCTTGTCGATTCCGTAGTGCGACTCGAGATAGCTCTCGTTTATCTTTTCCCTTATCCAGTAAAGGCCGTTGTATTCGCCGTTTATCCACACCTCGACGGGCGTCGGGGCGTAGTCCATATAAGCCGCGCGGGTCGTGCCCCTGAGCACGGCGACGGTGAGCTCGTCGCGCAGCATATTGTAGTAGGGATCGCCCTGCCTGAGCACCAGGTCGCTGAGCGTCGTTATGTCATTGTCCTCGAAAAAGGGATATGTCAGTTCGTCCCTGCCGTAGATGTCGCGGAAATGCACGGCGAGGTTCTTCATGTCCCTCGCGCGGGAAAACTGACCGAAGACCATCAGCCCGGCGTCGACGCAGAACTGCTTTTCGCCGCCGACGTAATATTCCATGCGCGACGGGCGCTCCCATTCCTTCCAGAAATTCGCGCCCTCATAGGGGTAGTCCGACGGGTCGTAGCCGGGCCCCTCCGCGAATATGCCCCTGTTGTAGCCGTAAAGCCCGTCGTAGTCGGAGATTATGCTGAACACGGGCAGGTCCCTGTCCCTGCCGATGATGTAGGTTTCCGACGCCTCGTCGGATGGCAGGAGTTTTCCCGACGGGTCGAAGCACGCGGCGCGAAGAGCACAGGACTCGTCGACGGTTATCGCGGAAACATATCTTTCCGAATCCTCCGTCACCGGACTGCCGTCGAGAGTATACCTTATCTCATAACCGGCGGGCGCGGCGATCTCCGTCGTCTCGCCGGACTTCACGTCCCCGCCGGGCAGCGTGATCCCCGGGACGGGGCAGTATCCCGTAAAAAAAACGCCGCTGTTCTCCTCACCCGGCGTCTGGGCGTCGTAGATAACGCGCGAGCCGCCGACTCTCCCCGCGGACAGTCCCACTCTGAGCTTGCCCGTCGTGAAACGGTCGTAAATCCTGCCGGCCGGGTCGAGGAGCAGTATCTCGCCGCCGGACATGCTTATCTTGAACTCGGCTTCTCCCTCGCCGTCCTCGTAGACCGTGTCGCCGGAGCTGCGCTCCGCGTCGTGCCAGTCCTCGTTCATCTGCCTGCCGACGCACCTCACGACGAGGTATTCGCCGGGGTCGAGCGTCACGTCGCCGAACACGATACGCCTTCCTTCTACGTCCTTGCAAAGAGAATATCCGGCAAGGCTGAACCCGCCGGACGATGAATTATAAAGCTCGACCCAGTCGTAATCTTTGTCCGAGTCCCGCGAATAGCCCGCGCAGACCTCGTTTATGAGGACGTCCGGGACGGCGTCGGGCACCGCGGCGAGCGACCCGAAGCCCGTCCCGGTATTCGCTTTGCCGGGCGTCGGCAGAGTGAAGTAGACGAAAGCGCCGTCCTCGCCGCGCCCGCAGGAAACGTCGGTCTTAGGAGCCATGAGCTCCGCGCTGTCGCGCGCCTTGCCCTTCTCGTTCGACAGCACGAGTTCGCTGTCGCCCGAGCCGAGCTTGAAGGACGCGTGCAGCTCGCCGGACTCCGTGACCTTGCTCTTGCCGGAGAGGAAAACGACGAGATAACCGCCGGCGGGGATGACGGTCCCGTCGGGGAACGCCCATTTTTCGGGCTCGCCGTCGTCGTCGCTGAGGAACCAGCCGGAAACGTCCGCGTCGGACCCGCCAGCGTTGAGAAGCTCGACCCAGTCGCTGTAATCGCCGTCGCTGTCGTAAAGGACCGACTCGTTGTCGGCCATATATTCGTTTATCATTACGTCGCCCGTATGCCCGGAGGACTCGTTCGACTTCTCCCCGGGGGCGGAGGTAACGGCATCGTCGCCGTTACCGGCGCAGGACGCGAGAGCGAGGCAGAGAG